>NZ_JBSFNE010000005.1:0-498618 GCF_053586935.1 Nonomuraea sp. NPDC003727
AGGTCCTGGAGACCCACCTCGGGTGGATCGCCGCCAGAGGCTGGGACATCTCCGGCATCGAGGAGGCGTGGGCCGAGCGGCTGCGCGACAAGGGCTTCGGCCGTGTCGAGCCGCGCACCAACGTCGCCACCCCGGTGTTCGACGGTGCCCACGAGGAGGAGATCGTCGGCCTGCTCAGCAACACCATCGCCAACCGCGACGGTGACCGCATGGTGCAGGAGACCGGCAAGGCCAAGCTGTTCGACGGCCGCTCCGGCGAGCCGTTCCCGTACCCGATCTCGGTCGGCTACATCTACATCCTCAAGCTGCTGCACCTGGTCGACGACAAGATCCACGCGCGGTCGACCGGTCCGTACTCGATGATCACCCAGCAGCCGCTGGGTGGTAAGGCGCAGTTCGGCGGCCAGCGCTTCGGTGAGATGGAGGTGTGGGCCCTCGAGGCCTACGGTGCCGCCTACGCCCTGCAGGAGCTGCTCACCATCAAGTCCGACGACGTCCTGGGCCGCGTCAAGGTCTACGAGGCGATCGTCAAGGGCGAGAACATCCCCGAACCCGGTATCCCCGAATCCTTCAAGGTCCTCATCAAGGAAATGCAGTCACTGTGCCTGAACGTCGAGGTGCTGTCCAGCGACGGCATGTCGATCGAGATGCGCGACACCGACGAGGACGTCTTCAGGGCGGCCGAGGAGCTCGGTATCGATCTGTCCCGGCGCGAGCCGAGCAGCGTGGAAGAAGTCTGAGGGGGAGATAGCACATGCTGGACGTCAACTTCTTCGACGAGCTCCGCATCGGCCTTGCCACGGCCGACGACATCCGCCAGTGGTCGCACGGCGAGGTGAAGAAGCCCGAGACCATCAACTACCGGACTCTCAAGCCGGAAAAGGACGGGCTCTTCTGCGAGAAGATCTTCGGCCCGACCCGCGACTGGGAGTGCTACTGCGGTAAGTACAAGCGCGTCCGCTTCAAGGGCATCATCTGCGAGCGCTGCGGCGTCGAGGTCACTCGCGCCAAGGTGCGTCGTGAGCGGATGGGCCACATCGAGCTGGCCGCGCCGGTCACCCACATCTGGTACTTCAAGGGCGTTCCCTCGCGCCTTGGCTACCTGCTCGACCTGGCCCCGAAGGACCTGGAGAAGGTCATCTACTTCGCGGCCTACATGATCACGCACGTCGAGACCGAGCTGCGTGACCGTGACCTGCCGTCGCTGGAGGCGAAGATCTCCGTCGAGCGGCAGCACATCGAGCAGCGCCGTGACGCCGACATCGAGGCCAGGCAGAAGAAGCTCGAGAGCGACCTGGCCGAGCTCGAGGCCGCCGGCGCCAAGGGCGACCAGCGCCGCAAGGTCCGCGAGGGCGCCGAGCGCGAGATGCGCCAGCTCCGCGACCGGGCCCAGCGCGAGCTCGACCGCCTCGACGAGGTGTGGAGCCGTTTCAAGAACCTCAAGGTCCAGGACCTCGAGGGCGACGAGATGCTCTACCGCGAGATGCGCGACCGCTTCGGCCGCTACTTCAAGGGCGGCATGGGCGCGCAGGCGATCCAGGAGCGGCTGATCAGCTTCGACCTGGACGCCGAGGCCGAGAACCTGCGCGAGACGATCCGCAGCGGCAAGGGCCAGAAGAAGGCCCGTGCCCTCAAGCGGCTCAAGGTCGTGTCGGCGTTCCTCAACACCACCAACTCGCCGCGCGGCATGGTGCTCGACTGCATCCCGGTCATCCCGCCGGACCTGCGCCCGATGGTGCAGCTCGACGGTGGCCGGTTCGCCACCTCCGACCTCAACGACCTCTACCGTCGTGTGATCAACCGGAACAACCGCCTCAAGCGACTTCTCGACCTCGGCGCGCCCGAGATCATCGTGAACAACGAGAAGCGGATGCTCCAGGAGGCCGTCGACGCGCTGTTCGACAACGGCCGCCGCGGTCGCCCGGTCACGGGCCCCGGCAACCGTCCGCTGAAGTCCCTCAGCGACATGCTGAAGGGTAAGCAGGGCCGGTTCCGCCAGAACCTGCTGGGCAAGCGAGTCGACTACTCCGGCCGTTCGGTCATCGTCGTCGGCCCGCAGCTGAAGCTGCACCAGTGCGGCCTGCCCAAGCAGATGGCGCTGGAGCTGTTCAAGCCGTTCGTGATGAAGCGTCTGGTCGACCTCAACCACGCGCAGAACATCAAGTCGGCCAAGCGGATGGTCGAGCGCGCCCGTCCCGTGGTGTGGGACGTGCTCGAAGAGGTCATCACCGAGCACCCCGTGCTGCTCAACCGCGCGCCCACGCTCCACCGTCTGGGCATCCAGGCGTTCGAGCCGCAGCTGGTCGAGGGCAAGGCCATCCAGATCCACCCGCTCGTCTGCACCGCGTTCAACGCGGACTTCGACGGTGACCAGATGGCCGTGCACCTGCCGCTGTCGGCTGAGGCCCAGGCCGAGGCTCGCATCCTGATGCTCTCGACCAACAACATCCTCAAGCCGGCCGACGGCAAGCCCGTGACGATGCCCACCCAGGACATGGTCATCGGCCTGTACTGGCTGACCACGCAGAAGGACGACGCGGTCGGCGAGGGCCGGGTGTTCGGCTCGGTGGCCGAGGCCCAGATGGCCTTCGACCGCCGCGAGCTGGAGATCCAGGCCAAGATCCAGATCCGGCTCGCCGGTGACGTCCAGCCGCCGCGCGGCTGGTCGGCTCCCGAGGGCTGGGAGGCAGGCGACCCGATCCGCCTGGAGACGACGTTCGGCCGGTGCCTGTTCAACCAGACGCTCCCGAACAACTACCCGTTCGTCAACTTCCAGGTGGGCAAGAAGCAGCTGTCCGCGATCGTCAACGAGCTGGCCGAGACCTACCCCAAGGTCGAGGTGGCCGCCTCGCTCGACGCGCTCAAGGACGCGGGCTTCCGCTGGGCGACCCGCTCCGGCGTCACGATCTCGATCGACGACGTCGTCGCGCCGCCGCGCAAGGCCGAGATCATGGAGAACTACGAGCGCCGGGCCGACAAGGTCCAGCGCGAGTACGAGCGCGGTCTGATCACCGACGAGGAGCGCCGCCAGGAGCTCATCGAGATCTGGACCCACGCCACGGCGGACGTCGAGACCGACATGGTCAACGCGTTCCCCGCGACGAACCCGGTCTGGATGATGGTCAACTCCGGCGCCCGCGGTAACAAGATGCAGGTGCGTCAGATCGCCGGTATCCGTGGTCTGGTGTCCAACACCAAGGGTGAGACGATCCCCCGGCCGATCAAGGCCTCCTTCCGCGAGGGCCTGTCGGTTCTGGAGTACTTCATCTCCACCCACGGTCAGCGGAAGGGTCTGGCCGACACCGCCCTGCGTACCGCCGACTCGGGTTACCTGACCCGTCGTCTGGTCGACGTGGCCCAGGACGTCATCGTCCGCGAGATCGACTGCGGCACCGACCGCGCGGTCCCGCTGCACGTCGGCGAGCGCGACTCGGCCGGCAACCTGGTCAAGGCGGAGAACGCCGAGTCCAACGTGCACGGCCGCATCCTCGCCGAGGACGTCGAGGTCGACGGCAAGATCATCGCCGCGACGGGTGTCGACATCAACGACACCCACGTCACGGCGCTGGTCGAGGCCGGCATCGAGACGGTCCGCACCCGCAGCGCGCTGGTGTGCGAGGCGAAGATCGGGGTCTGCGCGACCTGCTACGGCCGCTCGCTGGCCACCGGCAAGCTCGTCGACGTCGGCGAGGCGGTCGGCATCATCGCCGCCCAGTCGATCGGTGAGCCCGGCACCCAGCTGACGATGCGTACCTTCCACACCGGTGGTGTGGCGGGTGCCGACATCACCCACGGTCTGCCCCGTGTCCAGGAGCTGTTCGAGGCGCGCATCCCCAAGGGTGTCGCCCCGATCTCCGAGGCCGAGGGCCGGGTCCGCATCGACGAGACCGACAAGACCCGCAAGGTGGTGATCGTCCCCGACGACGGCTCGGAGGAGGTCGCCTACCCGGTGTCGATGCGCTCGCGTCTGCTCGTCCAGGACGGCCAGCACGTGTCGGTGGGCACCCAGCTCATCGCCGGTGCGGTCAACCCGAACGAGGTCCTGCGCATCCTCGGCCCGCGTGCGGTGCAGCTGCACCTGGTGGCCGAGGTCCAGCAGGTCTACCGCTCGCAGGGTGTGTCGATCCACGACAAGCACATCGAGATCATCGTTCGGCAGATGCTCAAGCGCGTCAACGTGCTCGAGTCCGGTGACACCGACCTGCTGCCCGGCGAGCTCGTCGAGCGTCCGCGCTTCGAGCAGCTCAACCGCGAGACCGTCGCCGAGGGTGGCGGCCCCGCCGCCGGCCGTCCGGTCCTCATGGGCATCACGAAGGCGTCGCTGGCCACCGAGTCGTGGCTGTCGGCGGCCTCCTTCCAGGAGACCACCAGGGTCCTGACGGACGCGGCGATCCACGCCAAGTCCGACTCGCTCCTGGGCCTGAAGGAGAACGTCATCATCGGTAAGCTCATCCCGGCCGGTACGGGTATGCCCCAGTACCGCAACATCCGGGTGGAGCCGACCGAGGAGGCCAAGGCCGCGATGTACACGGTCGGCGGCTACGACGGTTCGGCCGCGGACTACACCTTCGGCACCGGCAGCGGCGAGGCCGTTCCGCTGGAGGAGTACGACTTCGGTCAGTACAACCGCTAGGCGATCAGCTAGCCGGAACGCCCCGTGTCCTGTCCAGGACGCGGGGCGTTCCCGTTTTTTCGCCAGATGTTCCGCTGTCCGTCACCGACGACCGGCTCTTCCCGCACGGCGCGTCCCCTGTCATGACGACCCGTCACCGCCGGATGGGTGTCCCGCAGGGCGGGGTCCTCTTCCCAGGGGACGCCCGGCCGTCGCATCTGCCACCACCCGCCGTCCCGCACGGCGGGGCTCTCTCCCGTGTCGAGGGGGCGGCAGCCGCGCCCCACGGCACGACCAGCCCGCCATCGCCAGGGAACGCCCCGCACGGGGCGGCCGTACGTCACGACCAGCCCGCCATCGCCAGGCCTTGCCACGGGGCGGGTGTCCGCGCGTGGTGGGAACTCTTCCCGGGAGGGCCATGGCCGGCCGCGGCGGATCCGTGTGGCGGGGGTTCTCTTTCGGCGGCCGGTGCGGGCCGCCCGGGTTCCCGCTGGTCCCGGCGGTGCAGGCCGACCTCCGGTACGGCAAGCCGCCCCACGCGCCACCCTCCGCACGGGGCCGGGCTCTGCTGAGGGATACGCGTCACCGAGCGCGCGTGGCCGGGGTGCGTCACGGAAGGCCGGACAGGCGAGACGACGTCGAGGGGGGCGCGCTTGCCGTACAGAAGGGGAAAACGTGTGGTGGAGAAGGGCCGGACAACTCGAGTGTTGCGGGTAAGCTAGACGAGGGTCTGATAAGGCCACGGCACGAATGTACGGTCACACTGGCAGTGACCGGTCGCAGTCGTTTTGACGTGCTGCGCTGGGGTGGGTAGTCTTGCCCTTCGTGCCCGTGGGTTCACGGGCCCTCATGCATGCGCTCCGACAGGCTGCGCGGCATGGTCCCTCTCCGGCGTTCGATGACGCGGGGGCTCGTGGCTCGACAGAGCGCGACACGCCCGACCGCGTGGGTCGGCGGGAGGGGAAAACCAGCAGGTCATGACACCGGCAGTACCTGCGAAACGCTCAACGTACGTATTACCGGCCAAGGCACGAACGGAGTGGCAGTGCCCACTATTCAGCAGTTGGTCCGCAAGGGCCGGCAGGACAAGGTCACCAAGACCAAGACTCCTGCCCTCAAGGGGAGCCCGCAGCGTCGCGGCACGTGCCAGCGCGTCTACACCACGACTCCCAAGAAGCCCAACTCGGCACTGCGCAAGGTGGCCCGTGTTCGGCTCACCAACGGCATCGAGGTCACGGCCTACATCCCCGGTGTGGGTCACAACCTGCAGGAGCACTCGATCGTGCTCGTGCGTGGCGGTCGTGTGAAGGACCTGCCGGGTGTTCGCTACAAGATCATCCGTGGTTCTCTCGACACCCAGGGCGTTCGTAACCGCAAGCAGGCCCGCAGCCGCTACGGCACCAAGAAGGAGAAGTAACCATGCCTCGCAAGGGTTCTCCTGGCCGTCGTCAGCTCATGTCTGACCCGGTGTACAGCTCGCCGCTGGTCACCGCCCTGATCAACAAGGTACTTCTGGACGGCAAGCGCTCCATCGCGCAGTCGATCGTCTACGGAGCCCTCGAGGGCTGCAAGGACAAGACCGGCAACGACCCGGTCGTCACGCTGAAGCGCGCCCTCGACAACGTCAAGCCCACTCTCGAGGTCCGCAGCCGCCGTGTCGGTGGCGCGACCTACCAGGTGCCGGTCGAGGTGCGCGCCGCGCGCAGCACCACCCTGGCCCTGCGTTGGCTGGTGCAGTACTCCCGCGCCCGCCGCGAGAAGACCATGACCGAGCGCCTCATGAACGAGCTCCTGGACGCCAGCAACGGCCTCGGGGCGAGTGTCAAGAAGCGCGAGGACACCCACAAGATGGCCGAGTCCAACAAGGCCTTCGCCCACTACCGCTGGTAACAGCGGGTTCGACGAGACGACGAGGACGCGAGAGAAGTGGCCACCACGACCGCTCTTGACCTGGCCAAGATCCGCAACATCGGGATCATGGCCCACATCGACGCGGGCAAGACCACCACGACCGAGCGCATCCTGTTCTACACCGGCATCAACTACAAGATCGGTGAAGTCCACGAGGGCGCTGCCACGATGGACTGGATGGAGCAGGAGCAGGAGCGCGGCATCACGATCACGTCTGCCGCGACGACCTGCGAGTGGCTCGACCACACCATCAACATCATCGACACTCCGGGTCACGTCGACTTCACCATCGAGGTGGAGCGCTCGCTCCGCGTCCTCGACGGTGCCGTCGCCGTGTTCGACGGTGTCGCCGGTGTCGAGCCGCAGTCGGAGACGGTGTGGCGCCAGGCTGACCGCTATGGCGTGCCGCGCATCTGCTTCGTGAACAAGATGGACCGCGTCGGCGCGGAGTTCCACCGCTGCGTCGACATGATGATCAGCCGTCTGGGTGCGACCCCGGCTGTCATCCAGCTTCCCTGGGGTGTTGAGGCCGGCTTCAAGGGCGTCATCGACCTGGTGAAGATGAAGGGTCTGCTCTGGAGCGAAGAGGCTGCCAAGGGCGAGATGTACGACACCGTCGACATCCCGGCCGAGTACGCCGACACTGCTCGTGAGTGGCGCGAGAAGCTGGTCGAGACCGTCGCCGAGAACGACGACGAGCTGATGGAGCTCTTCCTCGAGGGCAACGAGCCCACCGAGGAGCAGCTGGTCGCGGCCATCCGCCGCGCCACGCTGTCCAGCGCCATCAACCCGGTCCTGACCGGCACCGCGTTCAAGAACAAGGGTGTTCAGCCCCTGCTCGACGCGATCGTGGCCTACCTCCCCGCCCCGACCGACATCCCGGCCTTCAAGGGCCACGCGGTCAACAACGAGGACGAGGTCGTCGAGCGTCACGCGGACACCACGGAGCCCTTCTCCGCGCTGGCCTTCAAGATCATGAGCGACCAGCACCTGGGTCGTCTGACCTACATCCGCATCTACTCGGGCACGCTCGAGACCGGCACCGGTGTCATCAACTCGGTGAAGGGCAAGAAGGAGCGGATCGGCAAGATCTACCAGATGCACGCGAACAAGCGCGAGGAGCGCCCGTCCGCGCACGCTGGTCAGATCGTCGCCGTGATGGGTCTGAAGGACACCACCACAGGTGACACGCTCTCCGACCCGGCCAACCAGGTCGTGCTCGAGTCGATGACGTTCCCGGCCCCGGTCATCAACGTCGCGATCGAGCCCAAGACCAAGGGCGACCAGGAGAAGCTCGGCACCGCCATCCAGCGTCTGGCCGAGGAGGACCCGTCCTTCCAGGTCCGCCGTGACGAGGAGACCGGTCAGACGGTCATCTGGGGCATGGGCGAGCTTCACCTCGAGATCCTCGTCGACCGTATGCGTCGAGAGTTCAAGGTCGAGGCCAACGTCGGCCGTCCGCAGGTCGCCTACCGCGAGACCATCCGCCGCAAGGTGGAGAAGGTCGATTACACCCACAAGAAGCAGACCGGTGGTTCCGGTCAGTTCGCGCGGGTCATCATCGACCTGGAGCCGCTGGGCGACGGCAACGACGGCTACGAGTTCCAGAACAAGGTCTCGGGTGGTCGTGTCCCGAGGGAGTACATCCCCTCGGTCGACGCGGGCGCCCAGGAGGCGGCCGAGTTCGGCGTGCTGGCCGGCTACCCGATGGTGGGCGTGAAGGTGACGCTGACCGACGGTGCGGCGCACGACGTCGACTCCTCCGAAATGGCCTTCAAGATCGCCGGCTCGATGGCCTTCAAGGAGGCCGCTCGCAAGGCCGACGCCGTGCTCCTTGAGCCGATGATGGCCGTCGAGGTCACCACGCCCGAGGACTACATGGGTGACGTCATCGGTGACCTCAACGGTCGCCGCGGGCAGATCCAGTCGATGGACGAGCGCGCCGGCGCCCGTGTCATCGCCGCGCTCGTTCCGCTGTCCGAGATGTTCGGCTACGTGGGTGACCTGCGCAGCCGCACTCAGGGCCGGGCGAGCTACAGCATGCAGTTCGACTCCTACGCGGAGGTGCCTCCGGGCATCGCCAAGGAGATCGTCGCGAAGGCCCGGGGCGAATAAGCTCCCGAGTCCCGATGGCAGAGGTGGGGAGGAGATCGTCGCCCCGCTGCCAAAGGGGCCCGGGGCGAACAGCCCTGGAGGCCCGATGGCAGAGTGGGCGGCGGTCGTCGCCCACCTTGCCGACGGGCCGGGGCGATGAGCCCGGAGACTCGCCGGTGGTCCGCCGCCGGAGAGGTCCGGGACACCCCGGTGTCCCTGGTGGGGTGGCGACGAGCCGCCCCACCGCCCAGGGGCCGGGCTAAACCCCGGGCCCGAGTGTGAAGTAAGTCAGTCAGATTCTCTAAGGAGAGAACCAGTGGCTAAGGCCAAGTTCGAGCGGACTAAGCCGCACGTGAACATCGGCACCATTGGGCACATCGACCACGGCAAGACCACTCTGACCGCGGCGATCACCAAGGTGCTCCACGAGCGTTACCCCGAGCTTAACGAGGCGACCCCGTTCGACAAGATCGACAAGGCGCCCGAGGAGAAGGCTCGTGGTATCACGATCTCCATCGCGCACGTCGAGTACCAGACCGAGAAGCGCCACTACGCTCACGTGGACTGCCCCGGTCACGCCGACTACGTGAAGAACATGATCACCGGTGCCGCTCAGATGGACGGCGCGATCCTCGTGGTCGCCGCCACCGACGGCCCGATGCCGCAGACGAAGGAGCACGTCCTCCTGGCCCGCCAGGTCGGCGTCCCCTACATCGTCGTGGCCCTCAACAAGGCCGACATGGTCGACGACGAGGAGATCCTGGAGCTCGTCGAGCTCGAGGTCCGTGAGCTGCTGTCCGCTCAGGAGTTCCCCGGCGACGACCTGCCCGTCGTTCGCGTCTCCGCTCTGAAGGCCCTCGAGGGCGACCAGAAGTGGGGCGACAGCATCATCGAGCTGATGACCGCTGTCGACGAGAACGTCCCCGAGCCGCAGCGTGACACCGACAAGCCGTTCCTGATGCCGATCGAGGACGTCTTCTCGATCACCGGTCGTGGCACCGTCGTCACCGGCCGTATCGAGCGCGGTGTCGTCAAGGTCAACGAGACGGTCGACATCATCGGCATCCGTCCGGAGAAGACCACCACCACGGTCACCGGCGTCGAGATGTTCCGCAAGCTGCTCGACGAGGGCCAGGCCGGTGACAACGTCGGTCTGCTCCTGCGCGGCATCAAGCGTGAGGACGTCGAGCGCGGCCAGTGCATCATCAAGCCGGGCACGACCACCCCGCACACCGAGTTCGAGGCCCAGGTCTACATCCTGAGCAAGGACGAGGGCGGCCGCCACACGCCGTTCTTCAACAACTACCGCCCGCAGTTCTACTTCCGTACGACGGACGTGACCGGCGTGGTGAACCTCCCCGAGGGCACCGAGATGGTCATGCCGGGCGACAACACCGAGATGCGCGTTGAGCTGATCCAGCCCATCGCCATGGAGGACGGTCTGAAGTTCGCGATCCGTGAGGGTGGCCGCACCGTCGGCGCCGGTCGCGTGACGAAGATCCTCAAGTAGCACGATCGCTGGGGCGGCGGTCGGCCCTCGGAAGGGGCCGGCCGCCGAACCACGAACCGAGCACCAGCGGCTCCACGCACAGCCGTGATCTCGCAGTCACTTCGGGAACGTGACCGAAGTAACTGCCGGATCACGGAAGAAACCAGCAGATCGATTGCGTCTGCTACGTGGGGTCAGCGGGCGGTCTCCGCTCGCACTCATAGCGGCCACAGGCCGCACGATACTTTTTCAGACGACAGCGAAGGACACCGAGGCCACTATGGCGGGACAGAAGATCCGCATCCGGCTTAAGGCCTATGACCACGAGGTCATCGACAGCTCGGCCAAGAAGATCGTCGAGACGGTGACGCGGACTGGCGCGAAGGTCGCGGGCCCGGTGCCGCTGCCGACCGAGAAGAACGTGTACTGCGTCATCCGCTCGCCGCACAAGTACAAGGACAGCCGCGAGCACTTCGAGATGCGCACGCACAAGCGGCTGATTGACATCATCGACCCGACGCCGAAGACGGTCGACTCGCTCATGCGACTCGACCTCCCCGCCGGCGTCGACATTTCGATCAAGCTCTGAGGGAACGCACTGACATGGCTAAGACGATCAAGGGCGTCCTGGGCAAGAAGCTCGGCATGACCCAGGTCTTCGACGCGGACAACCGGATGGTTCCGGTGACCGTGGTCGAGGCCGGTCCGTGCGTGGTGACCAGGGTCCGCACCGCTGACAAGGACGGCTACTCCGCCATCCAGCTCGGCTTCGGGCAGGTCGACCCCCGGAAGGTCAACAAGCCGCTCGGCGACTACCTGCGTAAGCACGACATCACCCCGCGCCGTTACTTCGCGGAGATCCGCACCGACGACGCGAGCGACTACACCCTCGGCCAGGAGCTGCTGGCTGACACCTTCGAGGCCGGCCAGTTCGTCGACGTGACGGGCAAGAGCAAGGGCAAGGGCTTCGCCGGTGTCATGAAGCGGCACGGCTTCGGTGGTCTGGGTGCCTCGCACGGTACGCAGCGCAAGCACCGCTCGCCGGGTTCCATCGGTGGCTGCGCCACCCCGGGCCGCGTTTTCAAGGGTCTCCGCATGGCCGGTCGGATGGGTAACGTCCGCACCACCGTGCAGAGCCTCAAGGTTCACGCCGTGGACGCCGAGAAGGGCCTCATCCTGATCAAGGGTGCGATCCCCGGCGCCAACGGCAGCCTGGTCCTCGTCCGCACCGCTGCAAAGAAGGGGGCTGCCAAGTGACCAGCATTGACGTCCTCGACGCCAGCGGCGCGAAGACCGGCTCCGTCGACCTGCCCGAAGACATCTTCGGCGCCAAGGTCAACATCCCGCTGATCCACCAGGTGGTCGTGGCCCAGCTCGCCGCTCGCCGGCAGGGCACCCACAAGGCCAAGACCCGTGGCGAGGTCAGCGGTGGCGGCAAGAAGCCGTACCGCCAGAAGGGCACCGGTCGCGCCCGTCAGGGTTCGACCCGCGCTCCGCAGTTCGCCGGTGGTGGCACCGTCCACGGTCCGCTCCCGCGTGACTACTCGCAGAAGACGCCCAAGAAGATGAAGGCCGCCGCCCTGCGTGGCGCCCTGTCCGACCGGGCCTCCGGCGGTCGCGTGCACGTGGTCAGCGGCCTGGTCAGCGGCGAGACGCCGAAGACCAAGGCGGCTCTCGAGTCGCTGCGCAAGGTCACCGACGCCAAGACCGTTCTGGTCGTGGTCGGCGAGACCGACGAGCTGACCTGGCTGAGCCTGCGCAACGCGCCGGAGGTCCACCTGCTGGACGCCGGTCAGCTGAACACCTACGACGTGCTCGTCCACGACGACGTGGTCTTCACCCAGGAGGCCTACGACCAGGTTGTCGCGCGGCTGAGCCAGGGCGGGAAGGAAGACGCCTGATGGAGAACCCGCAGAACGTCCAGACGGCCGAGCGTAAGGGCCGCCTGGAGAGGGTTGCCGACCCGCGCGACGTCATCATCAAGCCGGTTGTCTCCGAGAAGAGCTACGGCCTGATCGACGAGAACAACAAGTACACGTTCCTGGTGAAGAAGACCGCGAACAAGACCCAGGTCAAGATCGCCGTCGAGCAGATCTTCGGGGTCAAGGTCACCAGCGTGAACACCATCAACCGGCAGGGCAAGCGCAAGCGCACCCGTACCGGCTTCGGCAAGCGTCCCGACACCAAGCGCGCGATCGTGAGCTTGGCCGAGGGCGACCGGATCGACATCTTCGGTCAGATCGGCTAGCCGATAACCAGCAAGTAAGCGCAGGCCGTACGGCCCGCGGGGGATGAGACCGCCGTGCGAAAGCGCGGCGGGCTCACCCATGTAACCGACGAAGGATGAACGAAAAAGATGGGCATCCGTAAGTACAAGCCGACGACTCCGGGTCGCCGCGGCTCGAGTGTCTCGGACTTCTCCGAGATCACCCGCAGCGAGCCGGAGAAGTCGCTGCTTGCTCCCCTTCACGGCAAGGGTGGCCGTAACGTCCACGGCCGGGTCACCGCCCGCCACCAGGGTGGTGGACACAAGCGCGCCTACCGGATCATCGACTTCCGCAGGCACGACAAGGATGGCATCCCGGCGAAGGTCGCTCACATCGAGTACGACCCCAACCGCACCGCCAACATCGCGCTGCTGCACTACGCCGACGGCGAGAAGCGCTACATCATCGCGCCGACCGGCCTCAAGCAGGGCGACAGGATCGAGAACGGCCCCGCGGCCGACATCAAGCCGGGCAACTGCCTGCCGCTGCGCAACATCCCGACCGGTACCTTCATCCACGCGGTGGAGCTCCGTCCGGGCGGCGGCGCCAAGCTCGGTCGTTCCGCCGGCGCGCAGATCCAGCTCCTCGCCAAGGAGGGCCAGTACGCCACGCTGCGTATGCCGTCCGGTGAGATGCGCATGGTCGACGTCCGTTGCCGCGCGACGGTTGGTCAGGTCGGCAACGCCGAGCAGGCCAACATCAACTGGGGCAAGGCCGGTCGTATGCGGTGGAAGGGCAAGCGCCCGACCGTTCGTGGTGTGGCCATGAACCCCGTCGACCACCCGCACGGTGGTGGTGAGGGCAAGACCTCCGGTGGTCGCCACCCGGTCAACCCCAAGGGCAAGCCCGAGGGCCGTACCCGTCAGGCGAACAAGGCCAGTGACAGGCTGATCATCCGCCGTCGGTCCAAGAAGAAGCGGTAGGAGCAGCCGAAATGCCACGTAGCCTTAAGAAGGGCCCCTTCGTGGACGAGCACCTTCAGAAGAAGGTGGACGTCCAGAACGAGAAGGGCACCAAGAACGTCATCAAGACGTGGTCGCGTCGATCCATGATCGTGCCCGACATGCTCGGCCACACGATCGCCGTTCACGACGGCCGCAAGCACGTCCCGGTGTTCGTCACCGAGTCGATGATCGGTCACAAGCTCGGTGAGTTCGCCCCCACGCGGACCTTCCGCAGCCACGTCAAGGAAGACCGCCGCAGCCGGCGGTAAGCGCCTTTCGAAGCATCAGAGGAGTAAGCGATGGAAGCCAGGGCTCAGGCGCGGTTCGTCCGTGTCACGCCCCAGAAGGCCCGCCGCGTGGTGGACCTTATTCGCGGGCTGCCCGCTTCGGAGGCGCAGGCCGTACTGCAGTTCGCCAGCCAGGCGGCTAGCGAGCCGATCTACAAGGTGCTCTCGAGCGCGATGGCGAACGCTGAGCACAACTTCAAGCTCGACCCGCAGACGCTCGTCGTGAGCCGCGCGTGGGTCGACGAGGGCCCGACGCTGAAGCGGTTTCGTCCGCGTGCCCAGGGTCGCGCCTATCGGATCAACAAGCGGACCAGCCACATCACCGTGATCGTGGAGTCCCGCGAGCCGAAGGGAAGGACCCGATAGTGGGCCAGAAGGTTAACCCGCACGGGTTCCGCCTCGGCATCACGACCGACTTCAAGAGCCGGTGGTACGCCGACAAGCTGTACAAGTCGTACGTCGCTGAGGACGTGGCGATCCGTCGCATGCTGCAGAAGGGCATGGAGCGGGCCGGCATCTCCAAGGTCGAGATCGAGCGTACGACCGACCGCGTCCAGGTCGACATCCACACCGCCCGTCCCGGCATCGTCATCGGTCGCCGTGGCGCCGAGGCCGACCGCATCCGCGGTGACCTGGAGAAGCTGACCAAGAAGCAGGTCCAGCTCAACATCCTCGAGGTCAAGAACCCCGAGATCGACGCCCAGCTCGTCGCGCAGGGCGTGGCCGAGCAGCTCTCCAGCCGTGTCTCCTTCCGCCGCGCCATGCGCAAGGCGATGCAGTCGGCCATGAAGAGCGGCGCCAAGGGCATCAGGGTCGCCTGCTCCGGTCGTCTGGGCGGCGCCGAGATGTCGAGGTCGGAGTTCTACCGCGAGGGTCGTGTGCCGCTGCACACGCTGCGCGCGGACATCGACTTCGGCTTCTACGAGGCCCGCACCACCTTCGGCCGCATCGGCGTGAAGGTGTGGATCTACAAGGGTGAGGCTCCGACCAGCCGCGCCGAGCGTGAGGCGGCTGCCGCCGGTGCTCGCGCCGGCCAGCGTCGCGACCGTGACGACCGTCGCGGTGGCGGCGAGCGTCCGCGTCGTGGCGGCGCCGGCGGCGCTCGCCGTGGCGGTGGCCGCGGAGACCGTGCCCCCAGGAATGAGGCGGCCTCCCAGGCTGCCCCCGAGACCGGCCCGGCTGCGCAGCCGGGTGCTGAAGGGAGCTGACCATGCTGATCCCGCGCAGGGTCAAGCACCGCAAGCAGCACCGGCCTGACCGCAGCGGAGCCGCCAAGGGCGGCACCAGGGTCGTGTTCGGCGAGTTCGGCATCCAGGCGGTTGAGCACGCCTACGTGACCAACCGTCAGATCGAGTCGGCTCGTATCGCCATGACCCGTCACATCCGCCGTGGCGGCAAGGTGTGGATCAACATCTACCCCGACCGTCCGCTCACCAAGAAGCCCGCCGAGACCCGCATGGGTTCCGGTAAGGGTTCGCCGGAGTGGTGGATCGCGAACGTCAAGCCTGGGCGCGTGATGTTCGAGCTGTCCGGCGTCGCCGAGCCCATCGCTCGCGAGGCGCTGCAGCGCGCGATCCACAAGCTTCCGATGAAGTGCAAGATTGTTAAGCGTGAAGTGGGTGAGGCGTGATGGCTAAGGGCCTGACCGCCGGAGAGCTGCGGCTCGAGGACCAGGACACCCTGGTCCAGAAGCTGAAGGAGGCGAAGGAGGAGCTGTTCAACCTCCGCTTCCAGGCGGCGACCGGTCAGCTGGAGAGCCACGGGCGGCTGCGCGCCGTCCGCCGCGAGATCGCCCGTATCTACACCGTGATGCGCGAGCGGGAGCTCGGCATTGTCACGGTCGAGAAGGAGACGAGCGATGTCTGAGGCAACCGAGAAGACCGCGCGGAACTACCGCAAGACCCGTGAGGGCCTGGTCGTCAGCGACAAGATGGACAAGACCGTCGTCGTCGCCGTCGAGGACCGCGTGAAGCACCCGCTGTACGGCAAGGTCATCCGCCGTACGACCAAGTACAAGGCGCACGACGAGGCCAACGCCTGCGGCGTCGGCGACCGCGTCCTCCTCATGGAGACCCGGCCGCTGTCCGCCACCAAGCGCTGGCGGGTCGTCGAGGTGCTTGAGAAGGCCAAGTAAGGTCTTCCACATAGATGCGCGCCTCGTGGGGGGTGGAGACACCCCCCATGACGGCGTCCAAGGACGCGGGGGCTCCGCGCGGTGGCCGTGCCTGAGGGTACGGCGCCCGTCCGGGACAAGCCCTCGCGTCGCCTGCGGTGCGGCCCCTTCGGGGTTGTGGCCGGAGGACCAAGACCATACAGAGTTCCGCCAGGCTCAGCGATGAGAACCGGCGGAGACCAACAGGAGTTGACGTGATCCAGCAGGAGTCGCGACTCAAGGTCGCCGACAACACGGGTGCCAAGGAGATCCTCTGCATCCGTGTTCTCGGTGGCTCGGGTCGACGCTACGCGGGAATCGGCGACGTCATCGTCGCCACGGTGAAGGACGCTCTTCCCGGCAGCACTGGTGTGAAGAAGGGCGACGTCGTCAAGGCCGTCGTCGTCCGTACGGTGAAGGAGCGTCGTCGTCCTGACGGCTCCTACATCCGTTTCGACGAGAACGCCGCCGTCATCATCAAGGACAGCGGTGACCCTCGCGGCACTCGTATCTTCGGCCCGGTGGGCCGCGAGCTGCGCGACAAGAAGTTCATGCGCATCATCTCGCTCGCCCCGGAGGTGCTGTGATGGCGAAGCTGCACGTGAAGAAGGGTGACCTGGTTCAGGTCATCGCCGGCAAGGACAAGGGTGCCAAGGGTCGGGTCATCTCGGCGAACCCGCGCGAGGACCGCGTGGTCGTCGAGGGCGTCAACATGATCAAGAAGCACTCGAAGGAGAACCTCAACGGTCCTCGCGGCGCCAAGCAGGGCGGCGTGGAGACCATGGAGGCTCCCATCCACGTGAGCAACGTCAAGAAGCTCAAGGATGACAGCAAGCCTGCCAAGAAGGCCGAGGCGAAGGCCGACGAGTCGGGTGAGGACAACTGATGACTGCCACGACTACTGAGACCGAGCGTCCCACGCCGCGCCTCAAGACGAAGTACCGCGAGGAGATCCTCGCGAAGCTTCGTGAGGAGTTCGGCATCGAGAACGTCATGCTCGTGCCCGGCCTGACCAAGATCAAGGTCAACATGGGTGTCGGCGAGGCGGCTCGTGACTCGAAGCTCATCGAGGGCGCTGTTCGCGACCTGACCGTCATCACCGGTCAGAAGCCGGCCGTCGTCCGCGCCCGCAAGTCCATCGCGCAGTTCAAGCTGCGTGAGGGCATGCCGATCGGCGCGCACGTCACGCTGCGCGGCGACCGCATGTGGGAGTTCCTCGACCGGCTGCTCTCGCTGGCGCTGCCCCGCATCAGGGACTTCCGCGGCCTTTCGCCCAAGCAGTTCGACGGCAACGGCAACTACACCTTCGGTCTGACCGAGCAGGTCATGTTCCACGAGGTCGACCCGGACAAGGTCGACCGGCCGCGTGGCATGGACATCACGATCGTGACCACAGCGAAGAACGACGACCAGGGCCGGGCGCTGCTGAAGCTCCTCGGGTTCCCCTTCAAGGAGGCCTGATCATGGCGAAGAAGTCGCTGATCGCCAAGGCGGGGCGGAAGCAGAAGTTCGAGGTTCGCGCCTACACGCGTTGCTCGCGTTGCGGCCGTCCGCGCGCCGTCTACAAGAAGTTCGGCCTGTGCCGCGTGTGCTTCCGCGAGATGGCGCACCGGGGCGAGCTGCCGGGCATCACCAAGTCCAGCTGGTGACATCTTTCCGCTAGGGTGCTCCCTCTCCTGGAGGGAGCACCGAGTGGAGGATGGCATCCTTCTGTAGGGCGTTTCGCACGCCCTGTCAGGGGCTTCGGGGTTCGTCCCCGCCGAGCCGTACGAGAAATATCAACCGGGCGCTGTTCCAAGCGCCCATGACCGCGCCGAAGGTCCACCGGTAGAGCTCTGCTTCACCGACTGGAAACCGCGGCGAGGAAGGCCGTTGGCCATGACGATGACCGACCCGATCGCAGACATGTTGACACGTCTGCGCAACGCGAACTCGGCATATCACGACTCCGTGACGATGCCGTATTCGAAGATCAAGGCGCACATCGCCGAGATCCTCCAGCAGGAGGGTTACATCCAGTCTTGGACCGTCGAGGACGCCAAGGTCGGAAAGAACCTCGTGGTGGAGCTCAAGTTCGGGCCGAGCCGTGAGCGTTCGCTCGCGGGGCTGCGCCGGGTTTCCAAGCCCGGGCTGCGTGTTTACGCGAAGAAGGACAACCTGCCTCGAGTCCTGGGTGGACTGGGTGTCGCGATCATCTCGACGTCCGGTGGCCTCATGACCGACAAGCAGGCCGGCAAGCGTGGTGTGGGCGGGGAAGTCCTCGCCTACGTTTGGTAACGAGGGGAGGACTACAGCATGTCGCGAATCGGACGGCTGCCCATCCCTGTACCGAGCGGCGTCGACATCACGATCGACGGCCAGGATGTCCAGGTCAAGGGCCCGAAGGGCACGCTTTCGCACACGGTCGCTGAGCCCATCACGGTGGCTCGCGACGAGGACGGCGCCATCGCCGTCTCCCGGCCCAACGACGAGAACAAGGTCCGCGCTCTGCACGGCCTGTCTCGGACGCTGATCGCCAACATGGTGGCCGGTGTCACCCAGGGTTACTCCAAGACCCTGGAGATCGTCGGTGTCGGTTACCGCGTCGCGGCCAAGGGCCCGACGCAGCTCGAGTTCGCTCTGGGCTTCAGCCACCCGGTGATCGTGGACGCCCCCGAGGGCATCTCCTTCCGCGTCGAGAAGCCGACCCTGTTCCACGTGGACGGCATCGACAAGCAGAAGGTCGGCGAGGTCGCCGCCAACATCCGCAAGCTGCGCAAGCCCGACCCCTACAAGGGCAAGGGTGTGCGTTACCAGGGCGAAGTGATCCGCCGCAAGGTCGGAAAGGCTGGTAAGTAGGCATGGCTCCCAAGACTGCGTACAGCAAGCACACGGCTGCTCGCACCGTCTCGCGGGCCCGCCGTCACGGCCGCGTCCGCAAGAAGGTCGTCGGTACGGCCGAGCGTCCCCGCCTGGTCGTCAACCGCTCGACCCGTCACATGTTCGTGCAGATCGTGGACGACAACCTCGGCCACACGCTGGTCAGCGCCTCCACCATGGACGCCAGCCTGCGCACGCTCGAGGCTGACAAGACCGAGAAGGCCAAGAAGGTCGGCGAGCTCCTCGCTCAGCGGGCCAAGGAAGCCGGGATCACCAAGGTCGTCTTCGACCGCGGTGGCAACCGCTACGCGGGTCGCATCGCGGCTCTCGCGGACAGCGCTCGCGAAGGCGGGCTCGAGTTCTGATGAGGGCGCGAGGATCTGAACTAATGGCTACTGAGAAGAGGAACCACTGATGGCTGCAGCTCCGCGTCGCGGTGGCGGCACCGGTGGCGAGCGGCGGGACCGTCGTGACGATCGCCGCGGCGGCGCCGCCGACAAGGGCGTCTCGTACATCGAGCGCGTCGTAAAGATCAACCGAGTGGCCAAGGTCGTGAAGGGTGGTCGTCGCTTCAGCTTCACCGCCCTGGTTGTCGTCGGTGACGGCAACGGCCTGGTCGGCGTCGGTTACGGCAAGGCCAAGGAAGTCCCCGCGGCCATCGCCAAGGGTGTCGAGGAGGCGAAGAAGCACTTCTTCCGCGTTCCCCGCATCCAGGGCACCATCCCGCACACCGTGCAGGGTGAGGAGGCGGCCGGTGTCGTCTTCCTGCGTCCGGCTTCCGCCGGTACCGGTGTCATCGCCGGTGGCCCGGTGCGCGCCGTTCTCGAGTGCGCCGGCATCCACGACGTCCTGTCCAAGTCGCTCGGCTCGGACAACCCGATCAACATCGTGCACGCCACCGTGGCTGCGCTGAAGGGCCTGTCCACGCCCGAGGCGATCGCCGCCCGTCGTGGCCTGGCGAT
Organism: Nonomuraea sp. NPDC003727; assembly: GCF_053586935.1. Taxonomy (NCBI): domain Bacteria; kingdom Bacillati; phylum Actinomycetota; class Actinomycetes; order Streptosporangiales; family Streptosporangiaceae; genus Nonomuraea; species Nonomuraea sp. NPDC003727. Next base: position 19,578 of record NZ_JBSFNE010000005.1, read on the forward strand.
CGAGGACGTCGCTCCCACGGCGATGCTGAAGGCTCGGGCCGAGGGCCTGGCCGAGGCTGCCGCGGCGGCGAAGGCGGTGAGCTAGTCATGGCACGCCTGAAGATCACTCAGGTTCGCTCGAAGATCGGTGGCAAGCAGAACCAGCGTGACTCGCTGCGTTCGCTTGGCCTGAAGCGAATCGGCGATGTCGTCGTCAAGGAGGACCGCCCCGAGATCCGTGGGATGGTCGCCGTGGTGACGCACCTCGTCGAGGTGGAAGAGGTCGACTAGTCATGACTGACAAGGCTCCGCTGAAGATCCACGACCTGCGTCCCGCCAAGGGCGCCAACAAGGCCAAGATCCGTAAGGGTCGCGGCGAGGCGTCCAAGGGTAAGACGGCCGGTCGTGGTACCAAGGGCACGACGGCGCGGACCACGGTTCCCCTCGGTTTCGAGGGTGGCCAGATCCCGCTGCAGCGTCGTCTGCCGAAGTTCAAGGGCTTCTCCAACGCCCTGTTCAAGACGACCTACCAGGTCGTCAACCTGGACAAGATCGGTGAGCTGTTCCCCGAGGGTGGCGAGGTCACCGTCGACTCGCTGGTCGCCAAGGGCGCTGTCCGCAAGAACCAGCCGGTCAAGGTCCTCGGCACCGGTGAGATCTCCGTCGCGGTGAACGTGCAGGCGCACGCCTTCTCGGGTTCCGCCAAGGAGAAGATCGCCGCTGCCGGTGGGTCCGTTACCGAGCTGTAAGTGCCATTACGAGGCACGGGGGTCCTGACAATGGGCTCCCGTGCCTGTAGTGCGTTAGAGTTCGCGAGACGGCAGGGTTCTGTCCTGCTCGACGCCTGACCTTGAGACTCAGATGGCTGATCCCCGCACCATCGCAGACCCATACCGCCATCACGGCGTGCTGGAGGGACCGTGCTGACCGCGTTTACCCGGGCGTTCCGGACGCCGGACCTGCGCAAGAAGTTGCTCTTCACTCTGGGCATCATCGCGCTGTTCCGCCTCGGCTCGGTTCTTCCGACACCGGGTGTTCACACCGAGAACATTCGCACCTGTCTCGCGCAGGCTCAAGCCGGCGAGTCCGGCAACATCTACGGCATGGTGCAGCTGTTCAGCGGCGGCGCCTTGCTGAAGCTGTCGGTGTTCGCGCTCGGCATCATGCCGTACATCACCGCGAGCATCATCCTGCAGCTGCTGGTCGTGGTCATCCCGCGCCTGGAAGCCCTCAAGAAGGAGGGCCAGGCCGGTCAGACGAAGATCACACAGTACACCCGTTATCTCACCATCGGCCTCGGCGTCCTGCAGTCGACCGCCTTCATCGCGCTGGCGCGCTCCGGGCAGCTGTTCGACTGCAACCTGCCGATCCTGCTGGAGCCCGACAACGTCTTCCACATCGTGACGATGGTCATCGTCATGACGGCCGGCACCTCGGTCATCATGTGGCTCGGTGAGCTCATCACCGACCGCGGTGTCGGCAACGGCATGTCGATCCTCATCTTCACGCAGGTCGTCGCGGTCTTCCCGGCCGAGCTCCTGAACATCTTCCGCGCCAACCCGTTCACCTTCGCCGTGGTGATGGTGGTCGGCATCTTCATGATCGCCGCGGTCGTCTTCGTGGAGCAGGCCCAGCGCCGGATCCCCGTGCAGTACGCCAAGCGCATGGTCGGCCGCCGGATGTACGGCGGCACCTCGACCTACATCCCGCTGAAGGTGAACCAGGCCGGCATCATCCCGGTCATCTTCGCCTCCTCGCTGCTGTACCTGCCGAACCTGCTGGTGAACCTCTTCGCGCGCACCAGCGAGAACCCGAACCCCGTGGTCGAGTGGATCCAGCGCAACATGGTCACCGGCGACACACCGATCTACATGGTCACCTTCTTCGTGCTGATCGTTTTCTTCACGTACTTCTACGTGTCGATTACGTTCAACCCCGCTGAAGTCGCCGACAACATGAAGAAGTACGGTGGGTTCATCCCGGGCATCCGTCCGGGTCGGCCTACGGCCGAGTACCTGAACTTCGTTCTGACTCGTCTCACCGCACCCGGTGCGCTCTACCTCGGCCTCATCGCGATGGTGCCGATCATCGCACTGGCGATCTCGGGAGCAAGCCAGAACTTCCCGTTCGGAGGGACGAGCATCCTGATCATGGTTGGTGTCGGCCTTGACACGGTGAAGCAGATCGAGAGCCAGCTGCAGCAGCGCAACTACGAAGGTTTCCTGCGGTAGTGCGTCTCGTTCTGGTCGGGCCCCCCGGAGCGGGTAAGGGGACACAGGCCCAGTTCATCGCATCGAACCTGTCCATCCCGAAGATCTCGACAGGTGACATCTTCCGTGCCAACGTCTCGGGCGGCACGGAGCTCGGCAAGCTCGCCAAGACCTACATGGACCGCGGCGACCTCGTGCCCGACGAGGTCACCATCGCCATGGTCCGCGACCGCCTGTCGGAGGAGGACGCCCAGGACGGCTTCCTGCTCGACGGCTTCCCTCGCAACGTCCCTCAGGCGGAGATCCTCCGCGACATGCTGAAGGACTGGGGGCAGAAGCTCGACCTGGTCCTGGAGCTCGTGGTCGACGACGAGGAGGTCGTCCGCCGTCTGGCGGGCCGGCGCACCTGCAGCCAGTGCGGTCGCATCTGGCACGTCGAGTTCGACGACAAGAGGGACGACATCTGCGACGTCTGCGGCGGCACGCTGTTCCAGCGTGACGACGACAAGGAGGAGACCGTCAGGCACCGCCTGGAGGTCTACCAGCAGCAGACCTCCCCGCTGATCCGCTTCTACGCCGAAGAGGACATCCTGGTCGGCGTCGACGCGACGGGACCTGTCGAAGAGGTCACCCAGCGGGCGATGAAGGCGATCCGGCCCTACGCCGGTTAGGACGACCGCCCCGATAACGCCGACCCTGCCGATCAGGGTCGGCGTTATTCATGTGAGGCGACCTGCGTGAGCTGCCCGAACGAGAGGGACGCGGTTCTCGCGAGTATTGCGTGATCAGCCCCGCTGTGGGGGAATTGGGCTTCAGTGTTCGCCCGTTGAACCACCCTGGGGGGTGTCGAACTTGTTCAGAAAGAACAGACATGGAATCCAGATCAAGTCGCCGGAGCAGCTGGAGAAGATGCGGGCGGCCGGTCTGGTGGTCGGGCGGACGCTGGATCTGCTGAGGCGGTCGGTCGAGCCGGGCATGACGCCGCTCGACCTGGACGCGATCGCCGAGAAGGCGATCAGGGGCGAGGGCGCGATCCCGTCGTTCAAGGGTTACCAGGGCTTTCCCGCGACGATCTGCGCGTCCGTCAACCACGAGGTGGTGCACGGCATCCCGTCCAACGAGCGCAAGCTGCGCGAGGGCGACATCATCTCCATCGACTGTGGCGCCATCCTCGACGGGTGGCACGGCGACTCGGCGGTGACCGTACCGGTGGGGGAGGTCTCGCCGGCGCTCACGGAGCTGATGCGGGTGACGGAGGAGGCCATGTGGCGCGGCATCGCCGCGCTCGGCGTCGGCCGCCACCTGTCGGACATCGGGTACGAGGTGGAGAAGTACGTCAGGTCGCAGGGCAGGTACGGCATCCCGCAGGAGTACGGCGGCCACGGCATCGGCACCGAGATGCACATGGACCCCTGGGTGGCCAACCACGGGCGCCCGGGCCGCGGCCCCGCCCTCGAGGCCGGGATGTGCCTGGCGATCGAGCCCATGGTGAACCTGGGTACGGCCCGCACCCGCGTGCTGGACGACGACTGGACCGTCGTCACGATCGACGGTAAGGCGTCCGCACACTTCGAACACAGCGTCGCTGTGACACATAATGGACCTTGGGTGCTTACCGCTCTCGATGGGGGCAAGGAGCGCCTTTCACAACTGCTGAGCTGAGGCGGGAAGTGGTGGGGATGGCGCAGAGCCCCGAAATGCGTGCATCGGACGTCGACCGCGATCGGGTGGCGGCCATCCTCCGCGAACACACCGCGCAGGGCCGGATCACGGTCGAGGAGTTCAACGAGCGGCTGGAGCAGGTCTACCAGAGCAAGACCTACGGCGAGCTCGCGCGGGTCACCGCCGATCTGCCGGAGGTCGACCTGCGGGCGCAGGCCGCCCGTCTTCCCGCCACTCCCGCGCAGTCGGGGATGCACTCCGGCATGAAGGGCGCCTGGGCCGCCTGGGCGTCGGCGGTGGCGGTCACGTCGGTGATCTGGCTGCTGACCGACTTCGGCGGCTACTTCTGGCCGATGTGGGTGGCCGGCCCCTGGGGCGCGCTGCTCCTGGTAAGCAGCATTTTCGGCAATCATCGGAAATGACCCGATCTGTGCACTAGTGCACTGTGTGGATTTGTGCGCGGAAGGCCCGGCGGCTGCTTCCTAACGTGAGTGTCACATCGCTCACAGGAGGAAGAACATGCGAAAGATTCTCATTGCAGCGGCCATTACCGGCTCCGCCCTGACGGGTCTGGCCGTCGCCCCCGCCGCACAGGCGGCGACCACACAGGCCGGCGGCTGGGGGAAGTACTTCTCCAGCGACGGCAGCGCCTACACCTACGGCACGTCCTTCTCGTCGCACGGCAAGGTCTACACCAAGTGGTACGGCCAGGAGAAGCCCGGCGGCAAACACGGCTACGTGTGGTTCGAGTACTACAAGGGCGGCAGCTGGCACAAGTTCGCCCAGGGCTGGGACGGCAAGCACTCCAGTGCCTGGAGCGACCAGGGGATCAAGAAGGTCTACACCTACACGTGCTACGGCGCCTCCAAGTTCGACAACTGCGGCAGCAAGCACCGCATCTACTGAGAAACACCGCGCGCACGACGCGCATCTCTGGGGGCTCTGGACGTGAGGAGGCCCGCCGGTGACACCGTCACCGGCGGGCCTTCGCCGTTTCCTCTGTCCTGTTCCTCTGTCCTGGTACGGCAGGCAAGACCCACTCTTTACCGCTGGTCGTATTTGGCGGTGATCACGCCGGGTAGATGCTCTTTGACGATGGATCTGTCGCCGCCCGGCGCGGTGAGATCACCGGTCACGGTCAATGCCTGCGACCCGGCCGGTGGCATCCCACCGCGATCCGCACACGGGCGGGGGCGGCCCGCCGACGGCGGGCTCCGCCCTCCCGGTGGTGACCGGCCGTGCTGCTCGCGGTGGACACCTTCGACCGTCGTCACCTGGAGAAGCGTCCTCGACATGACGACGCTCCATGAGCACGTGCCCGCCCGGTTTCGCGTGTCGGCGGCTGCTGGGGCCGGGCGGGCACGTCTGCGGGGGACCTGCGCCTCGGCTCGCGTGGCGGCGGATCCACCGTGGATCTGGGGTAACCTTGGGCATGGTTGTGTCAGGACACCTGGCACGGGCGTTTCGCATTTTCCCGCTAGGTGTCGTACACTCCTTAGTCGGCTCACTATGGCCATCCTGTGTTGGCGGTCTCGCAGACCGCCGCTCTCATCCGATACAGGTGGTCGCGGCTGCTTAGTGACCGATACCTCAGACGACCGATCAGTGAAACGCGAGGGACATGGCCAAGAAAGACGGCGCCATCGAGATCGAGGGCACTGTGGTTGAGTCGCTCCCGAACGCGATGTTCAGGGTGCAACTCGACAACGGCCATAAGGTCCTGGCCCACATCAGCGGACGGATGCGGATGCACTACATCCGGATCCTGCCCGACGACCGGGTAGTCGTAGAACTGAGCCCTTACGACCTGAGTCGTGGGCGGATCGTCTACCGATACAAGTAAAACGTCTGAGGATCACGAAGGACTATGAAGGTTAAGCCGAGCGTCAAGAAGATCTGCGACAAGTGCAAGGTGATCCGCCGGCACGGTCGCGTCATGGTGATCTGCGACAACCTGCGCCACAAGCAGCGCCAGGGCTAGTCGCGAAGGCTTCTCCGAGTCCGCCCCTTGATCGGGTGCGGGCTCGACGCATGAGAAGCCTGAGTCAGTAAGCGCGTTTCACACCCACGCGAGTGGGACACCCCCGGTCGGAGGCCGGGGCCCTCACCCCGGGCATGGGGAGGGGAGTGAGGCGCAAGACCTCCGCCACAGTGAAGGAGAATGCCCGACCATGGCTCGCCTGGTTGGCGTCGACCTCCCCCGCGAGAAGCGGCTGGAGATCGCTCTCACCTACATCTACGGAATCGGCCGCACCCGCGCCCTGGAGATCCTCCAGGCCACCGGCGTCAGCGGCGACCTGCGTGTGCACCAGCTCACCGACGCTGAGCTCGTCCCGATGCGTGACTACATCGAGGCGAACTTCAAGATCGAGGGTGACCTGCGCCGCGAGGTCCAGGCCGACATCCGCCGCAAGATCGAAATCGGCTGCTACCAGGGCATCCGTCACCGCAAGGGTCTGCCCGTCCACGGCCAGCGCACCCAGACCAACGCGCGCACCCGTAAGGGCAAGAAGAAGACCGTCGCCGGTAAGAAGAAGCCCGGTAAGAAGTAGTCCGCGCAGCTGTCGGACCGAAGACCTCAGGAGTGAAGGCAAGGAATGCCTCCTAAGAGCCGCCAGGGTGCGCCGAAGAAGGTGCGCCGCAAGGAAAAGAAGAACGTCGCTCACGGCCACGCGCACATCAAGAGCACGTTCAACAACACGATCGTTTCGATCACCGACCCGAACGGGAACGTGATCTCCTGGGCCAGCGCCGGCCACGTGGGTTTCAAGGGCTCCCGTAAGTCCACCCCGTTCGCCGCTCAGATGGCCGCGGAGAACGCCGCTCGCCGCGCCATGGAGCACGGCATGCGCAAGGTCGACGTCTTCGTCAAGGGCCCCGGCTCCGGCCGTGAGACCGCGATCCGTTCGCTGCAGGCGACCGGCCTCGAGGTCGGCTCGATCCAGGACGTGACCCCGGTTCCGCACAACGGCTGCCGTCCGCCGAAGCGCCGCCGCGTCTGACACCCAGGAGATAGAGAGAAATGGCTCGTTACACGGGTGCGGACTGCAAGCTCTGCCGTCGCGAGAAGACCAAGCTCTTCCTCAAGGGCAGCAAGTGCGAGTCCGCGAAGTGCCCCATCGAGATCCGTCCTTACCCGCCGGGTGAGCACGGTCGCGGCCGTCCCAAGGAGTCTGAGTACCAGCTCCAGCTTCGTGAGAAGCAGAAGACCCGCCGCATCTACGGCGTCCTCGAGAAGCAGTTCCGCAACTACTACGAGGAAGCCAACAAGAAGGGCGGCAAGACCGGCGAGAACCTTCTCCAGATCCTGGAGAGCCGTCTCGACAACGTGGTCTACCGCGCCGGTTTCGCCCAGTCGCGCGACGCCGCTCGCCAGCAGGTCCGTCACGGCCACATCCTGGTGAACGGCAAGAAGGTCGACATCCCGTCGTACCGCGTCCGCGAGCACGACATCGTCGAGGTCCGCGAGAAGGCCGTCAACCTGATGCCGTACGAGGTCGCCAAGGCGACCGCGGGCGACAGGACGGTCCCGGCGTGGCTCGGCGTCGTGCCGGAGAAGCTCCGCGTCCTGGTTCACCAGCTGCCGGTTCGCCAGCAGATCGACACCCAGGTCCAGGAGCAGCTGATCGTCGAGCTCTACTCCAAGTAGGCCGTACGGGCGGCGTGCCCCTCGCGGGCGCGCCGCCACTGCTCGCTTCGGCGGGCGTCTTCCCTCGTGGATGGGATTCCCTGTCCGCGAGGGTTAAATGGGGTACGGCATGCCGTACCCCATTTAGGCTGTTCATCGGAGTGGTGTCATATAGCGGGCGCCACACGACAAGGGGAGATCCCGAAACATGCTGATCGCTCAGCGTCCGACTCTTCTCGAAGAGTCGATCGACGAGACCCGGTCCAAGTTCGTCATCGAGCCGCTGGAGCCGGGCTTCGGCTACACCATCGGCAACTCGCTGCGCCGCACGCTGCTGTCGTCCATCCCGGGCGCGGCCGTGACGAGCATCCGCATCGAGGGCGTCCTGCACGAGTTCTCGACCGTTCCCGGTGTGAAGGAAGACGTCACCGACATCATCCTCAACCTCAAGGAACTGGTCGTCTCCTCGGAGCACGACGAGCCCGTCGTGATGTACCTGCGCAAGCAGGGCCCCGGCGAGGTCACCGCCGCCGACATCGCGCCGCCGGCCGGTGTCGAGGTGCACAACCCCGACCTGCGCATCGCCACGCTGAACGGCAAGGCGAAGCTGGAGATGGAGCTGACCGTCGAGCGCGGTCGCGGCTACGTCTCCGCCGCGCAGAACAAGCAGCCGGGCCAGGAGATCGGTCGCATCCCGATCGACTCCATCTACTCCCCGGTGCTCAAGGTCACCTACAAGGTCGAGGCCACCCGTGTCGAGCAGCGCACCGACTTCGACCGGCTGATCCTCGACGTCGAGACCAAGGCCGCGATGAAGCCCCGCGACGCGGTGGCCTCCGCGGGCAAGACCCTCGTCGAGCTGTTCGGCCTGGCCCGCGAGCTCAACGTCGAGGCCGAGGGCATCGACATCGGCCCGTCGCCGACGGACGCGGCGCTCGCCGCCGACCTGGCGCTGCCGATCGAGGAGCTCAACCTCACGGTCCGCTCCTACAACTGCCTCAAGCGCGAGGGCATCCACACCGTGGGTGAGCTCGTGGCCCGCAGCGAGCAGGACCTGCTCGACATCAGGAACTTCGGCGCCAAGTCGATCGAAGAGGTCAAGCAGAAGCTGCACGAGATGTCGCTGGCGCTCAAGGACTCCCCGCCCGGGTTCGACCCGAGCGCGGTGGCCGGCGGCGGCTACGACGACGACGACAGCGCGTACGTCGAGACCGAGCAGTACTAGCAGGCCCAGGGCGAGGGACCAGGTCCCTCGCCCGAACCGCGGGGGCGCCGCCCCCGCGGCCCCGGCGATCCGGGCTCCTGGAAGCGGGAGCTCCGGATGGGGCGGGAGTCTGGACGACCAGACGTCGCCACGGCCGGGGACCATGCGGCCCGGAACCTTCCGGGCCGGCGCAGCTGGATATCGCGGGCCTCCTGCGGGAGGCCTGGCGGCTCGACTCCGGTACCTGACACGGCCGGGGCGGGTTCACTCTCAAGGAGAACGCAATGCCCAAGCCCACCAAGGGTGCACGTCTTGGCGGCAGCCCGGCTCACGAGCGGCTGATCCTGGCGAACCTCGCCACGGACCTGTTCCGCCACGGCCGCATCACCACCACCGTGGCCAAGGCCAAGCGCGTCCGCCCGCTGGCGGAGCGCCTCATCACCAAGGCCAAGAAGGGCGACATCCACAACCGTCGCCAGGTGCTGACCGTCGTCAAGGACAAGGGCGTCGTCCACCACCTCTTCACCGAGATCGCGACGACTTTCGCCGAGCGTCCCGGTGGCTACACCCGCATCACCAAGATCGGCAACCGTAAGGGCGACAACGCGCCCATGGCGGTCATCGAACTGGTGGGCGAGGCGCTGAACCAGGTCGCCACCCGCCGCACGGCTCCGGCCGCCGCCGCCCCGGCCGCCGAGGCCGTGGAGGAGACCACCGAGGCCGTCGCGGAGGCCGCCGAGGAGAGCACCGAGGCCAAGGCCGAGGAGAGCGCCGAGGCTCCGGCCGACGAGGCGAAGAAGGACGAGGCCTGATCTTTCAGGCTCACGGGCCCGGCACCCTTCGGGGTGCCGGGCCTTCCCCGTTTCACGCAGGAGGATGATCGTGGTTCGGCTCCGCCTCGACCTCGGCTACGACGGCACCGGCTTCTCCGGCTGGGCCCGCCAGCCGGGACGGCGCACGGTGCAGGGCGAGCTCGAGGACGCGCTCTGCAAGATCCTCAGACTGGGCGAGGTCGCGCTCACCGTGGCCGGCCGTACGGACGCCGGCGTCCACGCGCGCGGCCAGGTCGCCCACGTCGACCTGCCCGTGGCGGCGCTCGGGGAACTGGAGCGCAACCGCCGCAAGGGCGAGCCCGTCGTCGAGGAGAGCGTCGATGAGCGGCTCTCCACGCTCCTGCGGCGGCTTGCCGGGGTCCTGCCGCCGGATGTGCGGGTTCATCGCGTCAGCGTGGCTCCTGAGGGCTTCGACGCGCGTTTCTCCGCGCTTTCCCGGCGTTACGTCTACCGCGTGCACGACGCGCCCGGCGGCGGCGACCCGCTGCGCCGCGACGAGATCGTCTGGCACGCGCGTCCGCTCGACCTCGACGCGATGAAGGCCGGGGCCGCGCAACTGCTCGGCGAGCACGACTTCGCCGCCTTCTGCAAGAAGCGGGAAGGCGCCACCACGATCAGGGAACTGCAGCGGCTCGACTGGGTGCGCACGGAGTCCGGCGTGCTCGAGGCGACCGTCGTGGCCGACGCGTTCTGCCACTCGATGGTCAGGGCCCTCGTCGGGTGCCTGCTGGCTGTGGGAGACGGCAGGCGACCCGTGGAGTGGCCGTCGAGGGTGCTGGCGGGAGCCGTACGGGACTCGGGGGTGCACGTCGCGCCCGCCCACGGTCTGTGCCTCGAAGAGGTCAGCTACCCGCCGGACGAGGAACTGGCCGCCAGGGCGGCCGCCACCCGCAGGGTCCGCACGCTCGCCGGGTGACGCGGTGCTCGCCGGGTGATGCCGTGCTTGCCGGGTGATGCCGTGTTCGCCGGGTGATGCCGTGCTTGCCGGGTGACGCGGCGCTTGCCGGGTGATGCCGCGTGTCGGGCTGGTGCCGTCCGGGTTGTGGCTGTGCCGCCGCCCCTGAACCGGCGACGGCGGCCCGCCTCACGCGCGCGTCACTCGGTGATCCTGCGTTCCAGCACCAGCGAGGTGTGGTCGCGGAAGGCGCCGCTGACGTCGCCCAGGCTCTTCTCCTTGGCGGTCGGGGTGTGGCCGTCGGCGAACGTCGCGTAGCTGAAGACGATGTAGCGACCCCACAGCAGCCCCGCCGCGTACCCGCCCGCGATGTGGACCCGGTCGGCGCCGCTGGACGCCGCGCCGGGCAGCGGCTTGAACCACAGGTTCTTGTCGAGGTCCTTCGCCTGGTCGGCCGAGACGGCCGCCTCCTTGGTCGGCAGGACGGCGATGCCGGTGGTGACGGCGTAGCGCTTCTTGTCGTCGACGTAGGTCGCCCTCAGCACGCGGCTGCACTTCTGGTCGCGCAGCGCCGTGGCGAACGGCCCCGCGGCCGCCTTCTGGCAGTCGTCGGACAGGTCGACCTTGACCCGCGTGTAGACGCGACCGCCCAGGTCGACCTTCTGGTCGGGGAACGCCTCGTTGATCGACATCTTCTCTGGGTCGGTGCCCTCGGAGTTGAGCAGCGAGCTGGCCAGCGGGTCGTCACCGGTGGACGGCCCGGCGCTGGGGGCGGCGGAGGCGCTGTCGGCCGGCTGTGCTGTGCTCATCGAGCGGTAGGCGAAGAAGCCGCCGGTGGCGACCCCGGCCACGATGAGCACACCGAGCGTCGCCATCAGCGCGATCTTGCCCTTGCCCGGCTCGGTGGAGGGCGGCTCGGGCGCGGGCGCGACGCCGCCCTGCGGCATCGGCGCGAACGGATCGAAGGACGCCACCGGCGCGCCGTGCGGCGGCGTCGGCAGGTCCGCGACGCTCGACCCGTCCGGTACGGCGGGCGGCGTGGCCGAGCCGTCGCCGGTCGGGGCGGGCAGCGCGGGAAGGCCGGCTGGGGGCTGGGTCGGGGGCAGCGGGATGGCTCCGAAGGTCGGCGATGGGTCGTCGTGCGGGGCGTCGCCCGCCGCCGTGCCGTTGGCGTGCGGGGCCGTTCCGTCGGTGCCCGACGCCTGCGGATCGGATCGGCCTGCGATGGGCGTGCCGGAGGACGCGTCCGCGGTGGAGGCCTCCGAGCCGGGCCCGGCTGCGTTGGGTCCGTGTGCGTCGGGTCCGGCCGCGTTGGGTCCGGATGTGTCGGGTCCGGATGTGTCGGTTGCGCCTGAGATCGGCTCGGCTGTGTCGGGTGCGGCCGTGGCGGGCCCGGCTGTGCTGGGTGAGCCCGGGTCTGGTGTGCCTCCGGTGAGTGTGCCGGAGTGGGGCGGGTCCGCGCTGAGAGCGTCACCGGCGACGGGGTCGCTCGCCGGAGAGGTGCCGGACCGGCCGCTGGCATCGGTCGCCGACGGGACGGAGGAGTGGTGGCCGGGGGCGAGCTCCGACGAGGTGGGACGGTGGCCCGGAGCGGTCGCCGATGGGTCGTCGTCGAGAACGTCGTCGAGCACGTCGGCGGGAGGCTCGGTGCCCCTGGAACGTCCCCAGGTGGAGCTGTCGAACGGGAGGTCAGGGACGCGGTCGCCGGCGCCGTCGGCGGCAGGCTGGTGCGGCGGCCAGACGGGGACGTCGCCGGGCTCGGCGCTGTGCGCGAACGAGACCGTCATCCCGGGGTCGGTGTTGTCGCCGGCGGCCGTCGCGTGACCTCCGTCGAAGGCCGTGGGGGCCGTCGTGCCGTGACCCACGGGGGAGTTGGTGGCGGCCGTCGTGTCGTTGCCGTCGGTGGTGCCTGTCGTGCCGTGACCTCTGTCGGTGGCTGCCGGGTCCGGTGTGCCGGGGTCGGAGGTGGCTGTGGCCGTCGCGTCGCCCGTGTCGGCGGAAGCCGGGTTCGTGGCGCCGGGGTCGGTGTCGGAGGGGTGCGAGGCCGTCCGGTCCGGGCCGGCGTTGGGGGCGAACGGGACCGTCGGGCCCGCGCCGATGGCGTTGCCGTCCGGGAAGCCTTCGTGGTCGCCGATGGGTTCGCCGGTCGCGGCGGGCCACGGTGGCATGCCCGCGACGTCGGCGGTGGCCGACGGCCAGACCTTCATGCCCGCGGCGGCCGCGGTGAAAGCCTGCGGGGGCTGCCAGGTGGATGCGGCCTGATCGGGCTGGATGTACCAGGCCTCGGGAGACGGCGTCCACGGCTCGCCCTGCGGTGCGTGGGGGAGCTGCGCCCCAGTGGTCCCGGGGGCCCCGAGTGTCCCAGGGGCCCCGAATGTCCCGGGGGTGGGCTGCCCGCCGTGCGGGGGTGCCCACGGGGTCTGCGCCTGCCCGGCGGGCGCAGCCCAGGGGGCGTGCGGGGTGCCGGAGTTGGGGGTCTGCGGGATGCCGGGGTGGGAGGCTTGCGGGGTGCCGGGGTTGGGGGGCTGTGCGGAGCCGGGGTTGTCGGCCCGCCAGCCGTTGGGCGCGGGTGGCTGGGGGGCGCCGGGCAGCGGGGTGTACGGGGCTCCGGGTACCGGGGGAAGGGGGGCGCCTGAGGGTGGCTGGGCGGCGCCCGGAGGTGCCCAGGCGGCATGCTGCGGGACGCCGGGGTGCGCGGTGGGCGCGGCCCCGGTTCCGGCGTGTGGCCCGGCAGCGGACTGAGGTTCGGAGGGTGAGGGGACGGCGGGCCGGGGGCCGGCGTGCGGGTCCTGCGCGCCTGGCTCGGGGTCGGCGAACCAGTCGTAGGGCTGGGCGTCGTCGGCCTGCGACCACGGCTGGGCGGCCGTCCAGGTCTCGGCGGGCACGCTGGGGGACGCGGACAGCGGCCGGTTGTCGGGCCTGCGGTGCTCGACCGTCGCGTCCTCGACGCCGTCGGTCCGGCCTGTGTCGTTGCCGCCGTCGGGGTGTCCCGCGCCCTCGGCACCGGCGGGCCGTCCCGCCTGCTCGACGCCGGTGGGCCGGTCTGTGTCCTTCGCGTGGACGGGGCGTCCCGCGCTTCCTGCGGGGTCAAGGGGCCGTCCCGCGTCCTCACCGGCAGACGGGCGCGCGGCCGCGGCGGCGGGCTCGGGCGACCACGGGCCACCCGCGTCGGGAGTCGCCGCGCCAGCCGACCAGGGGCCGTTCGCGTCGGGTGTCGCCAGCTCAGGAGACCACGAGCCGTTCGCGTCGGGAGTCGCCGCGCCAGCCGTCCACGTGCCGTTCGCGTCGGGGGTCGCCGGGGCGGATGGCCAGGGGCCACCGGCGCCGGGCGGCGCGTGTTCGGGGGACCAGGAGGTTCCGGCCGGTGCGGACGTGGACTCGGGTGCCCACGGGCTTCCCGCGTCCGGCGTCACCGGAGGCTCGGCCGTCCAGGGGGATCCCGCGTGCGGGCCGGCCGCGGCCTCCGGGGTCGTCCACGGTCCGTCGGCGCCGCGTGAGGCGGCCGGTCCGGCGGTCCAGGGGCCGGAGGCGTCCGAGGACGGGGTGGGTCCGGTGGTCCACGGGGTGTCCGGGGATGCGGCGGGTCCGGAGGTCTGCGGAGCGTTCGAGGACGCGGCCGGTCCGGCGGGCCAGGGGCCGGAGGCGTCCGAGGACGGGGTGGGTCCGGTGGGCCACGGGGTGTCCGGGGATGCGGCGGGTCCGGAGGTCTGCGGAGCGTTCGAGGACGCGGCCGGTCCGGCGGTCCACGGGCCGGAGGCGTCCGAAGACGGGGTGGGTCCGGTGGGCCACGGGGTGTCCGGGGATGCGGCGGGTCCGGAGGTCTGCGGAGCGTTCGAGGACGCGGCCGGTCCGGCGGTCCACGGGCCGGAGGCGTCCGAAGACGGGGTGGGTCCGGTGGCCCACGGGGCGTCGGGGGAAACGAGGCCGGGGGGCACCGAGGGTGCCGGGGGGCCGGAGGTCCATGGGGTGTCGGTGGGTCCGGTGGGTCCGGAGGTCCAGGGCCCGGGAGTGCCGGAGGAAGCGTGAGGACCGGAGGCCCACGGTGCCGGGGCGTCCGGTGATGTCGCGGGCTCCGGTGGTGCCCACGGGCCGGTGGCGGCGGGGGCGTGACCCTCGTCGGCGGCCATGCCGGACTCGGCGACCGGCAGCCCGGGCGGCGGTCCCTGGTAGACGGGGATCGGCTGGGCCGGTGCCGTACCGGAGCCGGTCACCTGACCGGCGGCGTACGGCGGACCCACCAGCGCGTCTCCGTGCGCCGCGTCGGCGAAGGCCGATCCGTGCGCCGCGTCGGGGGCGCCTTCCTGGAAGGCTGATGGAGCCGGCACCGTCGGCCTGCCGAAACTCGGCGGTGGCGTCGCCGGTGCGGCTGAGCCGTCCGTCTGGCGCTCGTGCTCAGACCCAGATTCCTGGCCACGCATAGGGGGAGCCTAACCATAGTCAGGAGATCGCCATGCCCGTATGGGTGTTCTCGGACGGATCGGTCGGGCGGTTTGTCCCCTTTTGGTGGCGACTGAGTGGTCTCAGCCCCCGCGGCGGCCGGTGAGCGAACGTGAGTCGAGTGCCGGGTACACAGAGGCGTTGGTCACGTCGTCGCCCGCCTGCGCCAGTTGCTTGCTGCCCTTCTTGTCGGGCTTGTGGCCGTCCTTGAACTGGACGTAGAGCATGATCGCGTAGTGGCCGTGCGTGGCCACGTGGACGCTGGCCTCGCCCGCGCCGACGAACTTGGTGATCTCGTCCTTGCCCGCCAGCGGCTTCACGAACTGCTTGCTCTCGCCCTTGGTGCGCACCGAGGCGGCCACCTTCGCCGACGCCTTGCCGTTCAGCAGGTTGGCGACGCCGACAGTGCCGATGATCTTCCCGGACTTGTCCTTGAAGGTCGCCCGGATGAGCTGCGAGCACTTGCCGGACTTGAGTGCCTTGTCGAGCTTGTCGCCCTCGGTGGCGTCGGCGCACTTCTTGTCGGTCTTGAGAATCGTCACGGTGTAGGAGCGGCCGTCGACCGTGAACTTCTTCTTGGGGAAGAGCTCCTTCTGCGTGAGCGTGTCGGGGTCGCTCTCGCGGGCGGCGGCGAAGCCGTACTTGTCGGCGGGTGCGACGGGCTGGTCGGCGGGCGGCGCGCTCACGCGGCCCGCCGGGTCGGCCGTCGGGTCGGGACCTTCGGTGTTCCACATCACCACGAGACCGGCCACGAGCGCCCCGAGGACGAGCAGGCCGCCGAGGGCGAACCAGAGCGGGGTGTACGAGCGGGGGCCCTCGTCGTAGGGGCTCCACATCGCTTTGCGCTGCGGTGCGGGGGCTTCGTCGGTCTTCTTGGTGGAACCCATACGCCGAGATTAGCCGGGGTTTACCTGCGGGGAGGTCACGAAAACCCGAAGTCCTGGGTCCACCACGGCCCGCCGGGCCCTGACACGACGCCGACGCCGACCGCGCGGTAGCCGCAATGCAGGAGGTTGCGGCGGTGTGCGGGACTGCCCATCCAGCCGCGCACGGCCTCCTCGGCCGAGGAGTAGCCGCGGCCGATGTTCTCGGCGGCCCCGTCGCGGTAGCCGGCCCGCTCCATGCGCCGCCACGGCGAGGAGCCGTCGGGGGAGTCGTGGGCGAACCTGCCCGACTCGGCCATCTCCAGCGAGTGGGCGCGCGCCGAACCGGTCAGCCGCCGGTCGACGCGCAGCGGGGCGCAGCCCTTGCGGACGCGTTCGGCGTTGGTCAGCCTGACGACCTGGGCGGCCAGGGCGGGGGAGACCTCCAGCAGCGGCGCGCCCAGGACGGTGGTGGGGTCGCCGGGCACCTCTCCCTGCACCACTCCCGGCTCCACCGTCCCCGTCGGCTTCCTGCGCGCCTGCACGGTGGGCCGCGGCGTGGAGGTGGTCTTCACCGTACGGCGGGCGCGGCTCTCCACGTTCGAGCGCGGCTTCCTCGGCGACCCCGAGGCCGACGGGGTGGGGGCGGCGGCGGACGGCGGTGCGGTGTTGTTGAGGTAGACCTGGTCGGAGGCGTCGAGGCGGTTGACCGAGAGCCTGCCGATGAGCACGCCAGCGAACAGGACGGCCAGCAGGCAGGCCAGCAGGCCCAGGAGGTTCCGGCGCCGTGATCTCGGCTGGGGGTGCCGGGTGTGAGGGGTCTGCCACATACCGCAGTCAACGATAGGGACGCCAGATATTGCCGGAGAAGGGCTTACAGGGAACCGAAACACAACCGTGCCGCAGGTAAGCTGTGCCGCGGTGTCTCCGCTCGTTTTGACCCGTGTCCGCGAGTGGCGGTACCCTAAGCGTTCGTTGTATGCGAGTCGGTCCGTCTGTGACCGATGCGCGGCGCGTCCGGCGTCATCTCCCATCTGCTGGAGACGGAAGGTCCGGGCTGTCGTGCGCCCGCACCGACCGACCATAGAGCTGTCGCATCCGACAGCGCCGAAGACGCGATTAAAGAAGGCTACGACCGTGCGCACGTACACACCGAAGCCCGCCGACATCCAGCGTCAGTGGTACGTCATCGACGCCACTGACGTGGTGCTGGGCCGGCTGGCCAGCCACGTCGCGAACCTGCTCCGCGGTAAGCACAAGCCGATCTTCGCCAACCACGTCGACACCGGTGACTTCGTCATCGTCATCAACGCCGACAAGGTTTCGCTGAGCGGCAACAAGCTCGAGCAGAAGAAGGCCTACCGCCACTCGGGCTACCCGGGCGGTCTGCGTTCCGTGACCTACGGCGAGCTGATGGAGAAGCGGCCCGACCGCGCCGTCGAGAAGGCCGTCAAGGGCATGCTCCCGAAGAACGCCCTCGGCCGGAAGATGGCCAAGAAGCTGAAGGTCTACGCCGGGTCCGACCACCCGCACCAGGCCCAGCAGCCCGTGCCGTTCGAGATCACCCAGATCGCCCAGTAGTAGTTCGAAAGATTTGAGGAGAACCGTGGCTGAGCCCACCGGTGTCGAGACGGCCGTCGAGGTCGAGCTGGAGGACTACTCCGGCGAGGACTTCCCGTCCGAGTACACCACCGAGTCCGCTGCCGGCGCCGATGCTCCCGTGCGCAAGCCCGTCACCACGGGCAACTCGTACGGCACCGGCCGGCGCAAGGAGGCGATCGCCCGCGTGCGCATCGTCCCCGGTACCGGCAAGTGGACGATCAACGGTCGTTCGCTTGACACCTACTTCCCCAACAAGGTCCACCAGCAGATCGTCAACGAGCCCTTCGTGGTGCTCGGTGCCGAGGAGGCCTTCGACGTCATCGCCCGCATCGACGGCGGCGGCGTGACCGGCCAGGCCGGTGCCCTCCGCATGGGCCTGTCCCGCGCGCTGGCGATCCTCGACGTCGAGAACAACCGCCCGCCGCTGAAGAAGGCCGGCTTCCTGACCCGTGACGCCCGCGCCACGGAGCGGAAGAAGTACGGCCTCAAGAAGGCCCGTAAGGCTCCGCAGTACAGCAAGCGCTAAGTTGGGGCGCCTTTTCGGCACCGACGGGATACGTGGGGTCGCGGGTCGCGACCTCACGGCCGAGCTCGCCATGGACCTTTCGGTCGCGGCGGCTCACGTTCTCGGCGATGCAGGCGCTTTCACCGCCACCGGCCACAAGCGGCCGGTGGCGGTCGTCGGCCGGGACCCCCGCGCCTCAGGTGAGTTCCTGGAGGCCGCGGTGGTCGCCGGCCTCGCGTCGTCAGGGGTGGACGTGCTGCGTCTCGGCGTCCTGCCCACTCCCGCCGTCGCTCATCTCACGGCCGCGCTCGGCGCCGACCTCGGCGTCATGCTGTCGGCCTCGCACAATCCGGCCCCCGACAACGGCATCAAGTTCCTGGCCCGCGGCGGCTTCAAGCTGTCCGACACGGTCGAGGACGAGATCGAGCGGCGGCTGGGCGAGCGCTGGGACCGCCCGGTGGGCGCGGGCGTCGGCCGGGTGCGCGAGGCGTACGGCGAGGCCGACCGCTACATCTCCCACCTGCTCGACACGCTCGGCGGGCGGCTCGACGGGCTCAACATCGTCGTCGACTGCGCCAACGGCGCGGCCAGCGTGGTGGCGCCCGAGGCGCTGCTGCGGGCCGGCGCCCAGGTGGAGGCGATCGGCGCCCGTCCCGACGGGCTGAACATCAACGCGGGCTGCGGCTCGACCCACCTCGACAAGCTGCAGCAGGTCGTCGTCTCGCGCGGCGCCGACCTCGGCATCGCCTACGACGGCGACGCCGACCGCTGCCTGGCGGTCGACCACACGGGCGCGGTGGTCGACGGCGACCAGATCATGGCGATCCTGGCGCTGGCGATGCACGAGGAGAACCGGCTGGCGCGCAACACCGTCGTCGCGACCGTGATGTCCAACCTGGGTTTCAAGCTCGCCATGCGCGAGGCGGGCATCGAGGTCGTCCAGACCGCGGTCGGCGACCGCTACGTGCTGGAGGCGATGAAGGCCGACGGCTACACCCTCGGCGGCGAGCAGTCGGGTCACGTGATCCTGCTCGACCACGCGACGACCGGCGACGGCCTGCTGACCTCGCTGCACCTGCTGTCGGTGGTGGCCAGGTCGGGCAGGTCGCTGCGTGACCTCGCCGCGGTGATGACCGCGCTGCCGCAGATCCTGATCAACGTCAAGGACGTCGACAGGAGCAAGGCGGCCTCGCCGGAGCTGTCGGAGGCGGTGGCGGCGGCCGAGGCGGAGCTCGGCGAGACGGGGCGCGTCCTCATCAGGCCGAGCGGCACCGAGCCGATGATCAGGGTGATGGTCGAGGCCTCGTCGGAGGAGCAGGCCAGCAGGGTCGCGGGCCGGCTGGCCGACGTGGTCCGCAGCGCCTGCGTCTGACGGCGTTTCTCCCAAGGGGGGTACGGCACGCGCGTGCCGTACCCCCCTTGGTGTTGCCGGACGGTCTCCTACTCGTCGCCGGTCAGGGAGAAGGAGCGCAGCCGCTGGCCCGCCCACACGACCGCGGCGACCGTCACCACGATCAGCGCCGGGATGGCGAAGCCGGGTTTCACGTCCGCCGTCAGGAACGGCGAGGAGCTGATCTGGTCGGCGATCGACTTGGCCCACTGCTGGACCGAGAACTGCCTGACCCCTGACACCAGGTTGCCGATCAGGCCCTCCCACACCAGCGCGTAGATGATCCCGATGGTGACGGCGTGCTTGGTGATGACTCCGAGCAGCAGGAACACCGCCGCGTAGGCGATGCCGCCGCACAGCGCTCCCACCGTGAAGCCGCCGGCGACCCCCGACTCGGTGCCCACCAGCAGCCAGGCCGACACGAAGGTGGGCACCGCGGCGAACAGGGCCAGCAGCGAGGCGGCCACGGCGAACTTGGTCTGGATGATGACGGGCCGCGAGATCGGCTTGGACAGCAGGTGCAGGACGGTGCCGTCGTCGATCTCCGGCGCGATCACGCCGGTGCCGGCGATCAGGCCGAGCAGCGGCAGCATGGTCCCGATGGCGAAGCTCTGCATGAGCGCGACCGCCGACCGCTCGTCCGCGCTGCCGACCATCCGCAGCAGCAGCGCCATGCCGACCAGGGCCAGGGGAAGCAGGACGAGCAGCAGGATGCGGCGGCGGCCGAGGACCGCGCGGTAGGTGATGCCCGCTACGACGCCGTTCACTAGGAACTCCTTGTGATCAGGTAGGCGAAGACGCTCTCCAGGTCCTCGTCGGCGGGGGAGACCTGGTGGAGGTGGACGCCCTCGTGCTGGGCGACGCGCGGCAGCAGCCAGGTGAAGCGGCGGAACTCGGCCGCCTGCACCTCGAGGCCGTTGGGGGTGAGCGTCACGCCCGCCGCCGACCTGTCCGCGATGAGCGCGGCGGCCAGCTTCCTGTCGTCGCTCGAGCGGATCCTGAACAGGTGCGGCCGGTCGGTCATCAGGCGGCGGATCTGGCGGAAGTCTCCCGAGGCGGCGTGCCGTCCGGCGACGACGACCTCGATGTGCTGGGCGACCCGCTCGACCTCCTCCAGGATGTGCGAGCTGAACAGGATCGTCCGGCCCTCGGTGCCCATGGCGGTGATGAGGTCCATCAGCTGGAGGCGCTGGCGCGGGTCCATGCCGTTGAACGGCTCGTCGAGCAGCAGCACCTGCGGCTGGTGGACGAGGGCGGCGGCGACCTTGACGCGCTGCTTCATGCCCTTGGAGTAGGTCTCGACGCGGCGGTCCTTGGCCGCCTCCATCTCGACCATGGCCAGGGCCTTGGTGGCGGCGTCCTCGGGCGAGGGCAGCCCGTGCAGCTTGGCCGCCGACAGCACGAACTGCCAGCCGGTGAGGAAGCCGTAGATCCCCTCACGCTCGGGCACCAGGCCGATGTGGCGGTAGATGTGGTGGTTCTTCCAGGTGGTGGCGCCGTCGACGGTCACCGTGCCGCTCGACGGCGCCAGGAAGCCGGCCATCATGTGCAGGAGCGTGGACTTGCCCGCGCCGTTCGGACCGAGCAGGCCCGTGACGCCGGGGCCGATGGTCATGGTGACGTCGTTGACGGCCACCACGTTGCCGTACCAACGCGAGACCTGGGCGAGCTCGATCTTCACCGGGAGGCCGCCTTCCGGTAGCGGAGGATGAACGCCGCCAGGCTCAGCGCGATGAGCGCGACGACCACGAGGGCGGCCAGGGCGCCGGGCGGGTAGGTGTAGCCGTTGGCGGGCGTGGTGCCGAACAGCCACGACTGCACCGCGTCGACGAGGAAGAACGGGTTGATCAGCCACGACAGCTCGGCCAGGCTGGTACGGCCCAGCCCCTCGAAGGCCGCGAAGAGCGCGCCCTGCACGGCCGCGGCCAGCAGGTACACCGCGATGACGGAGGCGACGCCCAGGCCGCGGCGCGGCGTGAAGGAGGCGAGCGCCAGGCCGAACGTGGACAGCAGCAGCGCCAGCAGCAGCGCCGTGACCACGGCCCCGATGTACTCCTTGGTGTGCGGCGGCCCCGGCGGGTCGACGAGCAGCTCGCCGGCGAACATCACCGTCAGCGGGACGGCGACCAGCGCGAACACCGCGGCGGTCATCGCCGCCACCTTGGCCGCGACGTAGTCGGAGGAGGAGATGGGCCGCGACAGGTACAGCGGCAGCACCTTGTACCGCAGGTCGGGCGCGGTGATCGTGGGCGACTGCGCGGCCAGGAAGATGGCGATGACCGGCTGCATCATGATGGCGTAGTTGGTGTAGCCGATGTCGACGCGGCCGGTCAGCGCCATCAGCGCGATGGAGACCACCGGCAGCACCATCATGGCTCCGGCCAGCAGGAACGGCATGAGCTTGCTGCGCGCCCTGCGCCCGAGCCCGAAGAGGCTGCGCAGGTTCTGGACGATCAGCGCGCGTACGGCGTGGGCCCGGCCGAGCCGTACGCCGTCGTAGTGGCGGTAGCCGATGTCGTAGATCTCAGACACGGAACACGTCCTCGATTCGCTGCCTGCCCTGTTCGAGCCGGATGAGGCACAGGTCGAGCTCGCACACCGCGTCGCGGACGGCGTCGTAGGTCTCGGGGCCGCTGACGTCGACCAGCAGGCCGCGGCCGTGCGGGGCGGCGGAGTGGCCGAGCTCGGCCAGCCTGGCCGCCAGCGGCTCGGCGCCCTCCTCGACCTCGACGGTGAGGGTCTGGGTGGCCTGGGTGAAGTCGGTGATGGCGCTGGAGCGCAGCAGCCGCCCGCCGTCGATGACGATGACGTGGTCGCAGACACGTTCGAGCTCGCCGAGCAGGTGGGAGGTGACCAGGACGCTGATGCCGAACTCGGTGCCGATCCGCCTGATCAGCGTGAGCATCTCGTCGCGGCCCCGCGGGTCGAGCCCGTTGGTCGGCTCGTCCAGGAACACCACCTTGGGGTCGTGGACGAGCGCCTGGGCGAGCTTGACGCGCTGCTTCATGCCGGTGGAGTAGCCGCCGATGGCGCGGTAGCGCTCCTCGTACAGACCGACGTGGCGCAGCACGTCGGCGGCGCGCTCGCGGGCGGCGGTGCGCGGGAGCCCGGAGATCTGCGCGAGGTGGACGACCAGCTCGGTGGCGGACACGTCGGGCGGCAGGCAGTCGTGCTCGGGCATGTAGCCGACGAGTGAGCGGATGCGCGGGCCCTGGGTGACCACGTCCAGGCCCAGGACCTCCGCGCGGCCGGCCGTGGGCGGCAGCAGGCCGAGCAGGATCTTGATCAGCGTCGACTTGCCCGCCCCGTTGGCGCCCACCAGGCCCGTGACGCCGGCTCCGACCGTGATGGACAACTGGTCCAGCGCGGTCACCGTCGGGAAGCGTTCGGTCAGCCCCTCGGTCGCGAGGATGTGCATGATCCGGACCCTACCCGGGCAGACCCTCCGACGGCCTCGTCCCCGTGGACGAACCGAGTCTCATCCCCTGGGGCCAGATGCGGCGCTGGACGTATAGCACCGCTGTGCCGGAGACCACCATGCCCGCGATGTTGACGCCGAGTTGCAGCGCGGACCCGCCGAGCTCGCTCCAGTTGCCGAGGGCCACGGCGACGGCCGCGTAGCCGGCCGCCGGGATGGTGGTGACGGAGATGAAGACGCCCACCAGCGCCGACGACTTGCCCGCGGTGACCGACAGCACGCCTGCCGCGCCCGCCAGCAGGGCGACGATGAACGACCAGCGGTCGGGTTTGACGATGAACTGGACTTCCTCGTGGCCGGTGTTGAGGGCCTGCGCGTCGATCCAGCCGAGGCCGCGCGCGACCAGGGCGCAGGCCATGGTGATGGCGATCGCGATGCCGAAGCCGACGGCCAGCGTGGCCAGGGCCCTGCCCACCAGGTTCCAGCGCCAGGTCAGCAGGCCGAAGCAGATGGCCGCGATCGCGCCGAACTCGGGGCCGAGGACCATCGCGCCGACGATCAGGATGGGGGAGTTGGTGATGACACCGATGCCGGCGAGCATGGTGGCGATCACCATGAAGGCGAGGAAGGCCCAGGTGATCCGCAGGTCCTCGGCGATCCGCTGGGCCAGGGCCGCCCACACCACGGCGTCGTCGCCCTCTCCCGGCGCCTCGGCCTTGGCCTGGTGGGCGACGCGGGAGAGCGCCAGGTCGACCTGCTCGACCGAGATGGAGCCCTCCTGCTCCAGCCAGCCGATCCGGTCGAGGACCTCGTTGGCGGCCTCGCGGGCCACGTCACAGAAGATCAGGTCACCGCGAGGCGTGCGGGCGGTTCCCGGGAGGACGGCGATGTTGGTGACTCCCACACAGCCCTCCAGGGCGTCCAGCACCTCGTCGGTGCGGCCTGGAGGGCTGATGAGTCGCAGATGCAGCACGCGCCCCATTGT
This sequence comes from Nonomuraea sp. NPDC003727, assembly GCF_053586935.1. NCBI lineage: Bacteria > Bacillati > Actinomycetota > Actinomycetes > Streptosporangiales > Streptosporangiaceae > Nonomuraea > Nonomuraea sp. NPDC003727. Next base: position 43,189 of record NZ_JBSFNE010000005.1, read on the forward strand.
CGTCCATCGGATGTTGATAGGGCGTTGACCGGGTTCGGCCAGGCTGCCGGGCATGAGGAACAGTTGTCACGAGGAGGGCGAACCCTGCTGGTTCGCCGACATCGACGATCTCGGGTGTCAGGGCCGGTTCGCGGCCTTCGTGATGGAGCAGGCCGTCAGGTACGGCGCAGCCGTACCCGCGTGATGGAGTGGTCGGGGCCCTTCTTGAGCACCAGGCCCGCGCGGCCCCGGGTGGGCAGGATGTTCTCGACGAGGTTGCGCTCGTTGATGTCGCGCCACACGTTCTTGGCGAACGTGGTGGCCTCATCCTCCGAGAGCTCCGCGATGTGCCTGAAGTACGACTTCGGGTCCTCGAAGGCGGTACGGCGCAGCTGGTGGAAGCGGTGGACGTACCAGGTGCGGATGTCCTCGACCTTGGCGTCGACGTAGATGGAGAAGTCGAAGTAGTCGTTGACGGCCAGCGCCGCCGGAGGGGCGGGCTGCAGCACGTTCAGCCCCTCGATGATGAGGATGTCGGGCTTCTTCACGGCCTGGGTCACGCCGGGCACGATGTCGTACTCCAGGTGGGAGTACACGGGGGCGTGCGCCTCGTCCGAGCCCGCCTTCACCTCGGCGACGAAGCGCACCAGGGCGCGACGGTCGTAGCTCTCGGGGAAGCCCTTGCGGTGCATGATCCCGCGCGACTCCAGCACCTCGTTGGGGTAGAGGAAGCTGTCGGTGGTGATCAGCGCGACCTTGGGGTGCTCGGGCCAGCGGGCCAGCAGCGTCCTGAGCAGCCGTGCCGTGGTCGACTTGCCGACCGCGACGCTTCCCGCGATGCCCAGGATGTACGGCACGCGCTGCTCCTGGTTGCCGAGGAACGCGCTCAGCACGCTGCTGCGCTGCTTGGACCCGGTGAAGTGGAGGTTCAGCAACCGGGTCAGGGGGAGGTAGATGTCGGTGACCTCGCTGAGATCGATCGGGTCGTCGACGCCGCGGAGGTCTTCCAGCTCGTCTGCGGTGAGAGTCAAGGGCGTGTTCTTGCGGAGCTCGCTCCACTGCTCCCTGCTCAGGTCCACGTAGCCGTTGTTCACGCTGAAAGCCTATTGACCGGCGAAGCTTGGTCGGTTCGTGGGTGTCGTGATGCGTTGTGCACAGGCTGTGGACGAACACCTGGGATTACGCGGGCGCCGGACCGGGTAACAGAAGGTGTTCACGCGGCGGAATTGGCGAGATCTGACATAGGGCCCCGCCACGGGCGCGGTTTACGGTGACGGCACCATCGCCAGGGAGGACCGCATGGAACGTCGTCGTTTCCTCGCAGGAGTCGCGGCAGCAGGCGTCGCGGGCCCGTTCACCGGAGTGGCCAGCGCCGGTGTCAACGGCGCCGCCCGCCCGGCGGCCGGGTACGGCCCGCTGAAACCCGTCGCCGACGAGCGGGACGGGCAGGTCAGGCTGCACCTGCCGGAAGGCTTCAGGTACCGGTCGTTCAACGAGGCGGGCGAGCCGTTCAGCGACGGCTCGGTGACACCGTCGCGGCACGACGGGATGGCCGCCTTCAGAGGCCCGAGGGGCACGACGATCCTGGTGCGCAACCACGAGGTCAACGGCCCCGTGGGCGCGTTCGGCGACGTGTCCAGGGCCTACGACCCCGCGGCCGGCGGCGGCACCGCCACCCTTCAGGTGACCAGGTACGGCGAGGTGTTACGCGGCGCGCCCTCCCTCACCGGCACGCAGATGAACTGCTCGGGCGGCCCCATGCCGTGGGGCGCCTGGGTGACCTGCGAGGAGACCGTCAACGGCCCCGACGTGGGCAACGACTTCTCCGGCGGGGACAACACGCGGCTGGAGCAGAAGCACGGCTACATCTTCGAGGTGCCGGTCGACGGCCCGGCCGACGCGCGGCCGATCAGGTCGGCCGGCCGGTTCGCGCACGAGTCGGCGGCCTTCGACCCGCTGAGCGGCGCCGTCTACCTGACCGAGGACAACTTCGGGTTCGCCTCGGGGTTCTACCGGTACCTGCCGCCGCGCAACCCGCTCAGTGCGGGACGGATCCTCGACGGCGGGCGGCTGCAGATGCTCGCCGTCGACGGCGTGCCCAACAAGGACCTGTCGGCCGGGCAGCCGCGCGGCGCGTCCTTCGACGTGACGTGGGTGGACATCGACGATCCCGACCCGACGTTCACCGGCAGGCCCCCCAACGACACGGCGATCCAGGCCGTGGGCAGGCAGGGCCGCGACAAGGGGGCGGCGATCTTCTCCCGCCTGGAGGGCGCGATCCACCACCACGGCGTCGTCTACTTCGTCTCCACGCAGGGCGGCCCGACCGCCTCCGGCGACACGCCGCCGTCCGGCTTCGGCAAGGGCAGGGGCCAGGTGTGGGCGTACGAGACGTGGAGCCGGCGGCTCAGGCTCGTCTACGAGTCGCCGGGATCGATGGTGCTCGACCTGCCCGACAACGTCACGACCAGCGCGAGGGGCACGCTCGTGCTGTGCGAGGACGGCGGCGGCGACAACTACCTGCGCGGCCTGACGCGGCGCGGCGAGATCTTCGACTTCTCCCGGCTCGTGCCCGTCCCCGGCGACGCGGGCGCGGAGTTCGCGGGCTCCACGTTCGGCCCCGGCGGCCACACGCTCTACGTGAACGTCCAGTCGGTCAAGGGGCTGTCGTTCGCGATCTGGGGCCCTTGGCACCGGGGAGGCTTCTGAGGCTGGTTACGCTGGGTGAATGATTCTGGGCATCGGGGTGGACGTGGTCGACGTCGCCCGCTTCGAGGCGACGATGGCGCGCACGCCGGGCCTGCGCTCGCGGCTGTTCACCGACGCGGAGCGGGAGCTCGGCGTGCAGTCGCTGGCGGCCAGGTTCGCCGCCAAGGAGGCCGTCGCGAAGGCGCTCGGCGCGCCGCCGGGCCTCAGCCACCTCGACGCCGAGGTCCGCACCGGCGACAACGGCAAGCCCGAGCTGCACGTCACCGGCCAGGCCGCGCACGTCGCCTACGGCCTCGGGGTCAAGCGCTGGCACGTCTCACTCACCCACGACGCGGGTATCGCCATGGCCTACGTGATCGCCGAGGGTTAGGTTCTGACACGTGCGCACCGCTTACACCGCCGACCAGATCAGAGCAGCCGAGCTGGCGCTGATGGCCACGCTCCCCGAGGGCACGCTGATGCAGCGCGCCGCCGCGGGCCTGGCCTCCGTCTGCGCGGCCCTGCTCGGCCGCGTGTACGGCTCGCGGGTGCTCCTGCTGGTCGGCAGCGGCGACAACGGCGGCGACGCCCTCTACGCGGGCGAGCGGCTGGCCCGCAGGGGCGCGCGGGTGGAGGCGATCCTGGCCGGGGCCAAGACGCACGCCGAAGGGCTGGCCGCCTTCCTCGCGGCGGGCGGCAGGGTCGTCGAGGAGGTGGGCGCCCCCGATCTCGTCATGGACGGGCTGGTGGGCATCGGCGCCTCGGGAGCGTTGCGCGAGCCGTACGCGTCGCTGGTGACGGCGGCCAACGCGCTCGACGCGCTGATGGTCGCGGTCGACGTGCCGAGCGGCGTCGACTCCAGCACCGGGCGTGTCGCGGGCGCCGCCGTCGACGCGCACGTCACCGTGACGATGGGCGCCTGCAAGACGGGGCTGCTCGTCGACCCGGGCGCCGCGCGCGTGGGCACGCTGGAGGTGATCGACATCGGGCTCGGCCCCTACCTGCCCGACCCCGACGTGGCCGCGCTGACCGGCGAGGACGTGGAGGGCCTGCTGCCCAGGCCCGGCGCCGAGTCCGACAAGTACCGCAGGGGCGTCGTCGGCATCGCCGCCGGCAGCGACCGCTACACCGGGGCGGCGGTGCTGTCCGTCGGCGGGGCGCTGCGGGCGGGCGCCGGCATGGTCCGCTACGCCGGTACGGCGCCGCCCGTCCTCCAGGTGCGCGCGCACTGGCCCGAGGCGGTCGTCACCGAGCTGGACCGGCCCTCGATCGCCGACGTCGGCCGGGTCCAGGCATGGGTGGCGGGGCCGGGGCTCGGCACCGGCGACTGGGCGCACGAGCTGCTGGCCGAGGTGCTGGCCGGCGACGTGCCGGTGCTGCTCGACGCCGACGCGCTCACGATCGTGTCGAGGGACCGCGGGCTGCTGCGCCGCAGCGCACCCGTCCTGATCACCCCGCACGCCGGCGAGCTGTCGCGGCTGATCGGCGTGCCGAGCGACAGGGTGGAGGCGGCCAGGCTCGAGCACGCCCGCAGGGCCGCCGCCGAGCTCGGGGTGACCGTGCTGCTCAAGGGTTCGACGACGGTCGTCGCCGAGCAGGACAGACCGGCCAGGATCAACACGACGGGGTCGTCGTGGCTGGCCACGGGCGGCACCGGCGACGTGCTGTCGGGGATCGCCGGGGCGTTGCTGGCGGCCGGGCTCGCGCCGTACGACGCGGGGGCGTGCGCCGCCTACCTGCACGGGCTCGCGGGACGCATCGCCGCCGGCGGCGCGCCGCTGACGGCGGCGGACGTGGCCGCCGCCGTGCCCGCGGCCATCCGATCTCTGAGAGACGAATCACGCTCAGGCGGTCGGCGGAGCTGACAAACTGGGAGCATGAGCTTCCGTGAGGCGACGCCCGCGCATGCGCGGGTCGACCTGGCCGCCATCAGGCGCAACGTCGAGTCCCTCAAGCAGCGGGCGCCCGGGGCGGAGCTGATGGGCGCGGTCAAGGCCGACGCCTACGGACACGGTCTGGTGCCGGTGTCGAAGGCCGTTGTCGAGGGCGGCGCCGGCCGGCTCGGCACCGCCTACGTCAGGGAGGGCCTGGCGCTGCGCGCGGCGGGCATCACCGTGCCCGTGCTGTCGTGGATCCTCACGCCCGGCGAGCCGCTCGACGAGGCGCTGCGGGCCGACATCGAGCTGTCGGCCTCCGACGAGCGGCGGCTGGAGGAGATCGCCGCGGCGGCGCGCCGTACGGGAGTGACGGCGAAGGTCCATCTCGAAGCCGACACCGGCATGACCAGGGGCGGCTCGCCCCTGGCGGCCTGGCCGGGGCTGCTGGCCGCGGCGGCGCGGCTGCGGGCCGAGGGCGCGGTCGAGGTGGTCGGGCTGTGGTCCCACTTCGCCTGCTCCGACATCCCCGGGCACCCCTCCGTCGACCTGCAGATCGACGCCTACGAGACGGCGCTCAAGCTGGCCGACCAGGCCGGGGTCGGCGGCTCCCACGTCATCAGGCACCTGGCCAACTCGGCGGCGATCGTGTCGCTGCCGCACACCCACTACGACATGGTCAGGCCGGGCATCGCGATGTACGGCCTGAGCCCCATCCCCGAGCTCGGCGACTTCGGCCTGCGCCAGGCGATGACGCTGGTGGCGCGGATCGCGCTGGCCAAGCGGGTGCCCGAGGGCTCGGGCGTCTCCTACGGCCACCTCTACACCACGGCGAGCGAGTCGACGCTCGGCCTGGTGCCCCTCGGCTACGCCGACGGCATCCTGCGCCACGCCACCGGGCGGGCCGAGGTCATGGCGGGCGGCAGGCGCAGGCCCATCGTCGGCCGGGTGTGCATGGACCAGTTCATGATCGACATGGGTGACGACCCGCTGTCCGACGGCGACGAGGTCGTCCTGTTCGGTCCGGGCGACGCGGGCGAGCCGACCTGCCAGGAATGGGCCGACAACCTCGGCACGATCACCCATGAGATCGTCACCAGGCTGGGCGCCAGGGTGCCGAGGGTCTACGAGGGAGCGGGCGCATGACGACGGCCACGCGCAAGAAGGTCGGCATCGCGGGCGCGGTCGTCGGCGCCGCCTCCGCCGGCCTGGCGGCCGCCGCGCTCGCCAAGCGCTACGCCGTCGGCCGGATCAGGCTGCGCCCCGACCCCGAGGCCGACGAGCCGTTCGGCGAGCTGCGGGGCAGGGAGCGCACGCTCGTCACCTCCGACGGGGTGGCGCTCCACGTCGAGATCGACGGCCCCGACGAGGCGCCGCTGACCCTCGTGTTCTGCCACGGCTACACCCACAACCTCGACTCCTGGCACTACCAGCGCCGCGACCTGCGCGACAGCAACCGGATCCTGCTGTGGGACCAGCGTTCCCACGGCCTGTCCCAGCGCACGGAGAAGCAGGACAGCACCATCGACCGGCTCGGGGAGGACCTGTACGAGGTGCTCGAGACGTTCGCGCCGGGGCCGTGCGTGCTGGTCGGCCACTCGATGGGCGGCATGACGATCATGGCGCTCGCCGACCGCCACCCCGAGCTGTTCGGCGACCGGATCAAGGCGGCGGCGCTGATCGCCACCAGCGCGGGCAAGCTGGCCGAGATCACCCTCGGCCTGCCCGCCCTCCTGGCCAAGGGGCTGCACAAGGTGGCCCCCACGACGGTCTCGCTGCTCGGCAGGGGCGGCTCGCTGGTCGACAGGACCCGCCACGCCGGCAACGACATCGCCTTCCTGGTGCTGCGCCACTTCGGGTTCGGCGACTCCAAGAACGTCAGCCCCACCCTGGTCGACTTCGTCGAGTCGATGATCCGCTCGACGCCGACCGAGGTGATCGCCGACTTCTACCCGGCGCTGATGAACCACGACAAGCTGTCCGCGCTCGGCGTCCTCGACGACGTGCCGACCGCGATCATGGTCGGGGAGAAAGACTGGCTGACGCCGCCCGAGCACAGCAGGGCGATCGCGGCGGCGCTGCCCAGAGCCCAGCTGACCGAGGTGCCGGAGACCTCCCACCTCATCCAGCTGGAGCGGCCCAGCGTGGTCAACGACGCCCTGCGCGATCTGGTGAAGAGGGTGGAGCTGTGACTGTCGTCGCGACGGCCGAGGAGATGCGCGCACTCGGCGTGCGGCTGGCGACCCGGTTGCGGGGCGGAGACCTGCTCGTCCTGTCGGGGCCGCTCGGCGCCGGCAAGACCACGCTGGTGCAGGGCATCGCCGAGGGTCTCAAGGTGCGCGGGCCGATCACCTCGCCCACCTTCGTCATCGCCCGCGTCCACCCCTCCCTCGCCGACGGGCCGCCGCTGGTCCACGCCGACGCCTACCGGCTCGGCGGCGATCTCGAGGTCGACGACCTCGACCTCGACGCCTCGCTGGAGGAGTCGGTGACGATCGTGGAGTGGGGCGAGGGGCTCGTCGAGGGGCTGTCCGACGAGCGGCTCGAAGTCCATATCGACAGGTCGGGCGATGACGACGCGCGCGTCGTCACCCTCCGGGGCGTCGGCGGGCGCTGGGCCGACACGCCGTCTGATCCCGCCTAACACCAAATCTTCGCCAAGGCTCGGGCAGGGCTGAGATCATTTCTTCATGGGTTCACCCAGATTTTCTGGGTATCAGGTGGGGTGCAGCGTCCTGATCCGGTGGATGCTGGATGAAACGGCGAAGTGGGGTGCGGCGGTGCTCACGGTCAGGCGAGTCGCGTACGCGGGGGCGTTCCTGATGTTAGGTGTGGCGGGGTGCTCGGCTTCGGCGGATACGGCCACGCCGTCCGGCACCGCGACGACAACCGCCACCTCCACCGCCACGGCGACCACCGCCACCCGGCAGAACATCGACGTCCGGCTCAACCCTGACCGGGTGACGGCCGGTGACAACTCCACGGTGTGGATCCTGGCCAACTGCCCCGTGCCGAACGACGGCCCCGAGCACAGCGGCACCGCCACGTCCAAGGCGTTCATGGCCGCGGTCCCGCTCGACCCGGTGCCGCCGCCCACGCCGTCCGCCGCGCCGAGCACGACCGCCACCCCCGCCCCCGTGCCGTGGGTGCGCGGCGACGCCCGCGTCTCCGCCACCGTCAAGCGCGGCAGCTACCCGGTGAACGTCAAGTGCGACGGCACCAACGACACCGGCAAGGCCACGCTGCGCGTGGTCGCCGCCGAACCCACCGACGAACCGACGTCCACCAGGACCGTCGTGCCCACCAAGGCGCCGGGCGCGGGCGGCGGCGGCACCTTCGCCAAGGACGTCGAGGACGAGTCGGGCATCCCGCTCGGCCCCGCGGGCGTGCTGCTCGGGCTGGCGCTGGCCGGAGGCGTGGGCCTGGCGCTGCGCCGCCGCCGCGGCTGAGCCGTGGCCCGGATGTCACGGGTGATCATCGCGGGGGCCGCCACCGGCCTCGTGCTGGTCGCCTTCGGCAGGACCCTCCAGGTACGGCAGGAGGCCACGCCCGCGTCCGTCGTGCCCGAGAGCATCGAGGTTCCCGCCATCGACCTCGACGCGCCGCTGATGAAGCTCGGGCTGACCGAGAGCGGCGAGGTGGAGCTGCCGCCGTACGAGAAGCCGAAGGTCGCCGGGTGGTTCAAGCACAGCGCGGTGCCCGGCGAGAAGGGCGCGTCCGTGATCATCGGGCACGTCGACACCAAGACGGCGCCGGCGGTCTTCTACAAGCTCAGGCAGCTGCGCAAGGGCCAGATCGTCAAGGTGCCGCGCAGCGACGGGAAGGTCGCCGAGTACAGGGTCGAGTCGGTGGAGCAGGTCGACAAGGACCGCTTCCCCGCCGAACGCGTCTACACCGAGGCGGGGCTGCGCCTGGTGACCTGCGGTGGCAACTTCGACTACGCCAGGCACGAGTACGAGGACAACATCATCGTCTACGCCTCTCCGGTGAAGCTCGCCTGAACGAAATCCGGTTGCGGGCCTCTGGACGATGAAGGCATGAGCGACGAGCCCCATCCCCCAGCCTCGGGCGTACGCGTGCCGTGGGAGCAGGTGCCGGCGGCGCTGCGCGAGCAGGTCGCCGGCTTCCTCGGCGGGCGCGTGGTCGAGGCGGTCACCCAGACGGGCGGCTTCTCTCCCGCCGCGGCCGTACGGCTGCGCCTCGACAACGGCAGGCGTGCCTTCGTCAAGGCCTGCGGCTCCGCCCCGAACCCCGACTCGATCGGCATCTACCGCTGGGAGGCCAGGATCGCGGGCGCGCTGCCCGACCGGGTGCCCGCGCCCAGGCTGCTGGCCTCATTCGACACCGGCGACTGGGTGGCGCTGGTCTTCGAGGACGTCGAGGGCCGCCACCCGGCCATGCCATGGCGCGCCGGCGAGCTGCGGCGGGTGCTCGACGCGGTGGGCGAGCTGTCGGCCGGGCTCACCCCGGCGCCGATCGAGGCGCGGACCTTCGCCGAGACGCGCGAGACGAACTTCACCGGCTGGCGCAGGCTCCAGAAGGAGGACACCACCGGCCTGGACCCGTGGGCGTTGCGCCACCTGGACACGCTGGCCGCGATGGAGGAGGGCTGGGCGGCCGCGGCCGAGGGCGACTCGCTCCTGCACGCCGACCTGAGGGCCGACAACCTCCTGCTCACCGACGACCGGGTGTACGTCGTGGACTGGCCGTGGGCGTCGGTCGGCGCGCCGTGGATCGACCTGGTGTGCATGCTGCCGTCGGTGCGCATGCAGGGCGGGCCGCCGCCGCAGGAGCTGTTCGACGACCCGGACCCCGCCGTGACCACGGTGCTCGCGGCGCATACCGGCTACCTCGTACGGCAGGGCCGCCAGCCCGACCCGCCGGGGCTGCCGACGCTCAGGGCCTTCCAGCGCGCGCAGGGCGTCGCGGCGCTCGCCTGGCTGCGGGCCAGGACCGGGTGGGACTGAGCACGGCCGGGTGAGCCACAGGGCCGGTCGGGTGTGGCGCCGGGGGTGGGCGGGTGGCGTGCCGGGCCGGTCCGGCGGTGGCGAGCTGGGCCGTGCGTCGGGCAGCACTCGCGGGGACGCACTAGGCTAAACATTCGTGCTGGTCCTGGCCTTCGATACCGCAACCCCCGCCGTCACCGCCGCACTGCACGACGGCACGAGGGTGCTCGCCGAATCCACCGTGGTCGACGCTCGTCGCCACGGTGAGCTGCTCGTTCCCACGATCGAGCGGGTGCTCGACGAGGCGGGCGCCGCGCTCCACGACGTCACCGCGATCGTCGCGGGCTCCGGCCCCGGCCCCTACACCGGCCTCCGAGTGGGCCTGATGACCGCCCAGGCGCTGTCCACGGCGCTCGGCACGCCCGCGTACGGCATCTGCAGCCTCGACGCCGTCGCCTACGGCAGCGGGCTCGCCACCGAGTTCCTCGCGGCCACCGACGCGCGGCGCAAGGAGGTCTTCTGGGCCCGCTACACCGACGCGCGCACCCGGGTGGCAGGGCCCTTCGTCGACCGCCCCGCCGACGTGCCGCGCGCCGACGGGGTTCCCGTCGTGGGGGCGGGCGCCGCGCTCTATCCGCAGGTTCTCGGCGAGACGGACGCTCCGCCGTACCCTTATGGGCGGTTCATGGCCGCGCTGGCCGCCGAACGGCTCGCGGCGGGCGTCCCGCTGGAGCAGCCGCGGCCCATCTACCTGCGCAGGCCCGACGCGACGATCCCGAAGCCGCCGAAAAAGGTGACGGCGTGAAGCTCAGGCAGATGACCGAGGCCGACCTGCCCGCGGTCATGGCGCTGGAGCGGGAGACGTTCCCCCTCGACGCGTGGAGCGAGGGCATGCTGCGCGGCGAGCTCGCCGACCAGCCGCGTACCAGGCACTACGTCGTCGCCGTCGACGGCGGCGAGATCATCGGCTACGCGGGGCTGGCCGTCGCCGCCGACCAGGCCGACGTGCAGACGATCGCGGTGCGGTCCGCACGCCAGGGCGAGGGCGTCGGCAGCGCGATGCTCACCGACCTGCTCGACGAGGCACGACGGCGGGCCGCCCAGGAGATCTTCCTGGAGGTCCGCGCCGACAACCCGCGGGCCAGGTCGGTCTACGAACGGTTCGGATTCGAGGAGATCGGCGTGCGCCGCCGCTACTACGACGACGGCACCGACGCGATCATGATGAAGAGGAAGCTGGATGGCTGACGAACCCCTGGTCCTTGGCATCGAGACCTCCTGCGACGAGACCGGCATCGGCATCGTCCGAGGCCACACGCTGCTGGCCAACACCATCGCCTCCAGCATGGAAGAACACGCCCGCTTCGGCGGCGTCGTGCCGGAGGTCGCCTCCCGGGCGCACCTGGAGGCGATGACGCCCACCATCGAGTCGGCCCTGGCGACGGCGGGCGTGAAGCTCACCGACATCGACGCCATCGCCGTCACCGCCGGCCCCGGGCTGGCCGGAGCGCTGCTGGTGGGCGTCGCCGCGGCCAAGGCCTACTCCCTCGGCCTCGGCGTGCCGCTCTACGGCGTGAACCATCTGGCCGCGCACGTCGCCGTCGACCAGCTCGAACACGGGCCGCTGCCCAAGCCGTGCATCGCGCTGCTCGTCTCCGGCGGGCACTCGTCGCTGCTGCTGGTGCCCGACGTGGCCGAAGACGTCATCTCGCTCGGCTCCACCGTCGACGACGCGGCCGGCGAGGCGTTCGACAAGGTCGCCCGCGTGCTCGGCCTGCCGTTCCCCGGCGGACCGCACATCGACAAGGCGGCGGTGGCGGGCGACGGCGCGGCCATCACCTTCCCTCGGGGGAAGATCGACGACGGCACCTTCGACTTCTCCTTCTCCGGGCTCAAGACCGCGGTCGCGCGCTGGGTGGAGGCGAAGGAGGCGGCGGGCCAGTCGATCCACGTGCCGGACGTGGCGGCCTCCTTCCAGGAGGCGGTCGTCGACGTGCTGACGCGCAAGGCGCTGCAGGCCTGCAAGAAGTACGACGTGCACGACCTGCTCATCGGCGGCGGCGTCGCGGCCAACTCGCGGCTGCGGGCGCTGGCGCAGGAGCGGTGCGACAAGGCGGGGGTACGGCTGCGCGTGCCCCGTCCCGGGCTGTGCACCGACAACGGGGCGATGGTGGCGACGCTGGGCTCCGACCTGGTGTCGGCGGGGATCACGCCGTCGACGCTGGAGCTGCCTGCCGACTCCTCGCTCCCGATCACGACGGTGCACGTGTAGACGGGATCGGGTCGCGCCGTCGGAGGTCGCTTCGTGCGGGTCGCGGACCCTGCGACGCCCTTACCTCTTGCCCGTCATGTCGTCCACGCGGACGATCCCGGTCGTGGCGTCAGGGCGCGGGCAGGGTGCGTCTTGCTCCTCCAGTAGTGCGCCATGTCGGGCAACGTCGACACGTCGTGGTGCTCCTGCTGACGGGCCGCGACAAGTCGGCGCCGCCGTGGTGGCGGTCCTGACGGGTCGTGGGGTCCGCCGGCCTGGCGCGGCGGTAGGACCGCACATGGTTGATGCGGTCGACCGGCTCACCCTTCATCGGTGGCTGCCGTGCTGCCCCGGGGGCGCCGGTCGCCAGGGCCGAGGCGCCGGGTTCCGAAGGTGCGGGGCCGGGCCCGGGGACGCGAGTGCCGTACACCGGCGTGAGCCGGGGCGCGGGGCCGGTGCGGAGGCGGGCACGCCGCCCGCGACACTGGGGCCGGGTCGCTCTCCAAGGGGCGAGGCGGGCCGCCCGGGGTGGTGGGGGCCCGCCTCAGCTGGGCGGTTCGGTCAGGGGGTGGGGCTCCAGGCTTCGAACTCGTAGATGCGGGCGGCCGGGTCGGAGGTCTGCGTGGGTTTGGTGATGGTCAGCCGGACGTAGCGGGCCGTGGTCGTGACCGGGTGGGTGGTGGTCGCGGCGGTGTTGCCGGTGACGGTCGCGACCGTGGTCCACGGGTCGGACGTGCCGGTGCGTACCTGGATGGTGAAGTCGCGGGTGTTCCAGCTCGACGACTCCCCGCCGGCCTGGGCGTGTTTGACGACGAACCGGGTGAGCGGCGTGGCGGCCCCGAGGTCGACCTCCATCCACTTGCCGGCGGTCAGCGCGCACCACTTGTCGGTGTTTCCGCCGTTCACGCTGCCGTTGACGGCCTTGGCCGGGCCTTCGTTCGCGTTGCACTGGCCGGAGGCGGTGGCGGGGCGGTTGAGCGCGACGTTGGTGTCGGTCGGCGGGGTGCCGCTCCAGGAGACCGTGGTCGTGGCGGCGGCCGACCGGCCGTACTCGGCGCCGACCGCCTCGACCTCGATCGTCGTCGTGGTCTCGGTGCCGCTCCGGTCGAGCTGGGGCACGAAGTAGGCGTCGTTCGGCGTGGCGCCCAGGTAGGTGCGGGTGCCGTCGCCGTTGCGGCGGTAGACGTCGTAGTGGTGGGCCTGGCCGGCGCCGGTCCAGGAGAGGCGGAGCGACTTGCGGGTGGCCGACACGTCGGTGGCGCCGAGCACGGTCAGGCCGGTGGGGGCGGCGACGGCGTCCACGTCACCGTCGTAGACCGCCAGCTGGCCCACCCTGATGTCGTAGGTGTCGGCGGTGCCGGCGGCCTGCAGGCCGAGCTGCGCGATCGTCTTGCCGGCGTGGGCGGACAGGTCGAGCGTCCTGCGCTCCCAGCCGGTGCCGCTGGTCGAGCCGAGGTCGAGCGTGGTGAAGGTGGTGGGCGCGTCGGTGAACGCGATCGCCGCCTTCAGCCTGGTGGCACCCGCGGCGGGGGTCTTGACCACCACGGACAGTTTGGTGTCGGCGGCGACCGGCAGGCGGGTCTGGTAGAGCCGCACCGTGTTGGTGGCGTCGAGGCGGCCGGTGAGGCGCAGCGACGAGCCGCCTTCGTAGGCGTCGCCGTAGTCGATGGAGGGCGTCAGCCTGGTGCTGGTGGAGGAGACGATCCACTGGTAGGTGGGCGGCACGTCCTGGACGGACAGGTTGTTCCAGCCGCCGTCGCGGACGCGGACGCCGCCGACGTTGTAGAAGTCGCCGTGCCCGGTGTTGAAGCCGGTCACGAACGGCTTCGCGCTGACGGCGCTCGACTCGGCGACGTAGTGGGCCAGGCCCTTCCACGCCGACGACGTGGAGGTGTCGGACGGGTCGGTGTTGGCGCCCACCCAGAAGCGCGAGTCCTTGGCCCGGAAGTCGGCCGGTCCCGTCGACGACTTCCACGTCCACTCGGGGCGGTAGATGCCGAGCGAGGTGACGTGCGGCTGCCCGGCGGGGAAGACCGCGTCCCAGGGCACGCCGGTGTTGTAGCCGTTGGCCTCGGTGTCGATGCCCGCGTACAGCTCGTGCTCGTCGCGGCCGAGCGAGCGGGCCAGGTCGCGGGAGGAGTTCTGCCTGGACGCGCTCCAGCCGAAGTCGAGGAACATGGAGTCGGACACCTTGGCGGGGTCGGACAGGAAGGCGTCGTTGGCCGTGGTGAGGCCGTCCTGCCAGCTGATCGAGCCGCTCTCGGTCATGGCGTCGTACCACATGAACTCGACCGGGCCCTTGCCTCTGGCGTACTTCATCAGCGACCGCAGCTCGGTCGCCAGGGCGGCGTCACCGCCCGCGGTCTCCTGGTTGATGAACCAGCCGTCGAAGCCGTAGTGCTGGGCGACCTGGACGAGCTTGTCGGCGACCGGGTAGGAGGAGCCGGTCTTCTTGACGAAGTCGTGGACCCACTGGATCTGCCCGCCGTACGCGGTGGGCGGGAAGAAGACGGTGCCGTAGACCTTGACGCCGTTGCGGTGGGCGGCGTCGATCACGGTGGCGTTCGGGGCCAGGATCAGCCCCTCACTGGCTGAGCCGCCCCAGAACACCAGGGTGTCGACGTACTGCCAGTGGGTGAAGGCGTAGTAGTTGGGGTCGAGGGCGCCCTGGGAGGGGTTGCCCGAGGTGGGGGCGAACGACACCAGCGAGGCGATGCGGCCCTCGCCGGCGCGGGCGTTCGGGTTCGCCTTCAGCGCCGGGTCGGAGACGCGGGGCCGCAGCGGTACCCGCGAGCGGTTGAAGCGGGCGTCGGGGTCGGTCGCGGGGTCCCAAGTGAGGATGGTGCTCGGGTGCCAGTAGGAGGCGTACGGCTGCTCGCCGCCCGCGGCGGTGGCCCGCTTGCGTACGGCCCGCCCGGCGTCGGCGGGGGCGGACGCGGACGGTGTGGGGGTGGCCGGCGCGGTGCCGGCTTCGGCGGAGTCGGCCGACACGGAAGGGGCAGGGGTGGGGTCGGCTTGTGCGGGGGGCGTGACCAGGGCGGTCGCGGCGAGGACCCCGCACAGCAGGGGTAATAATCTCCGACGCATCTGATCTCCTTGTCTCACTGCTGGGTCAGGACGGTGGTGATCCCCCGAGCGTTGAGATGGTCGCTGTCGGCCGCGCGGCCGGCGGTGACGATGGCCAGCGGTCCGGCCTGGCGCAGCCGTACCCAGGCGCGGTGGAAGGCGCTGCCCGGCGCGACCTCGGCCCTGCGCTCAGGCTCGGTGCGCAGGTCGACGTCGCACAGCAGCGCGGGCCTCGCGGCGGCGGTACGGCGCTGCTCCTTGATGAAGGCCGCGAGTTCCTCGGCCGCCGGCTTGGCACGGTGGTCGACGGTGAACAGGCCGAGGTCGTACTCGCGGTCGGGGAAGTCGGCCAGGGCCCGGTCGAGATCGTGGGAGCACCACCAGGTGACGCCCCACAGCGCGGGGTTGGCCGTGACCGCTTCGAGCATCCCGCGGACGAACGCGGGAGCGTCGGCCTCGGGGATGTCGGGGCGCGGGGCGCCGACCTCCTGCAGCCAGACGGGACGGACCGGGTCGAGCGCGGTGGCGGCGGCGAGCTCGACGAGGTAGTCGGCGTGGGTGACGGTGGCGGGGCCGAGCGGGCCGTCGAGCCTGGAGACGCCGTTGAACACCCACGAGTGGACCGTCGTCAGGTCGCCGAGGTCGACGTTGTCGGCGGGATGGAACGGGTGGGCGGGGTCGTACCAGCTGGCGTCGTAGAGGGAGTGCAGGCTCAGCAGGTGGGGGGCGGCGGCGCGGACCACGTCGATCAGGTCGGCGGCCCAGCGGGTGGACGCCTCCGGGGTGGTCGGGTTGGCCGGGTAGAGGTTGTTGACCTCGTTACCGAGCGTCACGGCGAAGACGTTGGGACGGCCGGCCACGGCGCGGGTGAGCCGGTCGGCGTAGGCGGCGATGCCGTCGCGGACGTCGGTGTCGGTGAAGAGGCTGCGCTCGTGCCAGGTCAGCACCCACGACGGCAGGAAGTCGAAGCTGGACAGGTGCCCCTGCAGCAGGTCCACGGCCACGGACAGGTCGAACTCGGCGGCGATGTCGATCAGCCGCAGCAGGTCGTCGATGCCGCGCTGCCTGATCAGGGTGCGGTTCGGCTGGATCCACGGCCAGATGGGGAACACCCGGACGTGGTCGAGCCCGATCCCGGCCAGGTCCTCGAAGTCACGCCGGATGTCGTCGGGGGAGGGCTCGAGCCAGCTGTGGAACCAGCCTGCCGAAGGCACGTAGTTGGCGCCGAAACGGATGGGGTGGGGCAGGGGCACGCGTCCTCCGAACGTGAGTCGATCTCCCCGGGACCCTAAACCGATTTAGTCGCTCTGCCAAGCCCCTGGCGCCGCCGTGCTGCCCCTGACGACCAGCCGCGGGGTGGGCGTCCTGAGGTCCTGCCGCGCCTCGGGGTCGGCGATCACCGCCAGCATGACCTCGGCCACCTGGCCGCCGAGGGCGAAGGTGTCGCGCGAGAGCGCGGTGATGGCCGGGTGCGCGATGCGTGTCAGCACCGAGTCGTCGAAGGCCACGATCGACAGCTCGTCCGGGACCCGTACGCCCATCTCGCCGGCCACGCCCAGGCCCGCCAGGGCCATCACGTCGCTGTCGTAGACGATCGCGGACGGCCTGCGGGAACGCGACAGCAGCGCCCTGGTCGCCGCCGCGCCCTCGGCGTCGCTGAAGTCGGTCGCCAGCGACACCGCCTCGGCCAGTTCCAGCCGCCGGGTGGAGTCGCGCAGCGCGCGGATGCGGCGCTGGGTGTGCCGGAAGGCGGGCAGGCCGGCGACGTGGGCGACGTGCCGGTGGCCGAGCGCGGCCAGGTACTCGACGACCGACACCATCGCCTCCCTGTCGTCGGCCCAGACGCTGGACAGGGAGCCGTGCCGGCCGGGACCGCCGAGCACCACGGTGGGCACGCCGAGCTCCTCGAGCGCGCCGATCCTGGGGTCGCTGACCTTCAGGTCGACCACGATGAACCCGTCGACCCGGTGCGCGGAGGCCCAGTCGCGGTAGATCTCCATCTCGGCCGCGACGTCCTCGACGATCATCAGGTGCGTCGCCACGGACTGCGCCGACAGCCCCGCCTGCAGGCCGGACAGGAGCTGGGCGAAGAACGGCTCCACGCCCAGCGTGCTGGCCGGCCTGGCGATCACCAGGCCGACCGCCTCGGCCCTGGCGCCGCCGAGAGCCCTGGCGGCGCTGTGCGGACGCCAGTTCATCTCCTTGGCCACCTGGAGGATGCGGGCCCTGGTCGCCTCCCCGACGCCGGGGCGCCCGTTGAGCGCGAACGACACCGCGCCCTTGGACACCCCGACCCGCTTCGCGATGTCGGCGATCGTCGGACGGCCCACGACTGGCTCCTTCACGAGTTCATCTCAGCTATTGACACAGGAGTCTAGCCAGGGGGATAGTCCCGCAACTAGAGCGGTTTAGTCCCCGAAGGAGAGCGTCATGCGAAGGTACTGGGCAGGGCTGGCCGTCGTGGCCACGATGGTAGCCGGGGGCTGTGGGCTGGGCGAGGCGGGGCCGGAGGCGGCCGCGCCGAGCGCGGGGGCGACGGGGGAGGTGAAGGGCAAGGTCAGCCTGCAGACGTGGGCGCTGAAGCCCAAGTTCACCGATTACGTGCAGGGCGTCATCGACGCCTTCGAGAAGAAGTACCCGGGCGTCGAGGTCGAGTGGCTCGACCAGCCCGGCGAGGGCTACGCCGACAAGGTGCTGAGCCAGGCCGCCAGCGGCACCCTCCCCGACGTGACCAACCTGCCGCCGGACTTCGCGCTCCCGCTGGTGAAGCAGGGCATGCTGCTCGACGTCTCCCAGGTGGACCAGAAGCTGGCCGACGAGTACGTCGCCGGCGGTCTCGACGCCTACAAGTACGCCGGGGTCCAGGGCACGTACGGGTACCCGTGGTACCTCAACACCGACGTCAACTACTGGAACTCCGAGCTCATGACCCAGTACGGCCTGGACCCGAAGCGGCCGCCGACCACCTTCGACGAGCTCGTCGCCCAGGCCAGGACCGTCAAGGAGAAGTCCGGCGGCAAGGTCTACCTGATGAGCCGCAGGCCCGAGCTCGGCGACCTGGCCAACGCCGGCGTGAAGCTGATGGCCGACGACGGCAAGAGCTTCGTCTTCAACACGCCGGAGGCCGTCGCGGTGCTCGACAAGTACCGCGACGCCTTCAAGGAGGGCCTGCTGCCGCGCGACATCCTGACCGACACCTACGCGGGCAACGCCAAGCTCTTCAGCGAGAAGACCGCGGCCTGGACCACCGGCGGCGGCAACTACATCACCAGCCTGGCCACCGACAACCCGTCGCTGGCGCCCAAGGTGGTGTCCTCGACGGTGATGGGCACGCCGCCGCTGTACGTGCAGGGCCTGTCGGTCGCCAAGCAGACCAAGAACGCGCCCGCGGCGATCGCCCTGGCCCGCTGGGTGACCAGCCCGGAGAACCAGGCCGCCTTCGCCCACCTGGTGAGCATCTTCCCGAGCACCAAGGCGTCGGCCGGCGACCCGTTCTTCAGCAAGAGCGACGGCACCAACGCCGGCGACGCCAAGGTCATCGCGTTCACCTCGCTCGCGCAGGCCAAGCTGCTCCAGCCGGTCGAGGTCACCGAGGCGATGAGCAAGTTCATCCGGCAGCAGTTCGCGCTCGCGATCAGCGGTGAGACCACCTCCAAGGAGGCCCTCGACGCCGCTGTGGCCAAGTGCAACGAGCTCCTCAAGAACTGATCCGATGACCCATCGCCGCTGGTTCACGCCGTGGCTGCTGGTGGCACCCGCCGCGCTCTGGCTGTTCGTGTTCAACGTCTGGCCGTCGATCAACACGGTGGTCCTGGCGTTCACCAACGCCAAGCCGCTGGGCGGCGGGCGCTTCACCGGCCTGGAGAACTTCGCACGGGTGCTGGACGACGACCAGCTCGCCGACGCGCTGCTCAACAGCATCGTGTTCATGCTGGTCTGCCTGCCGCTGCTCACCATGCTGCCGCTGCTGATCGCGATCCTGGTGGAGAAGAAGCTGCCCGGCATCATGTTCTTCCGCACCGCCTTCTACACCCCCGTGGTCGCCTCGGCCGTCGTCGTGGCGCTGATCTGGGGCTGGGTGCTGGACGACCGGGGCCTGGTGAACGGCTTCGCGCAGTGGCTCGGCGTCGTCGCCGCGCCGGTCCCGTTCCTGACCGACCGCTGGCTGCTGCTGTTCAGCGCGATCAGCCTGACCGTCTGGAAGGGGCTCGGCTACTACATGATCATCTATCTCTCGGCCCTCGGGAACGTCAGGCGCGAGCTCCACGAGGCCGCAGCGGTCGACGGCGCCGGCCCGGTGCGCCGGTTCTGGAGCGTCACCGTGCCCGGCGTGCGCAACACGATGCTGCTGGTCTCCGTGCTCGTCTCGGTCTCCGCGCTACGCGTGTTCTCGGAGCTGTACGTGCTGTCCAACGGCACCGGCGGGCCCGGCGGGCGGGACATGTCGGTGGTCATGCTCATCCAGCTCTACAGCCGTGGCTTCACCGGCCACCTCGGCTACGCCTCCGCGCTCAGCATCGTCCTGCTCCTCATCACCATCGGGCCGATGCTCCTGCTCCTGCGGCTCAACAGGAAGGCGGCCTGACGTGGCGGCGCACGCCAAGACCGCACGGCGCGGCGGCTTCAACTCGATCGGCGTGGGCGAGAAGGTGCTGCGCTACGCGCTGCTCCTGCTCGTGCTGGCGCTCACCGTCTCCCCGTTCCTGTGGCAGCTGTCCACCTCGCTCAAGAGCCTGCAGGAGGACATCTACACCCAGACGCCGAGCTTCCTGCCCGAGCAGCCCACGCTCGACAACTACGCCCAGGTCGCCGACACGATCCCCGTCTGGTCCTACGCCGTCAACTCGCTGATCGTGGCCGCCATCGTGGTGATGGGCAACGCCGTCGGCGCCACCATCGCCGGGTACGCCCTGGCCAAGCTCCGCTTCCGGGGCGCGAAGCTGCTGCTGGGCCTGTTCCTGGCCACGCTCGTGCTGCCCGGCGAGGTGACGATCGTCTCCCAGTACGTCACCGTGCGCGGCCTCGGCCTGGCCGACACCCTTCTCGGCGTCGCGCTGCCCGGCGCCATCGGGATGCTCAACGTGCTCCTGATGCGGACCGCGTTCCAGTCGATCCCCCCGGAAATGGACGAGGCGGCCATCATCGACGGCGCGACCGCCTGGCAGCGGCTGCGCCACATCGGCCTGCCGAACGTGCGCGGCATGCTCAGCGTCATCACGATCTTCGCCTTCATCGGCGCGTGGGACGACTTCCTGTGGCCGCTCATCGTCCTGACCGACCCCGAGAACTACACCCTGACCGTCGGCCTGCAGTACCTCAACGGCACATTCAGCGCCAACCCCCGGCTCATCGCGGCCGGCACGATGATCTCCTTCCTGCCGATCGTCATCGTGTTCGCGGCACTCCAGCGCTTCTTCTTCAGAGGCGTGGAGGAAGGCGCGATCAAGGGTTGACCGTCCACATCACCAGGGAGTCCCCCGATGCATGACGACCGCGATCTGGTCGAAGCCCGTCTCAAGCGCGTCCTCGACGAGCGCATCCGCCCTGCGGTCTACCCGGAGTCGGTGCCGCTCGACGTGGCCGTCTGGCACGCGCCCGGCGAGCCGGTGCCCGTCGCCGAGGGACTGTCGGCCGTACCGGAGCCCGTCGCGGTCGGCGACCAGTGGGGTGCGCCGTGGGGCACCAGCTGGTTCACCGTCACCGGCACGGTGCCCGCCGCCTGGGCGGGCAGAAGCGTCGAAGCCGTGCTCGACCTCGGCTTCGACGAGAACATGCCCGGCTTCCAGTGCGAGGGCCTCGTCTACCGCCCCGACGGCACCCCGGTGAAGGGGCTCAACCCGCGTAACCAGTGGGTGCGCATCGGCGCGCCGGTCGAGGGCGGCGAGGAGGTGCGGCTGCACATCGAGGCCGCCGCCAACCCCGTCATCCTCGACTACCACCCGTTCCTGCCGACCACGCTCGGCGACAAGGAGACGGCCGGCAGCGACCCGCAGTACCGGCTGGCCCGGATGGACCTGGCCGTCTTCGACGAGACCGTGTGGCAGCTCGTGATGGACCTCGAGGTGCTGGGCGAGCTGATGCGGGAGCTGCCGGTCGAGGGCGCCCGCCGCTGGGAGATCCTGCGCGCCGTGGAGAAGGCGCTCGACGCGGTCGACCTGCAGGACGTGAACGGCACCGCGGCCGCGGCGCGCGAGCAGCTGGCCGGCGTACTGGCCACGCCCGCGGCGCCGTCCGCGCACCGGATCAGCGCCGTCGGCCACGCGCACATCGACTCGGCCTGGCTGTGGCCGCTGCGCGAGACCGTCCGCAAGGTGGCCAGGACGACCTCCAACATGACCGCGCTGCTGGAGGACGAGCCCGCGTTCGTCTTCGCCATGTCGCAGGCGCAGCAGTGGGCCTGGGTGAAGGAGCACCGGCCCGAGGTCTGGGCCAAGGTGACCAAGGCGGTGGCGGCCGGGCGGTTCGTCCCGACGGGCGGCATGTGGGTGGAGTCCGACACCAACATGCCGGGCTCGGAGGCCATGGCCCGGCAGTTCGTGCACGGCAAGCGGTTCTTCCTCGACGAGTTCGGCATCGAGAACGACGAGGTGTGGCTGCCCGACACGTTCGGCTTCGCGGCGGGCCTGCCCCAGATCATCAAGGCCGCCGGGTCGAAGCGGCTGCTCACCCAGAAGATCTCGTGGAGCCAGACCAACACCTTCCCGCACCACACCTTCCTGTGGGAGGGCATCGACGGCACCCGGATCTTCACCCACTTCCCGCCCGTCGACACCTACAACTGCTCGATGAAGGGCGCCGAGATCGCCCACGCGGCGCGCAACTTCAAGGACAAGGGCGTCGCGCGGCACTCCCTCGCCCCCACCGGCTGGGGCGACGGCGGCGGCGGCACCACCCGCGAGATGGTCGCCAAGGCGGCCAGGATGCGTGACCTGGAGGGCTCGGCCACCGTCACCTGGGAGACGCCCGCCGAGTTCTTCGCCAAGGCCGAGGCCGAGTATCCCAACCCGCCCGTCTGGGTCGGCGAGCTCTACCTCGAACTGCACCGCGCCACGCTCACCAGCCAGGCCAAGACCAAGCAGGGCAACCGGCGCAGCGAGTCGCTGCTGCGCGAGGCCGAGCTGTGGGCCGCCACCGCCGCGGTCAGGGCCGGGCACCCCTACCCCTACGAGCAGCTCGACCGCATCTGGAAGACGGTGCTGCTGCACCAGTTCCACGACATCCTGCCCGGCTCGTCCATCGCCTGGGTGCACCGCGAGGCGGAGCGGACCTACGCGCAGGTCGCCGCCGAGCTGGAGGCGATCATCGACGCCGCCCAGCGCGCCCTGGCCGGCGACCCCGCCGCGGGCACGTCGCTGCTGTTCAACTCCGCCCCGCACGCCCGCCGCGGCGTCGCGGCCGGTGCCGCCGGCACCCCCCTCACCGGCGCCGACACCGGCCTGCGCCCCCGGGACGCGGGCGGATACGTCCTCGACAACGGCCTGCTCCGCGTCGAGATCGACGAGCGGGGCCTGGTCCGCTCGGTCTACGACCTGACCGCCGGACGGGAGACCGTCGCGCCGGGTCAGGCGGCGAACCTGCTGCAGATCCACCCCGACTTCCCCAACATGTGGGACGCCTGGGACGTGGACGAGTTCTACCGCAACACCGTCACCGACCTGGTCGACGCCGACGAGGTGGCGCCGGGCGCCGCTCCCGGCTCGGTCGAGGTGGTCCGCTCGTTCGGCCGGTCGACGGTGCGGCAGGTGCTCAGCCTGCCGTCCGGCGCCAGGCGGCTCGACATCCACACCGAGGTCGACTGGCACGAGACCGAGAAGTTCCTCAAGCTGGCCTTCCCGCTGGACGTGCACGCCGAGCGCTACGCCTCCGAGAGCCAGTACGGCCACGCCTACCGCGCCACCCACACCAACACGAGCTGGGAGGCGGCCAAGTTCGAGGCGTGCAACCACCGCTTCGTCCACCTGGAGGAGCCCGGCTGGGGAGTGGCCGTGGTCAACGACTCCACCTACGGCCACGACGTGACCCGCACGGTGCGCGCCGCCGACTCCGGCACGACCACCACCCTCAGGGTCTCGCTGCTGCGCGCGCCACGCTTCCCCGACCCCGAGACCGACCAGGGCGTGCACCGGTTCCGTCACGCGCTCGTGCCCGGCGCGACGATCGGCGACGCGGTGCGCGAGGGCTACTTCGTCAACCTGCCCGAACGGACGGTCCCCGGCGACGCCGAGGTGGCGCCGCTGGTCGCGATCGACGACGACGCGGTCGTCGTGACCGCCGTCAAGCTGGCCGACGACGGGAGCGGCGACGTGATCGTGCGCTTCCACGAGGCGCGCGGCGGCAGGGCGCGGGCGACGCTGACCGCGGGCTTCCCTGTCACCCGCGTCACGGCGACGGACCTGCTGGAGCGGCCTCTCGCGGAACGGCAGCACGAAGGGGGCGCGGTGCCCCTGACGCTGCGGCCGTTCGAACTGGTCACCCTGCGACTGAGCCGGTAGGGCCCGTGGGCTCGATCGTCTAGTCCTTGGGGTTGCGGCTGGGCCGCAGGAGTGCCTCGGCCAGCGCGAGCATGGTCTCCTCCAGCGCGCCCAGCCGCTTGGTCAGGTCGCTCGTGGCGGGCTCGACGATGCCCGAGACGCTCTCGGCGAGCTCGGCCCGGTCGGGCCTGGCCGCGACGGCGTCGGTGAGGGCGGCGGCCGCGGTGGTCAGCCGCTCGTCGATCGCCTCCAGGCGCTTGACGTGCTCCGTCGTCTGGCTGTCGAGCAACTCGCCGACCCGCTCGCCGATGCCGAGCGTGACGGGCAGCTGGCCCACCCGCTGGTTGACCGCCTCCACCCGGTCGTCGATGGCCTCCAGGTGCTCGCCGGCCTTCTCGGCGGCGCTGGACATGCCGGTGAGCGTGGCGTCGATGCCGTCGAAGCGGCCGACGACGCGCTCCTCGACCTCGGCCAGCCGCTCGTCGAGCGTGTCGAGGTGGGAGTCGAGGTCGTTGAACCGGCCCTCGGTGCGGGTGGCGGTCTCGGCGAGGTGGTTGGCCGCGCCGGCCATGCGCTCGTCGAGCGTGGTGAACCGGCCGTCGACCCGCCCGTCGAGCCCGTCGAAGCGGTCGTCGTGGCGGCCCAGGTGGCCGTCGAGCGCGCCCAGGCGCTGGTCGACGCCGGACAGGCGGGAGTCGAGCCCGCCCAGGCGGGCGTCGACGCCGGACAGGCGGGTGTCGATGTCGGCCAGGCACTCGTCGGCGGTCTCGATGCGCCCGTCGACGGTGGTCAGCCGGTTGTCGACGGCGATGAGCCGGCCGTCGGCCCGGTCGATCCTGCTGTCGACACCGTCGAGGCGGCCCGTCAGGCGGGTCTCGGTGGCGTCGACCCTGGCGCCGACCTCCTCGATGGCGGCCGAGAGCAGCTCGGTGGAGGCGGCCAGCGACCCGTCGACCGCCTTGAGCTTCGTCTCGACCATCTCCGGCAGGCCCTTCACGCCGCTCTCGATGCGGTCGGTGCGGCTGGTGAGCTCGGCCATCGACTTGTCGAGGCGGGTGAAACGGTTGGCGGCGGCGTCCATGCTGGCGCTGAGCTGGCCGAGCTTGCCGGCGAAGTCGCCGAGGCGCTTGGCGATGCCGTCGGTGCTGGCGATGACCGACTCGATCCGCTTGAGCGCCTCGTCGAGGGTCTCGCTGACGGTGCTGATGTCGGCCCACAGGCTGGGCAGTTCCGCCACCGGCTTGACCCGCTCGCCGACGGACTCGACCCGGGCCTCGATGCCGCCCACCTGCTCGCCGACGGCGTCGACGTGGTCGCGTACCGCCTCCACGTGCTGGGCCAGGCCCTCAGCCCAGGACGGCGGCCTGGTGGTGATGTCGTCGAGGCGGCCGCTCACGGTCTCGAGCGTGCCGGTCAGCCCGCCGAGCTCGCGCTCGCGGACCTCCCGCAGCAGCCACTCCATGCCCTCAAGGCGCTGGCGGATCTCGTCGAGCACCGCGCCCTGCGTGCGCTGCTCGTAGACGTGGTCCTGCGCGGCCCGCGCGAGCAGCTCGCGCATCCTGTCGGAGATGGCGGTCTGGCTGCCTGCCTGGAGAAGGGTGGTGTGGTTGGAGTGATCCACCGAAAGCTCCTTCACTCGCCGACGTCTGCCGCGCAGCGGTGGGTAATCGTTAGGGGTGAACTCTCGCCCGGCCACCTTAGTAGCTCGATCAAGATCTTTCGGTGTCGACTTTAAAAGATCGTGATTGTCGATGTATCGCCCTGATTTGTCATTTACCCAGTTCGGGAGGGGTGCAGATAAGCACGGAAGGGCGGTCGGAGATTCGGGTCAGAATGACCACCGCGGATATGTTTCCGGACAGTCGCAAATCACTGCGCAACCGTTCGATGTCGACCGCCGAGGCGCGTTTCTTGATGGTCACGTTTCCGACATTGCGCGCGCGAAGTGCCGCTCTCAGTTTTTTCACCGAGAACGGCATCACTTCATTCACCTCGTACCTGGACGCCCAGACGGTGTCGACGAGATCGTCACCGGTGATGTAGGCGATCAACGGGTCGGCCAGGCGCCCGTTGACCATGGCGGCCACCTCGGCGACCAGGTGCGCGCGGATGGCGGCGCCGTCCGGCTCGTAGACGTAGCGCCCCACCGGGCCGACGGGGGCCTGCGCGCCCGTGGGGGTGAGCGTGCCGCCCTCGGGCAGCAACGTGGCCCTCCTGCCGAACTCCGCGCCGCCCGCCGCCGCCTCGCCGATCCGGGCTCGGGGTACGGCCCGCCCACCCGCGTCCGTCCCCGCCTGGCCCGCGTCCGTCCCCGCTTGACCCACGGACGTCCCTGCCTGGCCCGCGTCCACGGCCATGCCGGACAGGGCGCCCGTCCAGATGGCGGCCTCCTTGACCTCGCCCTTGAACGAGACCCACTCGGCCTCGGCGCCCGGCGGGACGAACTCGTAGGGGATCCCCGGCGCCACCTTCAGGCACGCCGCCGGCGCCCGCTCGAGCAGGTCGAGGATGACCGGCCAGGTGGGGGAGTAGGCGTTCGGGTCGAAGGTCCGCCCCTTCGCGGTACGGCGGGCGGGATCGGCGAACAGGACGTCGTAGGCGGCCGGGTCCACGGAGGCGGCGTCAGCCGTACGGACCGTGACCCTGTCGGACAGCCCCAGCGCGTCGGCGTTGGCCAGCGCGACGGAGACGGTCAGGGGGTCGGTGTCGACGGCGTCCACCTCGCAGCCGGCGCGCGCCAGCGCGACGAGGTCGCCGCCGATGCCGCTGCAGACGTCGACCACCCGCAGGCGCGAGCCGGGCCGGGGCGGTGCCCCCTGGGGCGTGGTGGGGATCTCGTGCGGAGACGCGGGAGCGGCGGGCCTGGCGGTGAGGAGGGCGATCCGGCGGGCACGGTGCTCGGCGACCTCGCGGCGGGTGGCCTGCTCGACCCCGTGCGGAGTGAAGTACATCAGCGCCGCGTCGTCGCCGAACTTCGCCCTGCCCCGCTCCCGCAGCTTCGCCTGGGTGAGGGCGGCGGAGGTGAGGGCGGCGTCGTAGGTCCTGCGCAGCCTGGTCGCGGCCACGACGGGGTCCCCGCTCGCCAGTTCGACGGCCTCGGCGAGGGCCTTCTGGCCGCGAGGTGTCAGGAGTGCGAGGAAGGCGTCGTGGTCCACGCCATACGACGTTAGTGCAGGGCGTCGAGCGTGATGTCGATGGGGAAGGGGACGGAGACGGCGAGCCGGTCGCGGTGGATGCCGGTGGCGACGTAGGCGCCTACGACCTCGTCGAGCTCGTAGGTGTGGATGACGGGCTTGCCGTTCTCGTCTTTCACGATCCAGAAGTGCTCGATGCCGGCCGCGGCGTAGATGCCGGGCTTGACGTGGTTGTCACGATGCTCCGACTCCGGCGAGACCACCTCCACCACCAGGTGGACCTCACGGGGTGTGTAGGCCGTGCGGTCCAGGTCGGCCGCGACCGTGGCGTCGATCACGACGAGATCGGGGCAGGGGCGCTGGCGGGGCGCGATGGTGACGTCCATCTGGGCCGCGATTCCGCGGTCCAGAGGGGCCTGGCCTTCGAGAGCCGTGGCGAGGCGGCGAATGACGAGATCGTGGAAGCGTCTCTGGGGGGACATGAGGAGGAGGGCTCCATCGACGAGTTCGACATGCTTGAAGAGATCCGGTTCGCCATGGGGCCCGTCCTCGGGGAGCAGGTCCAGGTCGTCGGCCGTCCACCCGCCCTCCGGTGGCAACGGCCAGTTGGCGAGGACGTGGCGCACGTCATCCATCGTGCTGGTCACGTCACGCATCGTAGCGTCGTCGTCACCGCCGTTTCTGGTCGTCACGTGGTCCAGTGTTCCCCTTTTCGCGGCTCTGTGTCGTCCGGGAGGGGAGTTTTCCGGCGCCCGAGTATCGCTCTGAGCTGAGCAGAGCGGTTCGTGTTGACGGGCAAGGCCTGCTTGCATACTGTTTCGTGTTGGCACTCTCCCCTTGAGAGTGCCAACGTGCGACGAGGCAGGTCTGACACCCGCGACGGCAGGCCCAGCTGGTCGCCTCTTCTAGATCATCCAAATCTGAAGGGGAGGTCCGATCGTGACGACCGCCACTAAGGTTCCCGTTAAGCCGCTCGGCGACCGCATTGTGGTCCAGCCGCTTGAGGCCGAGCAGACCACCGCTTCCGGCCTGGTCATCCCGGACACCGCGAAGGAGAAGCCGCAGGAGGGCAAGGTCCTCGCGGTGGGCCCGGGCAACTGGGACGAGGACGGCGAGAAGCGCATCCCGCTCGACGTCAGCGAGGGCGACATCGTCCTCTACAGCAAGTACGGCGGCACGGAGGTCAAGTACGGCGGCGAGGAGTACCTCGTGCTCTCCGCCCGTGACGTTCTCGCCATCATCGAGAAGTAAGCCGTGAGAAAGCCCCGGGCCCGCCAAGTGCCCGGGGCTTTCACCGCCAACGGACGTGCCTGATGGACCGCCATCTGCCCGACGCGTCGGCTGAGGCAGGCGACGGCGGCCCTCGTACGTCTCCGGATGGGACGCTGAGAGGACTTTTCCCATGCCGAAGATCCTGGAGTTCGAAGAGGACGCGCGGCGCGCGCTTGAGCGCGGCGTCAACGCCCTCGCGGACGCAGTGAAGGTGACCCTGGGCCCGCGCGGCCGCAACGTGGTCATCGACAAGAAGTTCGGGGCGCCGACCATCACCAACGACGGCGTCACCATCGCTCGCGAGGTCGAGCTCGAGGCGCCGTACGAGAACCTCGGCGCCCAGCTCGCCAAGGAAGTGGCGACCAAGACCAACGACATCGCCGGTGACGGCACCACCACGGCGACCGTCCTCGCCCAGGCGATGGTCCGCGAGGGCCTGCGCAACGTGGCCGCGGGCGCTTCCCCGCTGTCGCTCAAGCGCGGCATCGACCAGGCCGCCAAGGCCGTCAGCGACAAGCTGCTGGCCTCCGCGCGCCCTGTCGAGGACAAGAAGGAGATCGCCAATGTCGCGACGATCTCCGCTCAGGACGCCAAGATCGGCGAGCTGATCGCCGAGGCGTTCGACAAGGTGGGCAAGGACGGTGTCATCACCGTCGAAGAGTCCAACGCCATGGGCATGGAGCTCGAGTTCACCGAGGGCCTGCAGTTCGACAAGGGCTACCTGTCGGCCTACATGGTCACCGACCCCGAGCGCATGGAAGCGGTCCTCGAGGACCCGTACATCCTGATCCACCAGGGCAAGATCGCTTCGATCGCCGACTTCCTGCCGCTGCTGGAGAAGGTCGCCCAGACCAAGAAGGCGCTGCTGGTCATCGCCGAGGACGTCGAGGGCGAGGCCCTGGCCGTCCTGGTGACCAACAAGATCCGCGGCACCTTCACCTCGGTGGCCGTCAAGGCCCCCGGCTTCGGTGACCGCCGCAAGGCCATGCTGCAGGACATCGCGATCCTGACCGCCGGCCAGGTCGTCAGCGAGGAGATCGGCCTCAAGCTCGACCAGGTCGGCCTCGAGGTGCTCGGCACCGCCCGCCGTGTCGTCGTCACCAAGGACGCCACCACGATCGTGGACGGTGCCGGTGACGCGCAGGCGATCGAGGACCGCGTCAAGGAGATCAAGCTCGCCATCGAGCAGTCCGACTCCGACTGGGACCGTGAGAAGCTCCAGGAGCGCCTCGCGAAGCTGTCCGGCGGCGTCTGCGTGCTGCGCGTCGGCGCGGCCACCGAGGTGGAGCTCAAGGAGAAGAAGCACCGCCTCGAGGACGCGATCTCCGCGACCCGCGCCGCGATCGAGGAGGGCATCGTCTCCGGCGGTGGCTCCGCGCTCATCCACGTCTCCAAGGACCTGGACGACCTCGGTCTGTCCGGCGACGAGGCGACCGGTGTGGGCGTCGTCCGCCGCGCGCTGATCGAGCCGGCCCGCTGGATCGCCGAGAACGCCGGTCTCGAGGGCTACGTCGTCACCCACAAGGTCTCCGAGATGTCCGCGGGTCACGGCCTCAACGCCGCGACCGGCGAGTACGGCGACCTGGTGGCGCAGGGCGTCATCGACCCCGTGAAGGTGACGCGCTCGGCCGTCCAGAACGCCGCGTCCATCGCGGGCATGCTGCTCACCACCGAGGCTCTCGTGGTGGACAAGCCCGAGGAGGAGGCCCCGGCCGCCGGTGGTCACGGCCACGGTCACGGCCACGGCCACTGACCTGCGTCGACCTGAGGTCCGCGTCCCGTCCCGGGGCGCGGACCTTTCGCATTCCTGGGACGATCCGCCCCTGCCAGGCGACGTGACGGCCCCCGGGGCGGCAGTCCCTTCCCGCACGGTGAGGGCCGCTCCGGGGTGGCAGTCTCCCGTACGGCAAGCCCCCCACGCCCACCGTGGGCACGGGCCGGGGTCCGTCCTGCCACGCCACTCCAGCGGGACGGGGCGGGCCGCCGTTACGTCACGCCCCCTGAACCGACGTCCTGAACCGCGCACAGAAGGCGGAAGGGGCCACGCCGAGGCGGGAACGCCCGCCGCAACGACCCGTCCTCGCAGGTGGGTGGTCATGCGGTTTCGGCGGTGGGGTGGTGACGGAGAGTTCGCGGAAAGGCGATGGGTGGGCGAGTGCGAAGTTGTCCGGAAAGAGAACTATTTCGCGGTAAACCGAACACGTTCGTAAAGCGTCCCCCCGTCTGACGTGTTTCCTGCATTTCAGCTAATGGCCTGAAATATCGTCACACACCGAAACCCTTAGTGTGGCGGACCGATTACGCCGCGTTATCGTCGCTTCAATGTGACCAATCCGTAGCCGTTCGCTATGACGACAGGCACGATCAGTGCGGGCATCATGCCTAACGTGAGCGAGGGAAGCGTCGCCGACGCCAAAATTGGGGTAAGGCTTGCGTCGAGACTTCCGGCACGAGCGGACGAGTCCGACCTTCGGGAACTGACGAGCCTCGCCGTCCAGGGGGATCGCACCGCGATCGAATCTCTGCTCGGGGAGCTCCGTCCCATGGTGGTGCGCTATTGCCGTGCGCGACTGGGGAGGGTTTCCGGGCAATATCACATCGCCGATGACGTGGCGCAGGAAGTCTGCATCGCCGTGCTGTCCGCGCTGCCCCGCTACCGTGACATGGGCCGGCCGTTCGCCTCCTTCGTGTTCGGGATCGCCTCCCACAAGGTGGCCGACGCGCTGCGCAGTTCGGTGCGCTCCGCCGTACCGACGCAGGATCTGCCCGACGGGCCCGACGAGGGGCCGGGGCCGGAGGAGACGGTCGTCCGCTACATCGAGGTGGAGCACGCCCGCAGGCTGCTGTCGCGGCTGCCGGACAACCAGCGCGAGCTGCTGCTGTTGCGGGTGGTGTCGGGGCTGTCGGCCGAGGAGACAGGTAATGTACTCGGCATGACACCAGGTGCGGTGAGGGTCGCCCAGCATCGGGCGCTGGCCAGGCTCCGGCAGATGGCCGAGCTGGAGTCGATCGCTTGACCGAAGAAGAAAGCGACGCGCTCCTCGACGCGTTGTCACGGGGCGAGCCGCCGCCCCTCGGTGATCCGGCCGCCGCGCTGCTCGCGGCGCTGCTGGAGGACGTCGGTCAGCGTCGCTCTTCGGTGTCGATGACGCCGTCGACGTAGCCTCTGGCGTACTCCCAGCTGACGTAGTCGGACGGGTCCGGATGGAAGGCCGGCTCGTGCACCTGCGGCTGGCCGTTCTCGATCATCTGGCGGAGATTGCCGCGCAGCAGGTCCCAGTCGAAGAAGTGCTGTTCGGAGCATTCCGGGCAGTCGAGGACCAGGCCCAGCACTCCCTGCGGCTCCAGCAGGGAGCGGAAGACCTCGACGTCGGCCAGGTCGGTGATGGCCTCGTCGCGCTCGGCAGCGGTCAGCGGCTCGGCGTCGTCGAGATCGCCCAGGGCCGAGCTGGGATCGTTCGGGTCGTCCGCGAACGGGTCCGGTGGCACATCTTCCAACACCTTCCCACCATAAGACCGATGGGGTCCTTCAGGTGAGCCATCCTCGTCGCGCGGCCTCCACGCCCGCGTGAAAACGTGACTGGGCGCCCAGCTCGGCCATGGCGTCGGCGAACCTGGCGCGGACGGTGCGGACGGACACCCCGAGATGGCGCGCGATGGAGTCGTCGCACATGCCCTGCGCGGCCAGCCGCAGCACCTGCACCATGCCGTCGCCCTTGCGTCCCCAGGGCAGTGGTACGGCCCGCGCCCACAGCTCCTCGAACAGCGAGTGCAGCACCCCCACCACGATCGGCGCCCGGACGACGTAGAAGTTGTAGGCGTGGTCGGGCAGGTTGCCGCCCCACGTGGCGGGCAGCCCCGCCACCCCGGGCCCCGCGGTCATGAACCAGCTCGGCACCCGGTCGAGCGTGCGGACCTGGCCTCCGCTGGCCAGTAAGCGGGTCAGCTGGTCGCGCACGCCCGGCAGCGTGAGCGTCGAGACCGGGATGACCGCGCGCAGCGACAGCAGCTCGCGCTGCTGGGCGTCGACCCACGGGTCGGCGAACTTGCGGGCGAAGTCGAGCATGGTGCGCTCGTCGGGGATGGCGGTGAGCAGGTCCATCGGCGGCGCCTGGACGGCCATGCCGACCACGCTCTCGTAGAGGATGTCGGCGCCGCTGACCAGCTCGACGGGAAAGGGCCCGCTCTGGTAGTCGCGGCCGGCGTCGTAGTCGCGGATCAGGTGGCGGATGGACGACAGGGCGGAGTCGATGCGGCGGCTCTCCTCCGCCAGCAGGTCGAGGCGCTGGGCGATGAGCCTGCCGAGGGCGCCGGCCGGGTGGCGGGCGAGGTAGTGGCCCGACTGCTCGTCGACGACGCCCAGCCGGACGAGGTCGTCGAGCTGCCTGCCGACGGCGTCGGCGGGGCCGTCCATGGCCGCGGCGAGCTCGGTCACCGTGGCCCGGTGCAGTCTCAGCACCGCCGTGTAGAGCGCGGTTTGCCCCGGATCGAGGCCGAGGGTCTCGAGAGGGTCCGACGTGGTGCTGGAGTGGTTGCGCATGTGCGGTGCTCCGTAGGGGGGACACGGGCGTGCCGCGAGGATAACCCGGTCGCAGGGCCGTGTCCCGCCCTTGCGCCGACTGCTTCGCGCCACGTGCAACTTCGTGCAATTGCACGTTTTCACATTGCGATGTGCCATCGCGTAACGCAGCATTAACCCAGCGTCGGCACCAGCAGGACGAACAGCGCCGCCACCTGGACACGGAGGGGGGTCCGGTGGCATTCCGCGCCTCGTCCGAGGCTGCCGGTGGCCGGAGAACCGGGGCGGATCACCGACCGCCCCGGTTCTCCGGCACTTCACGATGCGTGGAGGACGACGGACCGTGGGGGTCATCGTCCTCCATCCCCACCCTGATCCTTTTGGGCCTACCCACTAAACTGGCTGTCACAAGCATGAATGGCAGCTGGAGGGGTCACGGCATGTCCAAGTTCACAGAGACGGGGCTCACGTTCGATGACGTGTTGCTCGTTCCCGCTTATTCGGACATGCAGCCGGGCGATGCCAACACGGCAACCCGGCTCTCGCGCGGCATCACGCTGTCCATCCCGCTGGTCTCGGCCGCGATGGACACCGTGACCGAGGCGCGCATGGCCGTGGCGATGGCCCGCCAGGGCGGCATCGGCATCCTCCACCGCAACCTGTCCATCGAGGAGCAGGCTCAGCAGGCCGACCTGGTCAAGCGCTCCGAGGCCGGCATGGTCACCAATCCGGTGACCTGCTCGCCCGACGACACCCTCGCCGACGTCGAGCGGCTGTGCGCCAACTACCGCATCTCCGGTGCCCCCGTGACCGACGCCGACGGCGTACTGGTCGGCATCGTCACCAACCGTGACATGCGTTACGAGAGCGACCAGAGCCGGACCGTGCGCGAGGTCATGACCCCGATGCCGCTGGTCACCGCGCCGGTCGGGGTGTCGCGCGACGAGGCGTTCGCGCTGCTGAAGGCCAACAAGATCGAGAAGCTGCCGCTGGTCGACGCCCAGGGCAGGCTGCGCGGCCTCATCACCATCAAGGACTTCACCAAGAGCGAGCAGTACCCGCTGTCGACCAAGGACGCCGACGGCCGCCTGGTTGTCGGCGCGGCCATCGGCGTGGCGGGCGACGCCGAGAAGCGCGCCCAGGCCCTCATCGACGCGGGCATCGACGTGATCATCGTCGACACCGCCCACGGCGACTCCAAGGGCGTCGGCGACATGATCGCCAAGGTCAAGGCCAACAGCCACGGCATCGACGTCATCGGCGGCAACATCGCCACCCGGGCGGGCGCGCAGCTGCTCATCGACGCCGGCGCCGACGCGGTCAAGGTGGGTGTGGGCCCCGGCTCGATCTGCACCACCCGGGTGGTGGCGGGCGTCGGCGCGCCGCAGATCACCGCCATCCACGAGGCGTCGCTGGCCTGCGGCCCCGCGGGCGTCCCGCTGATCGGCGACGGCGGCCTGCAGTACTCGGGAGACATCGTCAAGGCCATCGCGGCCGGCGCCGACACCGTCATGCTCGGGTCCCTGCTCGCCGGCTGCGAGGAGTCGCCCGGCGACCTGATCTTCATCAACGGCAAGCAGTTCAAGTCCTACCGGGGGATGGGTTCGCTCGGCGCGGTCCGCAACCGCGAGCGCGGCGGCACCTCCTTCAGCAAGGACCGCTACGGCCAGGACACGGTCGGCTCCGAGGACAAGTACATCCCCGAGGGCATCGAGGGCCAGGTCCCCTACCGCGGGCCGGTCTCGGCGGTCACCTACCAGCTCGTCGGCGGTCTCCACCAGG
The DNA here is from genome assembly GCF_053586935.1 of Nonomuraea sp. NPDC003727. Lineage (NCBI taxonomy): Bacteria > Bacillati > Actinomycetota > Actinomycetes > Streptosporangiales > Streptosporangiaceae > Nonomuraea > Nonomuraea sp. NPDC003727. The sequence continues at coordinate 77,171 of NZ_JBSFNE010000005.1, forward strand.
GCATGTGGTACGCCGGGTGCCGCACGATCGACGAGATGCACGAGCGCAGCCGGCTCATGCCGATCACTTCCGCGGGTCTCAAGGAGAGCCACCCGCACGACATCCAGATGACGGTCGAAGCCCCGAACTATCACAGAAGGTAACTGTTTTTGATGACTCAGGTGGAGATCGGCCGCGGCAAGACCGGCCGCCGTGCCTACGCGCTCGACGAGATCGGCCTGGTGCCCTCGCGGCGCACGCGCGACCCGGAGGAGGTCTCGATCGCCTGGCAGATCGACGCCTACCGGTTCGAGCTGCCCGTGGTGGTCGCGCCGATGGACAGCGTCGTCTCGCCCGCCACGGCGATCATGATCGGCAAGCTGGGCGGCCTCGCGCCGCTCGACCTCGAGGGCCTGTGGACCCGCTACGAGGACCCGAGCCCGCTGCTGGAGGAGTGCGCCGAGCTCGACGCCGAGGCGGCCACGCGCAGGCTCCAGGAGATCTATACGGCGCCGATCAAGGAGGAGCTGGTCGGGCGCAGGATCCGGGAGATCCGCGACGCCGGCGTGACCACCGCGGTCCGCCTGTCGCCGCAGCGCACCGTGCAGTTCCACAAGACGGTCATCGACGCGGGCGTCGACATCTTCGTGATCCGCGGCACGACGGTCTCGGCCGAGCACGTCTCGAGCAAGGCCGAGCCGCTGAACCTCAAGCAGTTCATCTACGAGCTCGACGTGCCGGTGATCGTGGGCGGGTGCGCCACCTACACCGCGGCCCTGCACCTGATGCGCACGGGCGCGGCGGGCGTGCTGGTCGGCTTCGGCGGCGGCGCCTCCCACACCACGCGCAACGTGCTCGGCGTCGCCGTCCCGATGGCCACGGCGATCTCCGACGTGGCGGCGGCGCGGCGCGACTACCTCGACGAGTCAGGTGGCCGCTACGTGCACGTGATCGCCGACGGCGGCATGGGCACCTCGGGCGACATCGCCAAGGCGATCGCCTGCGGGGCCGACGCGGTGATGGTGGGCTCGCCGCTCGCGCGGGCGACGGAGGCTCCCGGTCACGGGTTCCACTGGGGTTCCGAGGCGCACCACCCCGACCTGCCGCGCGGGCGCAGGGTGCAGTTCGGGACGGTGGGCACGCTGGAGCAGATCCTGCACGGGCCGTCCACCGTGGCCGACGGGTCGATGAACCTGATGGGTGCGCTGAAGCGCACGATGGCCTCGACCGGCTACTCCGACATCAAGGAGTTCCAGCGGGTCGAGGTGGTCGTCGCGCCGATCCAGCGCTGACGTCCTGACCTGAGGAGACCCGCGCCCCGTCCGGGGGTGCGGGTCTCCGGCGTCTCCGGCTCGGGGTGCGGTCGGGTCGGCGGGTACGCCGTGGCCCGCCGTCCGGCCTGCCGGTGGACGTCCTCATGCCCTGGCGTACCACGTGACCGTGGCGCCGTTGCTGAACGTCCTGCTCTGCGTGGGCGCGAACCGGGTGGGCCGGAACCCGCCGGCGAAGGCGGGGATCCCGTCGCCCGCGACCACCGGGTAGTGCTTGATGATCAGTTCGTCGATCTCCGGCAGGACGGCGGCCGCGAGCTTGCCGCCGCCGCACAGGTAGATGTCCATGCCGTCCTCCTTCTTGAGCCGCCGCACCAGCTCCAGCGGCTCGCTCCTGACGATCTCGACCAGGGGGTCGGTGCTGTCGGGCAGCGTGGTGGACACGACGTGGTGCCGCAGCGGGGTGTAGGGGCTGGTCATGCCGGCGTCCAGGCCCGGCAGGTAGGTGCCGCGCCCCATGACGACCGTGTCGAAGCGGCGCGCGGGAGCGTCGAGGCCGATCATCGCGCGGACGTGCGCCGGCACGACCTCCGGCAGCTCGGTGTTCATCGAGGCCGCCATGTCGTCGCTCACCGGGTAGAAGTCCCATTCGCCGCCGGGGCCCGCGATGTAGCCATCGATCGAGACGCCCACGTAGTACACGAGCTTTCGCATAAGTAGCAACTCCGTTTGTAGTACTCTGAATGAAGTGGTTAGAACGTAGTACTACATCTGGAGTGGTGTCAAGTGCGCAGGAATCCGGAGCGGCGGGCGGCCCTCGTCGACGCGGCCATCGAGGTGCTGGCCCGCGAGGGCGCCAGGGGTCTGACGTTCAGGGCGGTCGACGCCCAGGCGGCGGTGCCGCCGGGGACCGCGTCAAACTACTTCTCCAGCCGTGACGACCTGCTCACCCAGGCGGGAGGGCGGATCTACGAGCGGCTGGAGCCCGACGAGACGACCATGACGCTCGCTCTGACCGGCCCGCGTGACAAGGACAGGGTCGTCGAGCTGCTCAGGGAGATGGTGGCCAGAATCAGCGCCTACTCCACCGGGTACCTGGCGCTGCTGGAGCTGCGGCTGGAGGCGACACGCAGGCCCGAACTGCGGGCCGTCCTGACCGAGCGGATCCGCGCCGACGTGGAGGGGAACGTGCGCATCCACCTGGGGTCGGGGCTGCCCGGCGACGCGACGGCGGTGAAACTGCTCTATCTCGCGCTGAACTGGCTGATCGTGGAGCGGCTGACGCTGCCGGACGTCTTCTCCGAGGAGGAGGCCGACGAACTCGTGGCCCGGGCGGCCGAGCGACTGATCCTCGGCTGAGAACGACGGCGCCTAGACTGCTCCGCTATGACTGCCTCACCCCCAGGCGCACCGTGATGGCCGATCTCCAGCACACGCACGAGGTGACCTTCGACGGCGACGTGGTCACCAAACGCTACGTCGACGGGAAGACGGGCGCGGACGAGCGCGAGTGGCGCGCGCTCACCCTGCTCGGCGAGCACGCGCCAGGGCTGGCGCCGGCGCCCATCGCCTTCGAGCCCGGCGTGGTGGTCATGTCCAGGGTGGACGGGACACCGGTGCGCGGCGTGCCCTCCGGGGCCGCGCCGCTGGCGGAGCTGGCGGCGACGCTCGGCCGGTTGCACGCGGCGGTGCCCGCACGGGTGCTGCGGGACCTGCCCGAACGGCCGTGGCAGGTCGAACAGCTCGCCGCGCAGGTGCGCGCGTGGTGCGCCGCGTGGCGGCCGCGGGGCACGCGCGCCGATCTGGCGGTGCGGGAGGGCGCCAGGTGGCTGGAGGGATGGCGCCCGGGTACGGCCGGTGTGCGTCCGGCGTTCGGGGCGGGTGACGGCAACCTGTCCAACTTCCTGTGGGACGGCGTCCGCGTGCGGGTGGTCGACTTCGAGGACTCCGGCCGCTCGGACCGGGCCTACGAGCTGGCCGAGCTCGCCGAACACGTGTCGGCGTGGGTCGACGGCGAGGTGGACGTGCTGGCCAGGGTCGAGCTCGATCGCGACGAGGCGGCCAGGGTGCGGGAGTGCCGCAGGCTGCAGGCGCTGACGTGGCTGTTCCTGCTGTCGGGGGAGGGGCCGCGCAACCCGCCGGGGACGTTCGCGAAGCAGGTCGAGCGGGTGCTGCGGGCGCTGGACGGCAGCTGACCGCCGCCTGACCCTCAGCGAGACGGGCCGGGAGGTGCCGGACCCTGGACGGCGGGCGTGCCTCAGCGCCGCCTGGCCAGGAGCCGGGCCAGCCCCACCGCCAGCCCCACCATCAGGACGGTCGCCGCGACGGCGCCTCCGATCAGCCCCCAGGGCGGGCCGCCGGGGGAGGAGCCGGCGGCCGGGACGCTCGCGTGCTCACCCGCGGCCCCCGGCGAGGCGGCCTGGGCGACCGGAGAGCTCATGACGGGCGGGGCCGGGGTGCCGAGGGCGGCGAGCAGCTCCGTGGTGACGGACCGCCCGAAGTCGTCCGGCGAGCCGGCCTCGTCACCCCGCCGCAGCGGTCCGCTGCGGCCCGCTTCGAGCTTCACGTTCCCCGAGCACAGCGACGAGGACAGCGACGTGCCGGGATGCGTCGGGAACATCCCGCCGTCATCCGCCACCGGCGATGCGAACACCAGGTACCGGGCACCCTTGGCGAAGTCGTAGCCGCACGCGGCCGAGTCGGCGTTGGTCGCCACCTCGACCGTCGCCGCGCGTCCGCCCTTGTAGACCTGGTCGACCGCGAACGTGACCACGAAGGGCGGCGGGGGACCGGACAGCGATCCTGGCAGCCGGCGGACGGACTGCACCGTTCCGGTGAACACCGCGGCCGAGTCCTTCACCGCCTCCTTCGGGGTCAGGGAGGCGCAGCTGCAGGCGCATGCCGTACCTGCAGGGGCCAGCAGGAAGGTGGCGACGAGGGCGAGAACGGCGAGCAGGCGCATGCCCACTCACACGGATGCGGCGCGCTCCCGGTTCAGGACAGGACGCCGAGCAGGTGGGTGACCTCGCGAGCCACCGCGTCCCGGGCCGCCTTGAGGTACTTGCGGGAGTCGACGACCTGGGGATCGCGGGCCAGGTAGTCGCGGACGGCCCCGGTGAAGGCCTTGTTGAGGTGCGTGGCGATGTTGATCTTCTTCATGCCGTGCCGTACGGCGTCGCGCAGGTTCTCGTCGGACACCCCCGACGAGCCGTGCAGGACCAGCGGCACAGGCACCGCGGCGTGCAGTTCGGCGATCAGCGCCAGGTCGAGCACGGCGTCCTTGGTCGTCATCGCGTGGGAGGTGCCGACGGCGACGGCGAGGGCGTCGACGCCGGTGCGGGCGACGTAGTCGACCGCCTCGTGCGGCTTGGTGCGCACGCCGGGCGCGTGGACGCCGTCCTTGCCGCCGACCTCGCCGAGCTCGGCCTCCACCCACACGCCGTGGGCGTGGCAGTGGGCGACGACCTGGGCCGTGGCGGCGACGTTCTCCTCGTCGGGCAGCGCGGAGGCGTCGAACATGACCGAGCCGATGCCGAGCGCGACGGCCTCCTCGACCAGCGCCCTGTCGGTGGCGTGGTCGAGATGGACGGCGACGGGCACGGCCGCGCGCCTGGCGACGGCGAGCGCGGCGAGGGCGACGGGTTCGAGCGCGCCGTGGTAGCGGACGGCGTTCTCGCTGATCTGCAGGACCACCGGCGCGCCCGCGGCCTCGGCGCCCGCGACGATCGCGGTCGCGTGCTCCAGCTGGATCACGTTGAACGCGCCGACGCCAGCCTTCGCGCTGTTGACGATCTCTGCGATGCCGACGAGAGGCATGGGGCTCCTTCTAAGAGATGACGATCTCGGGGTGGATGGCGTCGAACACGCCACGATCGAAGTCGCCCGCCACGGGCGCGGCGACGGCGGCGGCGCCGAGAGCGGCCGCCCTGCGCAGCAGGTCGGGCCACGGCAGCTCCTCCACCAGCCCCAGGGCCAGGCCCGCCACCAGCGCGTCGCCCGCCCCCGTCGGGTTGCCCTCCACCCGGTACGGCATGCGCGCGCGGAAGGTCCCCGCCGGCGTGATGGCGTGCAGCCCTTCCTCGCCCATGGACACGACGACCGCCCCCGCGCCTTCGGCCAGGACGGCCTCGGCCCCGCCGTCAGGGAAGGCCCTGGACAGCTCGTCCTTGTTGGGCTTGACGATCGAGGGCCGCCCCTTGGGCGCGTGGCGCAGCGCCTCGCCGTCGGCGTCGACGATCGTCGGCACGCCGGTCATGGCGGACAGCGTGGCGTAGAGGTCGGCGGGGACGCCGCGGGGCAGGCTGCCGGAGATCACGACGGCCTCGGCGTCCGCGGCCAGGCGCTCGAAGTCGGTCAGGAAGCGGTCGAGTTCGGCGCCGGTCACCTGCGGGCCCGGCTCGTTGAACAGCGCCGTGGTGCCCGAGTGGATCACCAGCGTGGTGCGGGAGTCGCCGGAGATCGGGGTGAGCGCGCAGGGCAGGCCAGCGGCGTCGAGGTCGGCGCGGATGGCCGTGCCCGTGGGGCCGCCGGCGAGGCCCGCCACCACGACCTCACGGCCGAAGGCGGCGAGCACCCGCGCGACGTTGACACCCTTGCCACCGGCACGCCTGTGCACCGAGGAGACCCGGTTCACCCCGTCCCAGTCGGCGTCGGGCACCCGGTAGGTGACGTCGAGGGCGGCGTTGAGCGTGACGGTGAGGATCATCAGGGCTCCGTGATCCAGCCGCCGCGCTTCATGACGCCGGCGACCTCGAGGGAATCGTTGAGAACGACCAGGTCGGCGATCTTGCCCGCGGTGATGGACCCCACCTGGTCGGCGATGCCGAGCACGCGGGCGGGGGTCAGCGAGGAGACCTCGACGGCCTCGGCGATGGACAGCCCGACCTGCTGGACGGCACGACGGAAGGCGACGTCCATGGTGAGGGTGCTGCCCGCGATGGAACCGCCCTCGGCCAGGCGGGCCACGCCGTCGCGGACGTCGACCTCCATGGAGCCGAGCACGTAGGTGCCGTCGCCCATGCCGGTGGCGGCCATCGCGTCGGTGATCAGCGCGGTGCGCTCGGGGCCGGCGACGGTGTAGGCGAGGCGGAGCATGGCGGAGTGGACGTGGACGCCGTCGTTGATCAGCTCGATGGTGACGCGCTCGTCCTCCAGGAGGGCGGCGATGGGCCCCGGCGCGCGGTGGCCGAGCGGGGGAAGCGCGTTGTAGAGGTGGGTGGCGACCGTGGCGCCCGCGTCGATGCCCGCGATGGTCTGGTCGTAGGTGGCGTCGCTGTGGCCGAGAGCGGCGATGACGCCTTCGCCGGCCGCCGCGCGGATGGTGTCGAGCGCCCCCGGCAGCTCGGCGGCGATGGTCAGCATGCGCACGTGGCCGCGGCCTGCCTTGACCAGCTCGCCGAACTCCCGCGGGTCGGGCTCGCGCAGCAGCTTGGGGTTGTGCGCGCCGCAGCGGGCCTTGGAGATGTAGGGGCCCTCGAAGTGGATGCCGGCCAGCAGGCCGTCGTCGCACAGGTCGGCCAGGGACGAGGTGGCGGCGGCGATGTCCGCCACCGACCCCGTCACCAGGCTGGCGACCATCGTGGTGGTGCCGTGACTCTCGTGGAGCGCGACGGCGTCGCGCGCCTTGTCCTGCTGACCAGTGGGGAAGGATCCGCCCGCGCCGCCATGGTTGTGGATGTCGACGAAGCCGGGCACGACCAGCCGCCCGGCCAGGCTGTGGCCCGCTCGGGGGGCGGATCCGTGACCGACATGCGTGATGCGGCCGTCTTCGATGGTCAGCCACCCGTCGTGGACTCCCTCGGGAGTCGCGATACGGGCGTCGGCGAGAGTAAGGCTCATGAAGAAAGAATCACAGATCGCGTGAGGTGCATCGGCTCGTCGGGGTCGAGCCCGCGGGCGAAGGCGCGCGCGACGGCGACCCGCTGGGCGCGGATCAGCTCGGCCATCGGGTCGAGCGCGGTCTCGAAGAACGTGCCGCCGGTGGCTTCGACCTGCTCGCGCAGCCCCTGAGGGGCGCTTCCGAGCATCCAGGTGACGCGGCCGGGGCCCGCGATGCTGATCGGGCCGTGGCGGTACTCCATCGCCGGGTACGCCTCGGTCCACGACCGGGACGCCTCGCGCATCTTCAGCGCCGCCTCCTGCGCCAGGCCGACGGACCAGCCGGTGCCGAGGAAGCTGAACTGCTCGGCCTCGACCAGCGCGGCGTCGAGCGGGGCGGAGACGGCCTCGCCCGCGTCGGCTATGGCCTGGGTGAGGTCCTCGCCGAGGCTGGCGCGCAGCAGCGCGAGCTGGGTGGTGGCGAAGCGGGTCTGCACGACGGACCGCTCGTCGGCGTAGTCGAGGACGATGACCTGGTCGGCCAGGTTCATGACCGGCGTGTCGGGGTCTGCGGTGATGGCCGTGGTCCTGGTGCCGACCTTGCCCAGCAGTTCGAGCACCTCGGTGGTGGTGCCGGAGCGCGTCAGCGCCAGCACCCGGTCGTAGGAACGGCCGAGCGGCGCCTCCGACGCGGCGAAGGCGTCGGTCTCGCCCAGGCCGGCCCGCTCGCGGAGCGTGGCGTAGGCCATCGCGATGAACCAGGAGGTGCCACAGCCGACGACGGCGACCCGCTCGCCCGGCTTGGGCAGGGCGTCGGCCGGAATGTTCGCCACGGCACGCCGCCAGCAGTCGGGCTGAGACGCGATCTCGGCCTCGGTGTGGGTGGTCAAGGCTTCCTCCCGATTGTGATTGTTTCTGCTCTTTTTATAGCATAAAAGAGCACAACTGTGCAGTGCTGGTGGGCGGGTCATCGGATGTGCCAGGCTTGCCTCCATGAGCCGTTATGACCGATGGAACTCGATTCTCGAGCTGCTGGCGCAGGAGGGACGGCTCTCGGTCGAGGAGGCCGCCGAATCGCTCGACGTCTCCACCGCGACCATCCGCCGCGACTTCGACCAACTCGCCCAGCAGCAGATGCTCATGCGCACCCGCGGCGGCGCCGTCGCGCAGAGCGTCAGCTACGACCTGCCGCTGCGCTACAAGACCGCGCGCCACGCCGACGAGAAGCACCGCATCGCCGCGGCCGCCGCCGACCTGATCGCGCCGGGCGCCGTGGTCGGCATGAACGGCGGCACCACGACCTCCGAGCTGGCCCGCACCCTGGCCACCCGCTCGACGCTCGAGACCGGGTTCACGATCGTCACCAACGCGCTCAACATCGCCGCCGAGCTCACCGTCCGCCAGCACGTGAAGATCGTGGTGACCGGCGGCGTGGCGCGGCAGCAGTCCTACGAGCTCATCGGACCATTGGCGAGCGGCGTGCTCGACCAGGTGACGCTGGACGTGGCCTTCCTCGGCGTCGACGCCCTCGACGTCGAGCTCGGCGCCTCCGCGCACCACGAGGGCGAGGCCTCGGTCAACAGCCTGCTCATCGGCAGGGCCGCCCAGGTCGTGGTCGTGGCCGACTCCTCCAAGCTGGGCAAGCGGGCCTTCGCCAGGATCTGCCCCGTCAACCAGATCGACACGCTGGTGACCGACGAGCGGCTGTCCGACGAGATGGCGAGCCGCTTCGCGGACGCGGGCGTGAAGGTGATCCGCGCGTGAACGTCGTGGCGTAGCCCGACGTACGTCAACGCTCGACCCGAACGAAAGCGGGTACGTTCGTTGTCATGACGGCCAACATCGGAGCCTCCAGGCTGGGTCCCGTCGAGAGGACGGCCGCGCTGGCCGCGATGGCGGAACGGGAGCTTGACGTAGTCGTCGTCGGTGGCGGCATCGTGGGCGCGGGAGTGGCGCTCGACGCGGCCACCCGCGGCCTGTCCGTCGGCCTCGTGGAGGCGCGCGACTTCGCCTCCGGCACCTCCTCCCGCTCCTCCAAGCTCATCCACGGCGGTCTGCGCTATCTGGAGCAGCTCAACTTCGACCTGGTCAGGGAGGCGCTGCAGGAGCGGGCCCTACTGCTGCAGCGCATCGCGCCCCATCTGGTGCGGCCGGTGCCGTTCCTGTTCCCGATGACCCACTACGGATGGGAACGTCCCTACGTGGGGGCGGGCGTGGCGCTCTACGACACCCTCGGTTTCGCCTCCGGCCTGACCCGCGGCATGCCCGGGCACCGCCACCTGTCCAGGAGCAGGGCGCTGCGGCTGGCGCCCGCGCTCAAGCGCAGTGCCTTCACCGGCGCCGTGCAGTACTGGGACGCCCAGGTCGACGACGCCCGCTACGTGATGACCACGCTGCGCACCGCGGCCGCCTACGGCGCGCACGTCGCCCAGCGGACGCAGGTGGTCGGCTTCCTGCGCGAAGGGGAGCGGGTCACCGGGGTGCGGGTGCTGGACCTGGAGAACTCCACCGAGTTCGAGATCAGGGCGCGCCAGGTGGTCAACGCCACCGGGGTCTGGACCGACGACATCCAGGAGCTGGTCGGCGGCAGGGGCCAGATCCACGTGCGCGCCTCCAAGGGCATCCACCTGGTGGTCCCGCGCGACCGGATCCACTCGATGACCGGCATCATCCTGCGCACGGAGAAGTCCGTGCTGTTCGTGATCCCGTGGGGACGGCACTGGATCATCGGCACCACCGACACCGAGTGGACTCTCGACCGGGCGCACCCCGCCGCCTCGCGGGTCGACATCGACTACCTGCTCGACCATGTCAACGGCGTGCTGTCGGTCCCGCTGACCAGGGACGACGTCGAGGGCGTCTACGCCGGGCTGCGCCCCCTGCTGTCGGGGGAGTCGGAGGAGACCTCCAAGCTGTCCAGGGAGCACGTGGTCGCCCACCCGGTGCCGGGCCTGGTGATGATCGCGGGCGGCAAGTACACCACCTACCGGGTGATGGCCAAGGACGCGGTCGACGCGGTCGCGCACGGCCTCGACCAGCGCGTCCCCCCCTCCTGCACCGACCGCGTCCCGCTGGTGGGCGCCGAGGGCTACCAGGCGCTGTGGAACTCCCGTCACCGGCTCGCGCGCGACTCGGGCCTGCACGTGGCCCGCATCGAGCACCTGCTGCAGCGCTACGGCACGCTCGTCGACGAGGTGCTGGAGCTGATCGAGCAGGACCGCTCGCTGGCCAGGCCGCTCAACGGGGCCGACGACCACCTGCGCGCCGAGGTCGTCTACGCCGCCACCCACGAGGGCGCCAGGCACCTCAACGACGTGCTGACCAGGCGCACCCACATCTCGATCGAGACCTTCCACCGGGGGCTCGCGGTGGCGCAGGAAGCGGCCGAGCTGATGGCCGGGCCCCTGGAGTGGGACGACGACCACGTGAAGAGAGAGGTCGAGTACTACTGCAAGCGGGTGGAGGCAGAGCGGCTCTCCCAGGAGCAGGACACCGACCAGGAGGCGGACGCCATCCGTCTCGGCGCGCCCGAGATCGTGCCGGTCGCCCAGCCGACCCCCCGCTGAGGGCCTGGCCCCGGCCGCACGGCGGCCGCGAACGGCACGCGCCTGAGGCGGCCCCGCCGGTCCGGTCATGAGGATCCCCGGCCCGCCGCCCCCGTGCAGCGGCGGGACCGGGGATGTGACCGCGGGTCAGGCGAGCGGGATCCAGGCCTGCTCGTCCAGCGAGTTCAGGTCGTTGACCTTGATCCCCGACGGCGACACCGTCCACAGCGAGTCGCCGATCACCATCGAGCGCTGGATGTTCGGCTCGTAGGTGTAGTCGCCCTCCTTCACCCGCGGGTGCTTGATCGTCCCGACCGACGTCACCGCCGTGTCGGTGATCTTCAGGACCAGCGCCCCCGAGTCCGACTGCCCGTTCCGGTAGCTGGACACGGGGATGACCGCCGTGCCGCTCTTCGGCCAGTACAGGAAGGCGTGCGGGTCCCACTCGGCCTCGGAGCCCGACTCCTTCTGGAACAGCTGCGACAACCGCCGCGGCGCGGCCGGGTCGCTGACGTCGAACAGCGAGACCTGGGTGCCGAGCGTCCGGCCCTTCTCGCTGGCCTCCTGGCCGAGCCCGATGAGGCGGCCGTCGCCGGCCGGGTGCAGGTACGCGGAGTAGCCAGTGATCTTGAGCTCGCCCGTCACCCTGGGCGCGGCGGGGTCGCGCAGGTCGAGCGTGTAGAGCGGGTCGACCTGGCGGAAGGTCACCACGTAACCGACCGGGCCGATGAAGCGGACCGAGTAGATGCGCTCGTTCCTGCCCAGGCCGCCGACCTCGCCGACCTTGGCCAGGGTGTCGGCGCGCAGCACGTAGACGCTGCTGGAGCTGGTCTTCTGGTCGGCCGTCGTGGTGGCGACGCGCAGGTTGCCCTCGTACTCCGACATGGCGTACTGGTTGAGCAGCCTGCCGGGCACCTTGCCGGAGGCGAGGTAGGCCGGCGCCCCCGGCTTGCTGATGTCGAAGCGGTGGACCTCGGTCTCCTCCGGCGGGACGGCCGGGCTGGGGACCGGCGCGGCGGTCGTCGCGGGAGACGGCCCGTCGATGGGGGCCAGGCCCGCGCCCGAGGAGCTCGTGGACGTGTCGGGCGACGCCGGAGGGGCGGAGGCGCTGACCGAGGGCGCGGCCGGCTCCGAGGAGCTCGTGGAGGAGTTCGGCGTGGGCACGTCCTCCACCGGGCGCGGTTCGATCGGGACAGGGAACCACCAGCGCGGGTTGCTGGTGACGTACAGGCTCGTCCCCGTCCCGTAGACGGTGTCGCCGTCGGCGGCCACGGCGATCGGGTTGGCCGCCGCGGCCGTCAGGTCCTGCGCCAGATCGATGGAGTGCACCGTCAGCAGCGAGGTCCCCGTGTACTCGTCGGGGTGGCTGACCTTCTCGCACGCCACCGACTCCTCGCGCGCGTTGCCGGCCGCGTCGGTGATCGTGAACTTCGGCAGCCAGGCCGAGATCGGCGCCTGCCGTACGACGGCCTGGTTGACCCTGATGCGCTCGGCCTCAGGCACGCTGTCGCGGGGCTGGGGGAAGGTGATGTCGGGCTGGCTGCGCACGACCAGCCGTACCGTGGAGCCCACCAGCCGGGCGTCGACGTGCATGCCGCGCGGCTCGAAGGTGCCGAGCAGCTTGGGCTGCTCGGCCGCGAGGTCCACCAGCACGTACTGCGGGCCGCCGGTCGGGGCGAAGGCGCGCTTGGCGACGGCGCCGAACGGGATGCCGCCGCCGTTGAACAGCACCAGCGCCCGGTCGCCCGACACGAGCAGGTCGCCGGCCACCCAGTTCTCCTTGGCCAGCTCCAGCGTGCCGGTGACCTTCCTGGTCGCGGCGTCGATGACGCGGAGCTTGCCGTGGCTGACGGTGATGACCCGCTTGCCGTCGGTCTTGACCAGGTCGGGCTCGTCGACGCCCTGCTCGTGCACGTTCGTGGTGGAGTGGTCGGCGGCCTGGCCCTGACCCGTCGACTGGGGGACGGCCTTGCCCGCGACGTCGGCGCGCTCCATGTACATGATGGGCGGCCCGCCGAGACCCCAGGAGGAGACGTTCTTGGCGGTGTTCTCGCGCAGCCCGGACAGCATGTCGTCGCAGCTGCTGTAGGAGACCAGCTTCACGTCGCTCAGGTCGAGCGGCGCCGCCGCGCGCGGGGCGACGGACGAGGAGCAGGCGGCGGTCGCCGTCGCGAGGGCGGCGGCGGTGAGTGCCGTCCGGATCAGCGTCTTCATGACCACCTACACGGGTGCGCCCGCCGAACGGTTCACGAGGCCGAGATCACGAGATCGCCCGGGTTCACGAGGCCGAGATCACGAGATCGCCCGGGTTCGCGAGATCGCCCGGGTTCACGAGATCGCCCGGGTTCACGAGATCGCCTGGTTCGCGGGGTCGCCTGGTTCGCGAGATACCGGGTTCACGAGATTCTGGTGAAGGTGGGGCTGTAGCCGGCGCCGTCGGGGATGTCGAGCAGCGTGCGGACCTCCTTGCCGGCGAAGTCGACGACCTGGATGCGGTCCTTGGTGGCGTTGTCGAGCTCCCAGCAGTAGAGGTGGGTCTCGTCGTACCAGCCGAGGAGCTTGTCGCAGGGGGTGGAGACCTTGCGCAGCCGCTCTCCCGACGTGCTGTCCCACACGCACAGCTCGCCCGAGTCGGCGTCGGGGCAGCGGGTGGCGAACGACCGGCCGGATGGGGAGAAGATGTCCTGCGTGCCCACGGGCAGCTCGCCGATGTCGGTGGCGTCGCGCAGCCGGTTGCCTGCGGCGTCGAAGAAGCGCAGGTCGGAGCCGTGGACGGCGACCACGCCCGAGGTCTCGCCGTCCCAGCCGAAGGAGCTCTTGCCGGTGATCCTGACCACCTTCGCCTTCTCCGTGGCCACGTCGACGATGGCGAAGCCCAGGTAGAGCCAGTCGTCGCCCTTGGACTGCTCGATGTTGAGCAGGATCTTCGAGCCGTCGTTCGACCAGGCGCGGATGCTGCTGATCAGCGGCTCCTTGACGGTCTTGACGGAGGTCTTGCTGCCGGTCGTCCGGTCGGTGATCTCGACGGAGTCGTAGCGGTCGGAGGTGTAGTTCTTGCTGCGTCCGGCGATGTAGCGGCCGTCGGGGGAGAGCAGGGTCTCCCAGTTGCCGCCGTAGCGGCGGAAGGGGCCCGTCAGCGCTCCTCTGGCGTAGTTGACCCACTCCTTGGAGTTCTTGTTGTAGATCTCGTAGGAGGTGAGCTTGATCGGGTCGTCGGGGTGCTCGTAGGCCAGGGCCTGCGTGCCGAGCAGCCGCTGCTTGGCCAGCCCCTGCGTCGGCACGGCCGTATGGGAAGGGGCGGCCGACGGGGTGTTCGTGCGCCGCTGCGCGTCGACCGAGGGTGACGGCGAGGACTCGGCGCGGCCGGAGAGTTTTCCCCAGGGCACCGCGACGACCGCGACCACGACGAGCAGCGCGACGGCTCCCGCCACGAGGCCGGCCACCAGCCCGGCCCTGCTCTTCTTCGGCGGCGGGTAGGCCCCCAGCGGATAGGAGGGCTGTGCCCACGCGTTCGGCGCCCACTGTCCCTGCGGCGGCGGGCCGGAGGGGACGTGCGAGGGCGGGCCGGAGGGGACGTGCGAGGGCGGGCCCGAAGGACCGTGCGGGTGCGCGGCGGGATGGGGGACGGGTTGAGGGGCGGCGTGCGGGGCGGCGTGCGGGGCACTGTGGGGGGAGCCGTGGGGCGAGCCGTGCGGGGCGCCGTGGGCGGGCACGGCCTGCGGCGCGCCGGCCATGGAGGCGGCCGCCGCGGCCTCCCGCAGCATGCCGCCGGGCGCCACGGGGTGCTGGAGCAGCCGCATGATGACCTGTTCGGCGGTGGGCCGCAGGGCCGGGTCCTTGGACAGGCAGGCGTGCACCACCCCGCGCAGCGGCTCGTCGAGGCCGGACACCTCGGGCGGCGCGTTGAGCACCCTGTTGATCACCGCGGGCATGGTGTCGCTGCCGAAGGGCGCCCTGCCGGAGGCGGCGTAGGCGATCGTGCTGGCCCAGGTGAACATGTCGGCCGCGGGCCCCACCTGGTGGCCGAGGAGCTGCTCGGGCGCCATGAACGACGGTGTCCCCACGGGGGCCGAGCTGATGGTGGAGGTGGCGTTCAGCGCCCTGGCGATGCCGAAGTCGATCACACGCGGGCCGTCGGGGGCGATGATGACGTTGGCGGGCTTGAAGTCGCGGTGCACGATGCCCGCCTGGTGGATGGCGGCCAGCGCGGTGGCGGTGCCGATCGCGAGGCGGTGCAGGGCCGGGCCCGAGCGCGGGCCCTGCTCCTGGACGACGCGTTGCAGGGACGGGCCCTCGACGTACTCGCTGACGATGTACGGCCTGCCGTCCGCGGCGCCGGTGGACAGCACCTGGGCCGTGCAGAACGGCGCGACCTGCTGGGCGACCTGGACCTCGCGCAGGAACCGCTCGGCGCTGACGGTGTCGCCCGGACGCAGCCACTTGATCGCGACACGCGCGCCCGTGGGGTCGGCGGCGAGGTAGACGACGCCCTGGCCGCCCTCGCCGAGCCTGCCGAGGAGGGTGTAGTCACCGAGTCTGGCGGGATCGCCAGATCTGAGCTGATCGTAGGGCGGCATACCCGGAATTCTCGCGTGTCGCCATAACGGTTGAGCCACCGAACATTCTTCCACCCCGGAAACCCCTCAGGTGGTCCTGGTGAAGGTGGGGCTGATGTCCTCGCCGTCCGGGACGTCGAGCAGGGTGCGGATCTCCGCGCCGGCGAAGTCGACGACCTCCACGCGGTCCTTGGCGGCGTTGTCGTTCTCCCAGCAGTACAGGTGGGTCTCGTCGTACCAGCCGAGCAGCTTGTCGCAGAAGGTCGTGACGTTGCGCAGCCGGGCTCCGGACTCGCTGTCCCACAGGCACAGTTCGCCGTCGTCGCCCTCGGGGCATTTCGTGGCGAACGACCGGCCCGACGGGGAGAAGAGGTCCTGCGTGTCGACGGGAAGCGTGCCGATGTTGACGGCGTCGTGCAGCCGGTTGCCCGCGGCGTCGAAGAAGCGCAGGTCGGGGCCGTAGACGCGGACCACGCCGGCGGTCTGGCCGTCCCATCCGAACCCGGCGTCGTTCTCGCCCGCCATCCTGACCACGTTCGCCTTCCGCGCCGGTACGTCGACGATGACGAAGCCCATGTTGCGCGTGCTCTCGCCCTTGGGGTGCTCGATGTTGAGCAGGATCTTCGAGCCGTCGTTCGACCAGGCGTGGATGGGGCTGATCAGCGGGCTCTTGACGGTCTTGATGGAAGCGATCTTGCTACGGGTCCTCGTGTCGGTGATCTCGACGGAGTCGTAGTCGTCGGAGGTGTAGTTCTTGCTGCGTCCGGCGATGTAGCGGCCGTCGGGGGAGAGCGCGGTCTCCCAGTAGCCGCCGTAGCGGCGGAACGGGCCTGTCAACGCGTCCCTGGCGTAGTTCGTCCAGTCCTTGGTGGGTTTGTCGTAGGCGCTGTAGGACGTGAGCGTGATCGGATCGCCGGGGCGCTCGTAGATGGCGGCCTGCGTGCCGGGCAACGGCCGCGCCGCCTGGGCCCGCGGGGTCGCGGCCGGCCGGGACGGCGGGGCCGGCGCGTTCGTCGGTACGGCCGGCGAGGCCGAGGGCGTCTCCCGGCCCAGGAACCGTCCCCACGGCACGGCGACGGCCACCACGACGAGGAGCAGCGCGGTGATCCCCGCCGCGAGCCCGGCGGCCAGCCGTCTCCCGGGCTTGCCGGACCGCGCCGGGGCCCGCGGCTGGGCGGGCGGCGCCCCGCCCTCCGCGTGTCCCGGCGGCGGTGCGGTGGGACCGCGCGGCGGAGGACCGCCGGCCCCGCCGCTCCAGTGACGCGGGGCGCCGTGGGCGGGGGAGAGGCGGGTGGAGCCCACCATGGAGGCGGCGGCGGCCTCGCGCAGCATGCCGCCAGGGGTCACGGGGTGCTGGAGCAGCCGCATGATGACCTGTTCGGCGGTGGGCCGCAGGGTCGGGTCCTTGGACAGGCAGGCGTGCACGACCCCGGACAGCGGCTCGTCGAGGTTCGAGACGTCGGGTCGCCCGTGGAGGATCCTGTTGATGACCGCCGGCATGGTGTCGCTGCCGAAGGGCGCCCTGCCGGAGGCGGCGTAGGCGATGGTGCTGGCCCAGGCGAACAGGTCGGCGGCGGCGCCGACGGGGTGGCCGAGGAACTGTTCGGGCGCCATGAACGACGGTGTTCCCACCGGCGTGGAGCTGATCGTGGCCGTGGTGTCGAGCGCCCTGGCGATGCCGAAGTCGATCACGCGGGGGCCGTCGGGGGCGATGATGACGTTGGCCGGTTTGAAGTCGCGGTGGACGATGCCCGCCTGGTGGATGGCGGCCAGCGCGGTGGCGGTGCCGATCGCGAGGCGGTACAGCGCCGGCCCGGCGCGTGGCCCCTGTTCCCGGACGACGTGCTGCAGGGTGGGGCCCTCGACGTACTCGCTGACGATGTAGGGCCGGTCGTGCTCGGCGCCGGTGGCCAGCACCTGGGCCGTGCAGAACGGCGCGACCTGCTGGGCGACCTGGACCTCGCGCAGGAACCGCTCGGCGGCGACGGCGTCGCCGAAACGCAGCCACTTGATCGCGACACGCGCGCCCGTGGGGTCGGTGGCGAGGTAGACGACACCCTGGCCGCCCTCGCCGAGCCGGCCGGCGATCGTGTAGCCACCGAGACTGATCGGGTCTCCTGACCTGCGCGGATCGTAGGACCGCATATCTGAGATTGTCGCGCGCCGCCATAACGGTTGAGCGACCGAATATTCTTCCAGGTATGCCGCAAAGCCTCAGCCACGTGGTCTCCAGCGGAAGGACGCAGGAGATCATCGTCCCGTTCACCGGCGAACCACTGGCCGCGATGCCGATCTCCACCTCCGACGACGTCCGCGCGGCCTATGAACGGGCACGCGCCGCGCAGGAGGCGTGGGCCGCCCGGCCCGCGGCCGACCGCGCCAAGCCGTTCCTGCGGTTGCACGACGCGATCCTCGACCGCCGCGCCGAGATCCTCGACATCATCCAGCAGGAGACGGGCAAGGCCCGCAGGCACGCCCTCGAGGAGGTGCTCGACGTCGCGGGCTGCGCGCTCTACTACGCCCGCCGTACCCCGGGGCTGCTCGCGCCGAAGGCGCGCAAGGGCGTCTTCCCCGTGGCCACCCGCGTGATGGAGCTGCGCCATCCCAAGGGTGTGGTCGCGCTGATCTCGCCGTGGAACTATCCGCTGACGCTCGGCGCGGGCGACGTGGTGCCCGCGCTGCTGGCCGGCAACGCGGTCGTGCACAAACCCGACACGCAGACCTCCCAGTCGACGCTGTGGACCATCGACCTGCTGACCGAGCTCGGCATGCCGCGCGACATCTGGCAGGTCGTGCTGGGCGATCCCGCCGACATCGGCGACGCGCTCATGGACGGCGCCGACTACGTCGCCTTCACCGGCTCGACCCGCGCCGGACGCAGGATCGCCGAGGAGGCGGCCAAGCGGCTCGTCGGCTGCTCGCTCGAACTCGGCGGCAAGAACCCGATGATCGTGCTGGACGACGCCGACCTCGACGTCGCCGCCCAGGGGGCGATCCGCGCCTGCTTCACCAACGCCGGCCAGCTGTGCATCTCGATCGAGCGCCTCTACGTGCACGAGAAGGTCTTCGACGCCTTCGCCGACCGCCTGGTGCGCCAGGTCGAGGGCATGAAGCTCGGCGCCGGCCTCGACTGGTCGGTCCAGATGGGCTCGCTGACCTTCCAGCGGCAGCTTGACGGCGTGATAGCCCACGTCACCGACGCGGTGGACAAGGGCGCCAAGGTGCTGACGGGCGGCCGGGCCCGCCCCGACCTCGGGCCGCTGTTCTACGAGCCGACCGTGCTGACCGGCGTCACCGAGGAGATGGCGCTCTGCCGCGACGAGACCTTCGGCCCCGTCGTCAGCCTCTACCCCTACTCCACAGAGGAAGAGGTCCTGGCGCTGGCCAACGACACGATCTACGGCCTTAACGCCTCCATCTGGACCGGTGACCCGGCCCGCGGGCGGGCGCTGGCCGCGCGGGTGAAGGCGGGCACGGTCAACATCAACGAGGGGTACGGCTCGGCCTACGCCTCCTACGACGCGCCGATGGGCGGCATGAAGGCCTCGGGTCTCGGCCGCAGGCACGGCGTCGAGGGCCTGCTGAAGTTCACCGAGGTGCAGACCGTGGCCAGCCAGGCGTCGTGGCTGGGCTTCGACCCGCCCGCGGGCATGCCGTACGACAAGTACGCCGCTCTGCTGGCCGGCCTGCTCAAGACGATGAAGAAACTGCGGCTGAAGTGAGCTTCGACGTCATCGTGATCGGCTCGGGCTTCGGCGGCAGCGTCGCCGCGCTGCGCCTGACCGAGAAGGGCTACAAGGTCGGCGTCCTGGAGGCGGGCCGCAGGTTCGACGAGTCGACGCTGCCCGCGACCTCGTGGCGGGCGCGCGACTTCCTCTGGGCGCCCTGGCTCGGGCTCAAGGGCATCCAGCGCATCCACGTGCTCGGCGGCGCGAAGGGCACCCGCGTCATGGTGCTGGCGGGCGCGGGGGTGGGCGGCGGCTCGCTCGTCTACGCCAACACCCTCTACGAGCCGCTCGACCCGTTCTTCCGCGACCCGCAGTGGGCGGCGATCACCGACTGGAAGGCGGAGCTCGCCCCCTACTACGACCAGGCCAGACGCATGCTCGGCGTGGTGGTCAACCCGACGCTCACCCGCGCCGACGAGGTCATGAGGAAGGTCGCGGAAAGGATGGGCGTCGAGGAGAGCTTCCGCCTGGCGCCCGTCGGCGTGTACTTCGGGCCGTCGGGAGTGGATCCGTACTTCGGCGGCGCGGGCCCGGCCCGCCAGGGGTGCGTCGAGTGCGGCGAGTGCATGACCGGCTGCCGCCACGGCGCCAAGAACATGCTGACCAAGAACTACCTCTACCTGGCCGAGCGGGCGGGCGCGAAGGTCTATCCCGAGTGCACGGCGGTCTCGGTCCGGCCCGACGGCGACGGCTACCTGGTCACCGCGCACCGGACCGGCGCGCCATGGCAGCGCCGTACCTTCCGGGCCCGGCAGGTGGTCTTCGCGGCGGGCGCCTACGGCACGCAGCGGCTGCTGCACCGGCTCAGGGCCACCACGCTGCCGCGGCTGTCGCCCAGGCTGGGCGCGCTGACCCGCACCAACTCCGAGGCGCTGCTCGGCTTCGAACGGCTGTCGGGCGACGGCGAGAAGCTCAACCGCGGCGTGGCGATCACCTCCTCGATCCACCCCGACGCCGAGACCCACATCGAGCCGGTCCGCTACGGCGACGGCTCCAACGCGATGGGCCTGCTGCGCACCCTCCTCGTCGACGGCGACGGCTCCCGGTGGCGCGGCTTCGTGCGCCAGATCGCCGCCGACCCGCTGACCGCGCTGCGCCTGCTGAACCTGCGCCGCTGGTCGGAGCGGACCATCATCGCGCTGGTCATGCAGGCCAACCACAACGCCATCACCACCCGCAGGTCGCTGTTCGGCCTGCGCAGCCAGGGCGGCAGCAACCCGACCTGGATCCCGGCCGGCCACGAGGCGGTACGGCACGCGGCCGAGGAGATCGGCGGCGTGCCAGGCGGGACGTGGCTCGACCTGTTCGACACCCCGGCGACCGCGCACTTCCTCGGCGGCTGCGCCATCGGCGAGTCCCGCGAGAGCGGGGTCATCGACCCCTACCACCGGGTCCACGGCTACGAGGGTCTGCACGTCGTGGACGGCTCGGCCATCTCGGCCAACCTCGGCGTCAACCCCTCGCTCACCATCACCGCGCAGGCCGAGCGCGCCATGGCGTTCTGGCCGAACGCGGGCGAGGCCGATCCGCGCCCGGCGACGGGCTCGGCCTACCGGAAGCTCGCGCCGGTGGCGCCCGCGCGGCCCGCCGTACCGGAGGCGGCGCCGGGGGCGCTGCGCCTGACGGTCGTGTCGTGAGCTGGAGGGAGTGGGCGCTCGCGCTGCTGGACGAGCCGGACGGGCCGACCCCGCTCATCGAGTTCCCGACCGGCGGGTCAGGGCGCGGCACGCATCCGCGAGGTGACCGGCATCGCGGCCGGTGACGCGTCGGGTGCCGCCCTGGCCGCAGGGCTCATGCTCGCCGAGCGCATGAGCGGTGGCCTGATCGTGACCGTGCTGGGCGGAATAGCCGCCGGGCGCTGAGCGTCGAAGCACACCATGGAGATTCGTTACGCGGGCGGTCCGACGGCCGTCATCGAGCTCGGCGGTGTGCGGCTGGTCGTCGATCCGACGTTCGACCCGCCGGGTGACTACCCGATCGGCCAGCGGGTGCTCACCAAGACGGCGGGGCCGGCCTTCGGGCCCGAGCCGGCCGACCTGGTCCTGCTCTCGCACGACCAGCATCCCGACAACCTCGACACGGCGGGCCGCGCCTACCTGGAGACCGTGCCCCTGGTGCTGTCCACCGGGCAGGCGGCCGGACGGCTCGGCGGCGCCGTCAGGGCCCTGCCGAACTGGGAGAGCGTCGAGGTGGGCGCGCTGCGCGTCACCGGCGTGCCCGCCCAGCACGGCCCTGACGGCAGCGAGCACGTGGTCGGCGAGGTCACCGGTTTCGTGCTGTCGGGCGACGGCCTGCCCACCGTCTACGTCAGCGGTGACAACGCCTCGCTCGACGTGGTCAGGCGGATCAGGGAGCGGGTCGGCGCGGTCGACGTGGCCGTGCTGTTCGCGGGCGGCGCCCAGACGCCGCTCCTGGGCGACGCCTATCTGACCCTGCCGAGCGACGGCGCCGCCGAGGCCGCGGCGATCCTCGAGGCGCGCCACGTCGTGCCCCTGCACTTCGAGCACTGGCGGCACTTCTCCCAGGGGCCCGACACCCTGGTGGCGGCCTTCGAGCGGGCCGGCCTGTCCGACCGGCTGCACCTGCTGAAGCCCGGCGAGCAGGTCACAGTGGGTGGCTGACCCAGACGTTCGGCTCGACGTAGACGGCGTGGTCCTGGTCGAGGTCGCAGTGGACGGGCACCAGCCCCTTCGGCACCTCGACCGGGCCGGTACGGTCGAACGGCAGCCCCGTCCACGCGCGCCACTCGGCGAGCGTGCCGGGCACCACCATCGACCGGGACGCGACCTTCATGATCTTCGCTCCCGCCCGTACGTGCACCCGCAGCCACGCGTCGTACGGCAGGCCGTCCTCACGCGTGCGGAAGGCGTAGTCGGCCATCGGCGTGCGCGGCTCGAGATGCTTCTGGTTCGGCCGTACCGGCGCCAGCAGCTCGCCGAACCCCATCCTGGCCGCGTTGGCCCGCATGGCGCCGAGCATCTGCCCCGACAGGCCGCCGCCCTGGAGGTCCTCCCTGATGGTGATCTCGAGTGCCGAGATCGCGTTCGGCCGGTCGCCCCTCCTGCGGGTGGCCGCCCCCCAGCGCACGACCGCGTCCCACCCGTCGTCGGGCAGGTCGCCGTCCGGCCGCTGGAAGGGCACCGAGCACGCCCGGGCCACGATGGTGTCGGGGGCGTCCGGGTGGACGGCGACCAGCACGTAGTCGGCGAACTCGGTCTCGGCGACCGTGTAGTACAACCCCGCGATGGGGTCGTTGAGCATGAACGTGGGCCAGGGGTTCGGCATGTCCCACAAGGCGTCCGCGAGATCCGGTCGCTCGGCCAGCGTGGTGATCTGCAGGGTCATGGCCGACATCCTCACACAGCGGGCCGCTGCACGGGCTGGTCGTACGTCCTGAAGATCAACGTGGTCTGGAGGTGCACGATCTCGGGACGCACCAGGTACTTGTCCAGCACCAGCCGGTGCAGGCTCTCCGCGTCGGCCACCGCCACGTGCACGAGGAAGTCGTCGGGCCCGGCGACGGCGTAGAAGGCGATCGTCTCCGGCAGCCCCAGGATGAACACGCGCAGCGGATCGACCAGCTGGCTGGTGTGCGGGCGCACCTTCAACGCGAGGAAGGCCTGCAGCGGCCGGCCCAGCGCCGAGGTGTCGATGGTCGCCCTGAACCCGGTGATCACGCCACGGCGGCGCAGCGACCTGACGCGTTCGAGCGCGGTCGAGGGGGCCACGCCGAGCCGTCCGGCCAGCTCCTTGTTCGGCAGCCGCGCGTCGTTCTGCAGCTCCTTCAGAATCGCGAGGTCGATCGAATCCAGTTCGGCACTCATGGTCAATCGGCTCCTTCGATTCGGGTGCTCTGGCCTCTCGCCGCACGCTGACCCGATTATGGCCCTATGTGGGACATCAAGGAGTTCGAGAGCGCGGCCCAGGTCGCGGTCGAGGAGCTGGCGCGCTACGTCGACGACAGCCAGCGCGGGGCGGCCAGGGTGCTCACCCGCACCCCGCCGCGTGAGCTGGCCGAGCGCCTGCACCTCGCGAACCTGATCGAGAAGGGCGGTCTCACCCCCGAGACCTTCCGCGGCTTCCTGCGGGCCTTCCTCGAGGAGGGCACCAGGCTGCACCACCCGGCCTACCTCGCCCACCAGGTCGCCTCGCCGGACTTCCCCTCGGCGCTGGCCGACTTCGTGCACGGCGCCACCAACAACCCCATGGCGATCTACGAGATGGGCGCCTCGGCGGCCACCGTGGAGTTCGAGGTACTGCGGTGGATGCTGGACAAGGTCGGCTTCCCCGAGGGCGGCGGCGTGCTCACCCACGGCGGCTCGCTGGCCAACCTGACCGCGCTGCTGGCCGCCAGGGCGCGCGTGGCGCCCTCGGCGTGGGAGGACGGGGTGCCCGGCGACCTGGCGATCCTCGCCCCGCCGTCCGCGCACTACTCGGTGGCCAGGGCGGCGAGCATCCTCGGGCTCGGCAGCCACGCGGTGATCCCGCTGCCGACCGACCCGCTGGGCCGCATCGACGTCTCCCGCCTGCCGTCCTCCTTCGACCGGCGGCCGATGGCGCTGGTGGCGGGCGCGTGCGCCACGGGCACCGGACTGTACGACGACCTGCGCGCCATCGGGCAGTGGTGCCGCGAGCACGACGTCTGGTTCCACGTGGACGGCGCGCACGGCGCGTCGGCGCTGCTCAGCGAGCGGCACGCGCACCTGCTGGACGGCATCTCGCTGGCCGACTCGGTGATCTGGGACGCGCACAAGATGCTGCGCACGTCGGGGCTGTCGGCGGCGGTCCTGGTGCGGCGGGAGGCCGATCTCGACGCGGCCTTCCAGCAGCAGGCCAGCTACCTGTTCTACGGCGACCAGGGCTTCGACCTCATCAGCAGGACCGTGGAGTGCACCAAGGCCGCGCTCGGCCTCAAGGTCTTCCTCAACCTGGCGTGGCGGGGGGAGCGGGGGCTCGGCGACTACGTGGCCAGGCAGTACGACACCGCGCACAGGTTCTGGGAGCTGGCGCGGCGGCGGCCCGGCTTCGTCCTGCCGTACGAGCCGGAGAGCAACATCGTCTGCTTCAGGTACGGCGACGGCGACCAGGCGGCGATCCGCGAGCGGTTGATGGCCGACGGCGCCTTCCACCTGACCTCGACCGAGCTGGACGGCGTGCGCCACCTGCGCGTCACCGTCATGGCGCCCGCGACGGACGAGCAGCACCTGGAGGCGCTGCTCGACGCCGTCGCGGGCGGCCGGATCACTACCTGACCCCCTTGACGGGCAGGACGGCGACCGCTCCGACGAGCGAGATGACGATGGCCGCCAGCCAGAGCGAGGGGTAGCCGCCCAGGTTCGCGATGATCGTCGCCGCCAGGAACGGGGCGATCATCTGCGGTCCTGCGTTGGCGATGTTGAGGATGCCCATGTCGCGGGCGGCGTCCTTCTTGCTGGGCAGGACGAGCGTGACGATGGCGATGTCGACCGCGCTGTACGCGCCGAACGCGGCCCCCTGCACGGCGGAGAACACCAGCATCGACGTCCAGGTCGGCCACAGCAGGGGCAGCAGCATGGACAGCGCCGCCGCGACGCCCGAGACCGTCACGAACAGCTTGCGGCGGTCGAGCCGGTCCGACAGCGGCCCGCAGACCACGGTGGCGAGGATGCCGGTCAGCGTGGAGACGATCGTGATGGTGGCGACGGCCTGCGGCGCCTGGTCCTTGGGGATGCCGATGTTGTCCTGGAGGATGAAGAGGGTGAACATCAGCGGCATGAAGTAGCCGAGGATCATCATCGCGCGGCCCAGGAAGACCCACAGGAAGTCGCGGTGCCGCAGGGCGGAGACGAAGTCGGCGAGCGACCGCCTCGGGGTGGTGACCACCTCGTACTCGCCGGGCCGAGGGTCGTGCGTGAGCGTCACGATGAGCAGCGCGCCGAGGACGACGGCAGAGCCGAACACGAGGTAGCCGAGCGAGATGTCGCCGACGAAGAAGACCGCGACCTGCGTGCCGGCGATGGTGCCGATCGACAGGGCGACGCCGAGGACGGCGGAGGCGGTGCCGCGGCGCTCCTCCGGCACCCTGTCGGGGACGATCGCGGTGATCGCGGCCTGGTAGATGTTCATCATGGCCTGGGCCAGCGACCAGGCGAGCAGGATCATCGGGATGGTCGAGACCTGGCTCATCAGGAGCATGGTGGCCAGGGCGGCGAGCGCGCCGCCGATGATCCACGGGTTGCGCCTGCCCCAGCGGGAGCGGGTGGTCCTGTCGGACAGCGTGCCGCCGATCGGGTTGAACACCGTGGCGAAGATCGCGCTGACGCCCGCGACGAGGCCGACGTTGGCGACCTTGTCGGCGGGGTCGATCTCGGCGATCTGGACCTGCACGAGCAGGCCGCCGACGCCCAAGTAGAGCGCGTACATGACGGCGTTGCCCGCGCCGAGGACGGTGAGCAGCTTCGGCAGGCCGTCCCGCCGGACGCCAGTGGTGGGGACCATGGCGACTCCTGACTTGTGGGGGGTGGTTATACGTATAAGCACTGGATAGCATCGAGTGACGACTTCTGACAAGAGGAATGTTCTGAACGTGATGAGCGGCAACAGGCCCGCCACCAGCATGGACGTGGCCAGGGCGGCGGGCGTCTCCCAGGCCACCGTCTCGTACGTGCTCAACGATCGGCCCGGCAGCCGGATCAGCGAGGAGACCAGGGCCCGCGTGCGCGACGCGGCCGAGCGGCTGGGGTACGTCCCGCACGCCGGCGCCCGCACCCTGCGCACCGGCAGCAGCGGCCTGGTGCTGGTCGCGCTGCCGGACATCCCCCAGGGCCCGCTGGCCACCGGCCTCATCGAGGGGCTCGACAAGGAGCTGGGCGGACGCGGCTACACGATGGTCCAGTACGGCGGCGCGCGCCACGTGAAAGGCGTCGCCGCCGCGAAGGCGTGGGCCGAGCTGCGGCCCGCCGCCGTGCTGGCCGACGGGGCCAGACTGACCGGCGCGGGCATCGAGGTGCTGCGCGCGGCGGGGGTCAAGGCGGTCGTCGCGATGGGGTTGAAGGCGGTGCCCGGCATCCCCTCCGTGCTCGCCGACCACGAGGGCGTGGGCGCGCTCGCCGTACGGCATCTGGTGGACAGGGGCCGCGACGGGATCGTGGCGATCGTGCCGCGCGAGGAGGGCATCCGGCCCATGGGCCTCGAACGGCTGCGCGGCGCGCGGTCGGTCGGCGTCCCCGTCAAGGCCGTCGACCTGGCCTTCGACGAGGGCGAGGCGGCCGCGTTCGTGGCCGGCCTGTCGGGCGGCGAGGGCGTGTTCGCCTACAACGACGACTACGCGATGCTGCTGCTGGCCGCGCTCCACGACGCGGGCCTCGGCGTGCCGGGCGACGTGGCGGTGGTGGGCTGCGACGACCTGCCGCTCTCGCGGCTGACCAGGCCCAGGCTGACCACCGTGCGGCCCGACCTGTCGGTGGCGCCTGCCACTATTGCCACGGTGATCGACCGGCTGGTCCGTGGCGAGAGCTGCGGCGACGTCGGCATCTGGACACTCGAGCTCATCGGAAGGGACTCCACATGACCGACCTCGACGCGCGGCTGCGCGCCGTCCTCGACCTGGCGCAGGCCGACGCCCGGGAGACGGGCGGCCGGCACGAGTACGACGGCAGCGTCCAGGACCTGTCGCCCGAGGGCGTGCGGGCCGGGCTGGCGCGGGTCGGCGTGGGCCCCGCGCCGGCCGACGCCTACGACGCCGCCCACCTGGAGGTGTTCGAGGAGGCGGCGCGGGTCACCTTCGGCGAGCTCGAGCTCCACCGCCGCAACCCGCTGTTCCACCTGTCCAACCTCGACGTGGCCTGCTACGACCGCGACTACGCCCCCGAGCAGGAGCGGGCCGCCGCCAAGGCCGCGCACCTGAGCCTGTGGCCCGAGGCGGCCGACCACGCCATCGCCTCCCTCGACCGGGTGCCGGCGCCGGTCGCCACCGCGCTGCTCGGCGCGGTCAAGGGGCTGGCGGCGGGCGTCACCGACGAGGCGGCGCTGAAGGCGCACGCCAGGCTGGTGGCGCACGTCGAGCGGGCCGCCGCCGAGGGCGAGCCCGACGCCGCGCTCGGCGGGCAGGCGCTGGCCCGGTTGATGGGCGGCGGTGAGGGCCTGCCCGTCGATCTCGGCAGGCTCGCCGAGCGCGCCGACGCCGAGCGCGACCGGCTGATGGCCCGGCTCGCCGACGCGTGCGCCAGGCTCGGCGAGCCGGGCAGGCCGCCGCTGGAGGTGGCGCGCGAGCTGGTCAAGCAGCACCCCGACGCCGACGGCGTGATCGAGGCGGCCAGGGTCGGCACCGAGAAGGCCATCGCGTTCACCCGCGAGAAGGACCTCGTCCCCTACCACGACGGCGAGTGCCTGGTCGGGCTCGCGCCCGAGTCGCGCCGCTGGGCGATGGCCATGATGGCGTGGAACGCGCCGGGCGAGCCCGAAGGCCCCTCCTGGTACCACATCACCCCGCCCGACGCCTCCTGGCCGCGCGAGGAGCAGGAGGAGTGGCTCGAGGTCTTCAGCGACACCACGCTGCCGGCGATCAACGTGCACGAGGTGGCGCCGGGCCACTTCTCCCACGGCCGTGCCCTGCGGCACGTGAGCTCCGACATCCGGCGCCACCTGCTGTCGATGTCGTTCGCCGAGGGCTGGGCCCACTACGGCGAGGAGCTGTGCGTGGAGGAGGGCTTCGAAGCCCACGACCCGCGCTTCGAGATCGGCGTCTGGCTGGAGGCGCTGATCCGCGTCACCCGGCTGGCCTGCGCGATCGGCGTCCACACCGGGCAGATGACGGTCGAGGACGGCGCGCGCCGCTTCGAGTCCGACACCCAGCTCGCCGGGCCCGCCGCGCTGTCGGAGGCGCGCAGGGCCACCTTCGACCCCACCTACGGCCGCTACACCTGGGGCAAGCTGCTCATCCAGGACCTGAGGGACCGGGCGCGCGCCGACTGGGGCGCGGAGTTCACGCTGCAGCGCTTCCACAAGGCGATGCTCGACCTGGGCTCGCCGCCGCTCGGCCTGCTCGACCGGGCGCTCTGAACCGACCGGCACTCCGGGCGGGCGTGGGTAACGCTTACCGCGCCCCCTGGTGTCCTTTCCTCACGCCTGAGATCACGCTAACGTCTCTTGCAAGCGAGCGCTAGGGAGGGGCGGTGCGGGAGCTCTCCGGCAAGGTCGCGGTGGTGACAGGGGCGTCGAGCGGGATCGGCAGGGCGCTGGCGGTACGGTTCGCGGCCGAAGGCATGGCGTTGATGCTGGCCGACGTCGATCCACGGGGTCTGGCGCGGACGGCCGCGATGATCTCGGGGGTCAAGGTGCTCACCCAGATCACCGACGTCTCCGACGCGCCGGCCGTCCAGCATCTGGCCAACCGGGCCTTCAACGAGCTCGGCGGGGTCCACGTGCTGTGCAACAACGCGGGCGTCTTCCAGGGCGGGCGCATGTGGACCCGCACCGAGGAGGACTTCGCCTGGCTGCTGGGCGTCAACGTCTGGGGCGTGCTCCACGGCATCCGCGAGTTCGTGCCCCGCATGATCGAGCAGGACACCGAGGGGCACATCGTCAACAGCGTGTCCGTCGCGGGCCTGTTCGCCGGGCCCAACCTCGGCGGGCAGGCGGTCAGCAAGTACGCCGCCCTGGCCGCCTCCCAGGCGCTGGCCCACGACCTGCGCCAGGTCGGCTCGAAGCTGCGCGTCACCGCCCTGTGCCCGGGCGGGGTGCGCACCGGCATCAGCCGCTCCGAACGGGTCAGGCCCGCCGACCTGGCGGTGGCCCGCACCCGCGACGACCTCGCCTCCCAGGAATGGCTCGACACCCTGGTGGAGAAGGGCAAGGAGCCGGCCGAGGTCGCCGACGCGACCGTCGAGGCCATCAGGAACGAGCGTTTCCTGGTCCTGACCCACCCCGGCTACGACCGGAACCTGCGCGAGCAGACCGCCGCCCTGCTGGACGGCGACGTGCCCGAGCCGCCCGACTACGCGTGACGCGGGCGCGAGCCCGGCCGGTCGTCCTGACGGCATTCAGGTAGCCGGCCCCCACAACGCCCATGTCACGCCTGCCCCGACAAGATCCGCGTACTGGTCATGACACGTCCTGCCGGGTGTCCGTCGGCCTGCGGATACACTGGGAGCACCGCATTCACCTGGTTGGGGGTTCTTTCGGTGTCTGAATTCGACACAGTGCTCGTGGTCGACTTCGGTGCGCAGTACGCACAGCTCATCGCCAGGCGGGTGCGCGAATGCCACGTCTACTCCGAGATCGTCCCTTCGACGATGTCGGTCGACGAGATGCTGGCGAAGAAGCCGAAGGCGATCATCCTGTCCGGCGGCCCCTCCTCGGTCTACGCCGAGGGCGCGCCCGCCGTTCCTGTCGGCCTGTTCGAGACCGGCGTGCCGACCTTCGGCATCTGCTACGGCTTCCAGGCCATGGCCCAGACGCTGGGCGGCGAGGTGGCCCGCACCGGCGTCGCCGAATACGGCGGCACCGAGCTGCGCGTCAGCCGCGAGGGCGTGCTCTTCTCGGGGCTGCCCGCCAAGCAGACCGTCTGGATGTCCCACGGCGACAGCGTCGCCGCGGCGCCCGTCGGCTTCACCGTCACCGCCGCGACCGACGAGACGCCGGTCGCCGCCTTCGAGCACCCCGGCCGCGGCCTGTACGGCGTGCAGTTCCACCCCGAGGTGCTCCACTCCGAGCACGGCCAGGCCGTCCTCAAGCACTTCCTCGACGCGGCGGGATGCCGTCCGTCGTGGACGATGCTCAACATCGTCGAGGACGCGGTGGCCGCCGTCCAGCAGCAGATCGGCCCCGAGGGCCGCGCCATCTGCGCGCTGTCGGGCGGCGTCGACTCCGCGGTGGCCGCCGCCATCGTGCAGCGCGCCATCGGCGACCGCCTCACCTGCGTGTTCGTCGACCACGGCCTGCTGCGCAAGGGCGAGGCCGAGCAGGTCGAGCGCGACTTCGTGGCCGTGACGGGCGTCAAGCTCCGCGTGGTCGACGCCGCCGAACGCTTCCTGAAGGCGCTCGACGGGGTCACCGATCCGGAGGAGAAGCGCAAGATCATCGGCCGCGAGTTCATCCGCGTCTTCGAGGACGAGCAGCGCGCCATCATGTCGGAGGGGCCGGTCGACTTCCTGGTCCAGGGCACCCTCTACCCCGACGTGGTGGAGTCAGGC
Organism: Nonomuraea sp. NPDC003727; assembly: GCF_053586935.1. Classification (NCBI taxonomy): domain Bacteria; kingdom Bacillati; phylum Actinomycetota; class Actinomycetes; order Streptosporangiales; family Streptosporangiaceae; genus Nonomuraea; species Nonomuraea sp. NPDC003727. The sequence continues at coordinate 107,238 of NZ_JBSFNE010000005.1, forward strand.
GGCGGCACCGGCACGGCCAACATCAAGTCGCACCACAACGTCGGCGGCCTGCCGGAGGACCTGCAGTTCTCGCTCGTGGAGCCGCTGCGCACGCTGTTCAAGGACGAGGTGCGCAGGGCGGGCGAGGAGCTCGGCCTGCCGGCCGCGATGGTGTGGCGCCAGCCGTTCCCCGGCCCGGGGCTCGGCATCCGCATCATCGGCTCGGTCACCCAGGAGCGGCTCGACCTCCTGCGCGAGGCCGACGCCATCGCCAGGGAGGAGCTGTCCAGGGCGGGTCTCGACCGCGACATCTGGCAGTGCCCCGTGGTGCTGCTGGCCGACGTCCGCTCGGTCGGCGTCCAGGGCGACGGCCGCACCTACGGTCACCCGGTGGTGCTGCGCCCGGTGACCTCGGAGGACGCCATGACGGCCGACTGGGCGCGGGTGCCCTACGACGTGCTGTCGCGGATCTCGACGCGCATCACCAACGAGGTGCGGGAGGTCAACCGGGTCGTGGTCGACGTGACCAGCAAGCCTCCGGGCACCATCGAGTGGGAGTAGGCATCGCGTAGCGGGGAGTCACGGAATAATCGCCTTCCGTGACTCCCCCTTTGCGTTTCGGATACATCGACGAATCGATCCATGACAGGCAGGGGCTGTACCTCCTGGCCGTGGTGCGTGCCGAGCCGTCGCTCGACGACGAGGTGCGCCACCTGCTGACCGACTGTGTCCCCACCGGCCGGCCGCCGCACTGGTGCAAGGAAGGCGAGGCGGTGCGATGCCCTCGTGCGGGCGGTCGCGTCGCTGGATGTCGAGGCGAGCGTCTATGCCTGCCGGTTCTCCGGCCCGCAGCGCCAGGAGGCCGCGCGGGCGCGGGCGCTGGGCTGGGCGGTGCTGAGTCTGGCTCCCTGCGTCGGCCACCTGGTCATCGACCGTCGCGAGGATCGGCAGAACCAGATCGACCGCAAGGTGCTCTCGGCGCTCGTGGGGCGCCCACGGCAGTTCACGTTCGTGCACGCCTCGGCGAGGTGGACGCCGCTGCTGTGGGTGGCCGACATCGTGGTGGGCGCCGCGGCGGCGCAGCTCGCGCGCGGAGAGGAGCGGCACCTCAAGGCGTTGGACGGGCTGGTGGAACTCTCGTGCGAGGCGACCGCGTCCTGACAGCGCAAAGGCCGGGCGCCCGCCATCCGGCGGAAAACCCGGCCCCACTTCACCGCCCTAGTGGGCGGTGCATCACCTATGGTAATCGAGTGACTGCGATCGTCAAGCCAGTTGCCGTGCCCGCTCCTCGCCCACCTCGGCCGTCCGGTGGCGCGGCAGCATGATCAGGGCTGCTGCGAGCGCGGCCCCCAGGATGGCGACGGCCGCCCAGACGGCCGCCCCCGATCCCGCCCAGGGAGATCCTCGACCGGATCGCGGGCAAGTGGGCCATCCAGATCATCGTCGCGGCGGCGGGCGAGCCGATCAGGTTCACCGAGCTGGAGCGGCTCATCCAGGGCATCTCCCGGCGCATGCTGACGCTGACCCTGCGCAACCTGGAGCGCGACGGGATGCTGACCCGCACCGTCTACCCGACCGTGCCGCCCAAGGTGGAGTACCAGGCGACGCCGATGGCGCTGGAGCTGTACGAGGCGATGCTCACGCTCACCGACTGGTCACGGCGGCACAGCTCGTGCATCGCCAGGTCGCGGGAGCTCTACGACGCTAGACAGCAGTGACGAGACCGCGGCCGGCGGCCCGCCGTTCGATCAGCCGCCTGCCGTAGCGCTGGGCGGGCAGCTCGACGAAACGGTAGGTGACCCAGCTCGTGGCCAGGATCGCCCCGAACAACGCCAGGCCGAGACCGAACTGCGCGGGCCACGGGAAGCGTCCGGGGTCGCCGACGACGAGCAGCGCCAGCTTGATCAGCGGGACGTGCACGAGATAGATCGAGTAGCTGATCAGGCCCAGCCAGGCCAGCACGCGCGGCAGCGACCGCCCGCGCAGCGCGAAGAACAGCGCGAACGTCGCCGCGGCCAGGCCCATCGTGGCCAGGTTCGTCAGGCCGTTGAACGTCACCGGCCGCAGGAACGGCACCAGCACGATCAGCGCCGCGACCCCGGCCACCGGCCACAGCCCCGAACTCCGGCCGTGCTCCCAGCGGTGGATCGCGGTGCCGGTGAACATCACCGACAGGACCATCGCCCCCTGCCACGACTCCCTGCTGCCGATCCAGACCAGCGTCACGGCCAGAACGGCGAGCACGACCGCGCCCGCCGTACGGGCCGGGCGGGAGCCGGACAGCACGCCGGCCAGGCCGGCCGCGGCCACGACCAGCACGGCGACGGGCGCCCACGGGCCGTCGAGCAGATGCCCCTCGCGGGGCAGGGTGAAGGCCACCAGCGTCGCCAGCAGCGCGAAGGCGAGCGCGAACCACCCGCTGCGCCGGTGCACGCCCGCCACGAACAACCCGGTGACCAGCAGGTAGAAGACCATCTCGTAGGAGAGTGTCCACATCGGCTCGACGAGACCCGCCGAGCCCGTGACCTCCATCAGCATCGTGAGGTGCGCGAACACGTTGGTGTCGCCGCGTAGCGGCAGCAGTGGCGAGAGCACCAGCGTGACGGCGATGAGCAGCAGGTAGAGCGGGTAGAGGCGGAAGACCCTGCTGATCCAGAACGCCCGCACGTCACCCCTGCGCTCCAGCGAGGCCGGGATGATGTAGCCGCTGACCAGGAAGAAGACCAGGACGCCGTAGATCCCGAGGTTCATCCAGCGCGGCCGCAGCTGGTCGAGGACGTGGTAGTTGAGATGCTCGACGAGGACGGCTGTCGCGCCCAGGCCCCGCAGAGCGTCGAGCCACGCCAGCCGTCTTGTCATTTGACCGAGCTTACCGGCGCCCCGCTCGCCAGAAGCGCACAAGCAGAGGAAGCATGAGGAAGCCGATGAAGATCGGCGAGGCCATGTAGCGGAAGTCCTGGGCGGAGATGTTGGCGAGCACCGCGAGCTGCTGGCCGAGGATCGCCGCCGCGATGCCGAGCACCCACCGGTTGCCGCGCAGCCATGCCGCCGCGGCGAGCGCCACGTACGCGGCGTAGCACCAGATCGGCCCCCGCCACACCAGCCAGTCGAGATCGGGCTCGAAGGAGGCCGACAGCCACCCGTCGGCCAGGTCGTGCAGCGGCCACGACAGCGGGCTCAGGTTGAAGCTCTCGAGCTCGGGATGCCGCTCGATCATGTCGGGCCCGACGTACTCCCAGGCGAACCACCGGCGAGAGAAGTGGTAGGTCTCGCCGCCCTCCGACCAGCGGTCGGCCCCCGGCCGCCACGCGATCGCGCCCCTGCACAACCTGGTCTTGACCACCTGGTCCGGCGCCTGCAGGAGGATGCGTTTCCACAGCTCCATCACCTGCGGGCTGAGCTCGTCGGAGCGCCGCCAGTCGAAGTCGCCGCGCCAGATCAGCGGATTGATCGTGTTGCAGTTGCCGCCTCTCCACCAGCGTTCGAGCGGCGCGATCTGGGCCATGAGCGCCACGTCCCGCGTGGTGAACAGGTCCGTCCGCTCCTTCCAGGCCACCGCGATGTCGCCGTAGGCGGTGTGGTAGACGAACGTGCGCGACGGCGGCACGATGCCGACCTGGGGCAGGACGAGGTTGGTGAGCAGGACGGGCACGCCCGCGGCGAGCAGCCCCACCGCCGCCAGCCGCTTCCTGAACCCCTTGCCGATGACCAGCAGCACCGCCACCACGATGCCCACGACCAGGAACCCGTTGGCCCTGAACAGCCCCGCGCCCAGCATCACGGCGCCGAGCGCGAGCAGTGTCCCTCGGGTCGGGCCCTTGTTCCTGGCGATCCGCGCGCAGACGGCCGTGATGCCGATGATGCAGGCGGTGAACGGCACGTCCTTCCAGAACGTCACCGAGAAGGCCCCGAACGGCGGCGCGAACGGCAGCAGGACCGCGGCCACGGTCGTCGGGATCCTCGGCGCGCCGAGCCCCTTGAGCTCCTGCGCGAGGAGCGAGACCGCCAGCGCCATCGCCGTGGTCTGCAGCAGCGTCACCGGGCTGACGGCGCCCGTGAGCTTCACGCTCAGCCACAGCATCGCGTCGTAGAGGACGGAGTGGTCGCTCACCCATGGGCCCACGATGGTGTGGCTCAGGTAGAGGACGGAGTCGCGGCTGAACAGACCGGGGTAGTACGCGGCCCACCACAGCAGGAGCACTGCCTGAACACTGAGGAAGATCCGTGCCGTGGAGCGTTCGACGATCATCGAGGTTATTGTCCGGAGGGAAGTGGATCAGCGCAAAACGGGCTAGGGGTAGGTCTCACCCGGTGCGAGCCTGCGCCCCTGGAGCAGCGCCGACACCGTCACGAGATGGTAGCCGCGTTTCTTCAGCTCCTTGACCAGCGCCGGCATCACCCGCACGGTCTGCGGGACCACGTCGTGCATCAGGATGACGCCGTCGCGCCTGGCCAGCTTGAGCACCACCGCCCTGATCTTCTTCTCGTCGCGCAGCTTCCAGTCGAGCGTGGTGCCGGTCCACAGCACCTGCGCCATCCCCTCGTCGCCGGCCAGCGCCGCCACCCGGTCGTCGGTCTGCCCGTACGGCGGGCGGAACAGCCTCGGCGCCCTGCCGGTCACCTGGGCGACGGCGTCCTGGGTCGCCTTCAGCTCCGTGGTGATCTCCTCGTCGAACAGCGTGGGAAGGCTCGGGTGCGACCAGGTGTGGTTGCCGATCTCGTGACCTTCCGCCGCCATGCGTTTCACCAGTGCGGGCCGCTCCTCGACGTGCTTGCCCATGAGGAAGAACGTGGCCTTGACGCCCGACTTCCGCAGGGTGGTCAGCAGCGTGCCGGTCGCGGCTCCCGGCCCGTCGTCGAAGGTCAGCGCCAGGCACTTGACCTTGGCGCAGTCGACCGTGGCCGCCGCACCACCGTGGAGGGCGGCCCGCGCGGATGGCGTCGGGAGGGTCGCGTGCGCGGGGAAGGCCGGCAGGAGCGTGGCGGTCATGGCGGCTGTGACGAGACCGCGCGAGAACATCGGGCACCTCCATCGACGGGGGATCAACGGACCTCGTCTATCGTGCCCCATCGCGAGTGCCCTCGCGCGTGTCACTGCCCGCGGCTGCCCCCACGCGGGTCACTGATCCCGCGCGGGTCACTGAGCCCACGCGGGTCACTGCTCCCGCGCGGGTCACCGCTCCCGCGGGCGTCTCTGCCTCCGCGCGCGTCGGTCCGGGCGGGCGGCCGGTCCTGGACCGGCGCGTGGACCGTCACCATGCGGGTGAACTCGGAGGGCAGGTCCACCCCGTCCCACACCCGGTGGAAGGTCAGCGCCGAGCCGAAGGGCACCATGCGGTCGACGCCCCGCCCGGCCAGCGCCTTGGCCAGCGTCTCGAGCTCGTCCTTCGCGAAGCCGAAGTGCGTCATCGTCTGGTCCTTGCGCTCGACGAGCGGCACCAGCTCGGCCAGGTCGGCGAGCCTGGTGTGCGCGAAGGTGCCCATGCCGAGCCAGCGCCTCGGCATCGCCGTGGGGGTCGCCAGCCGTACCTCGGCCAGCGTGTTGCCGTGGAAGGTGATCGACTTGCCGTCGCCGTCGGCCGCCATCCCGTAGGTGGCCACGCGCTTCTCGACCGCCATGGCCGCGTCGACGTTCCAGCCGCGGGCGGCGATCGCCCCGGCCAGCCGCAGCGTGAAGTCGGCGTGCGCCTTGTCGGTGTCGGCGGCCGAGCCGACCCAGAACACCGTCCTGGGAGACGAGCACGCCGCCTGGTCGAACCAGTAGGAGTCGTTGGCGAAGCCCTCGGCGGCGGCCGCCCGTACGGCCGGCGAGCTGCCCAGCCACGCCACCGACCGGATGACGGCGAACGACGAGCGGTCGGGGAAGGTCAGGTCGCGGGCGCGGGGCGCGAGCGGGTGGCGCCGGATGGCCGTGACGGCGGCGTCGCCGCCCCAGATGACCCGCAGGTCGCAGGCGGCCGAGAAGGCGGCGGTGGCCTCCTCGGAACGGTCGTAGGAGACGATCCGCTGCGTCTGCGCGACGGCCGGATCGGCGTCGCGCAGAGCCCTGGCGAGGGTGTCGACGATGGTGCGGGCGACCGCTCCCGAGCGCGGCGACAGCCGTACGACGTTGTGGTTGCCCATGAGAGCCGACAGCGCCCACGAGTAGACGAAGACGGTGTCGACGTTGGCCGGGGGCACGTGGAAGACCAGCCCGCGCGGCACCCTCAGGTGCTCGCCGTCGAGCAGGTCGATGGCCCTGGCCAGCTCGACGCGGCGCAGGAAGAACCCGAGCGAGCCCAGCTCGGGGTGGCGGCGGGAGATCGCGGGGCTGAGCAGCCTGGCGCCGAAGGTGGTGAGGAAGGCGCGCATCCGGTCGTCGCCGACCACCAGGGGCCCGCCGGCGGGCGGGGCGGCCAGCTCGGCGACCAGCGTCTCGGGCGTCGACCTGCCGGGGACGGGGAACAGGATGTCGATCATCAGGCCGCCGCTCCGAACGTGTCGCCGCATCCGCGCGCCTCCGCCCTGGGCAGCCGGCCCAGGACGGAGAACCTCTTGCCGGGCCACACCCCGTCGTCGACGCCGTGGACCACCCCGAGGTCCTCGGTCAGGAGCACGTGCCCCGGATAGGAGGTGGGCAGCGTGCTGACCACCTCGATCACGCCGGGCACGCCCACCGGCGCCTCCTGCCAGGTGGCGGGGTCGCGGACCACCACGTCGGCGAAGTCGGGGCAGTACAGCCCGCCGCCGTCGGGGCCCTCCAGGTAGACGGTGCCGATCTGCTCGACCATGCCGTAGAAGTTGTGCACGGCGGTCAGCCCCGTGCGTTCGGCGAAGTGGCGGCGGAAGGCGGCGTTGTCGACCGCCTGGTCGGCCAGCTTCTTCCAGCCGCCGGAGTGGACCAGGATCCCGTTGGACAGGTCGGCCTCCAGCTCGCGCAGGTAGAGCCAGACCATGAAGGTGAACCCGAAGATCAGGAAAGGCTCGCGCCCGTGCTCGGCGAGGAAGTCCGCGACCGCCCGCGGATCGGGCCTGCCCTCCTCGTCGAGGGCGAAGGCGTGGTCCCTGCCGAAGGTCATCATGCCGAGCACGCCCGCGCCGCGCGCGCTCAGCGTCGGATCGCGCACGACCGCCCGGCTGTCGGCGACGAGCATGGGCAGCCGCCGTTCGCCGAGCACGACCCGCATGGTGGCCGCCAGCATGCGGGTCTGCGTGGCCGCCGCCTCCCTGTCGAGGTGGACGCGGCTGGGCCGCTGCCCGCTCGTCCCGCTGGAGGTCAGCACCCTGAACACCCGCTCCGGCGGGACGCTGCGCAGCTCGTGCGTCTTGAACAGCCGCACCGGCAGCCACGGCAGGTCGGCGACCGACGCGTACGGCGGCGCCGCCCCGATCGCCGCCATGATCCGCCGGTACGGCTCGCAGTCGCGCCTGTGTCGCTCGGTCATGGCGGCCAGCTGGGGCAGCAGCGCCGCCTCCTTGGCCGCCTGGGTCAGGGTGAAGACGCTCATGCGCGGGCCTCCAGCGCTCGATAGTCGATCTTTCCGGTGGCGAGGAGCGGCAGCCGGTCCACCTCTCGCACGTCGAAGCCGCTCCAGTGCAGGCGCAGCTCGCCGGCCAGCCGCCGGGCCAGCGACTCGCGCGCGCCCCGGTCCAGGCCCTCGGTCCACACCGTCACCCTGTCGTCGCCGCCGGTGGCCGCGACGGGACCGCAGTCGCGCAGGAGCCGCTCCACGTCGTCGAGGTTGACGCGTACCCCGTAGACCTTGGCGATGCGCTTCACCCGGCCGGTGACGAACAGGAACCCCTCCTCGTCGACATACCCCAGGTCGCCGGTCCTCAGCACGCCGCCGAGGTCGTCGCCTCTGGCCAGGTCGGCCGCGCTCGTGGCGTAGCCCATCATCACGTTGGGGCCGCGGTAGACGATCTCGCCGTTCTCGACGCCGAGCGCGCCGCCGGGCAGCGCGACACCCGCCGAGCCGAGCTTGTCCGGCAGGCGCTCGGGGGGCAGCACGGCGATGCGGGCGGTGGCCTCGGTCTGGCCGTACATCACGAAGAACCGGTCGACCTTGGCGGCGAACTCGGCGACCAGCTCGGGGCGCAGCCTGCCGCCGGCCTGGGTCAGCGTGGTCAGCGCGGGATGGGCGGCGGGGTCGAAGCGCAGCCGGCGCAGCATCTCGTACTGGTACGGCACGCCCGCCAGCGAGGTGCAGCGATGCTCGGCCAGCTGGCGCCAGAAGGGCCGTTCGAGCAGGCTCGCGCCGGTGAGCACGATGGTGGCGCCGGCCGCCAGATGGCTGTTGAGCACCGACAGGCCGTAGCTGTAGTGGAGCGGCAGGCTGGTGGGTGCCACGTCGGCGGGGGTCAGGCGCAGGGCCTGGGCGATGGCGCGGGCGTTGGCCATGATGGCCCGGTGCGAGAGCCGGACGAGCTTGGGGTTGCCGGTGGAGCCCGACGTGGTCAGCAGGACGGCCAGGTCGGGATGCGGGTCGGGGGCGGCGCGCGGCCGCGGCCGGTGCGCGACGGCGAACCCCGCGACGGCGGCGGGCTCGCACCCCGCGGCGGCTGGCTGGAACCCCGCGACGGCGGGCTCGAACCCCGCGGTGGTGGCCTGGAACCCCGCGACGGCGGCGGGCGCGAAGCGGTCGGTCAGGTCGGCGAGCACGGCCGCCGGAAGGGCGGGGTCGAGCAGGGCGACGGGCCTGCCCGAGCGCAGCGCGGCCAGATAGGCGAGCACGGACGGCAGGTCGTTGCGCATGCCGAGGAACAGCGGCCCCGGCGGCGCCGCGGCCAGCTTGCGCGCCGCGTCGGCGATGCGCGCGGTCAGCTCGTCGGCGCCGAGCACGTCCTGCGTTTCCGCCACGACGAGACTCGCGTGCGGGTGGGGGAACGGGTCCATTCGCTGTGCCTTCCTGCCCTGCCGGGCACCGATCGTCGCGGCGCTCCTGCTGCGGGGCGCCGGACGGGGTCAGAGCACCAGGCCGCCGTCGACGCCGAGGACCTGACCCGTGACGAAAGCCGCCTCGGCCGACAGCAGGAAGGCCACGCTCGCGGCGACGTCGTCCGGCCTGCCGAGCCTGCCGAGCGGCGTGGCGGCGATCGTGGCGGCGCGGCCGGGCTCGTCCAGCGACTCCAGCATGCCGGTCTCGACGAAGCCGGGCGCGACGGCGTTGACCCTGATCCCGGACGGCCCGAGCTCCTTGGCCGCGGCCAGCGTGAGACCGAGCACGGCGGCCTTGGTGGCGGAGTAGACGGCCTGTCCCGCGCCGCCCCTGGCGCCCATGACGGACGAGACGAGGACCACGGCCGGAGCCGTGCCCCTGCGCAGCAGCTTCACCGCGGCCTGCAGGGTGTGCGTCGCGCCCATGGCGTTGACCTCGAACAGGCGGCTCACCGACGCGCCGCGCATCATGCCCAGCAGGGCCGCCTCGTGGACACCCGCGTTGATCACCAACGCGTCGAGCCGCCGGTGCCTGCGGTGGACCTCGCGCATCATGGCGGCGACGGCGTCGGGATCGGCCACGTCGCCGTGGACGGCGCCGACCGCCCCGCCGGTCCGCTCGGCCAGCTCCGCCGCCGCCTTCTCCGCCGCCTCGGCCGCGCGGCCGTGGACGACCACCTCGTGGCCGGTGGCCGCGAGCCTGGCCGCGACCGCCCTGCCGATGCCCTTGGTGGAGCCGGTGACGAGGGCGACCCGCGGCTCAGGCCGCGACACCCTGCTTCTCCAGCAGCAGCACGGCCTTGCCGAACGAGCTCATGTCGAGCATGTCGTCGGTGTCGATCACGATGTCGAACTCGTCCTCCATCGCGGCCACGAGCGCCATGTGGCCCAGGGAGTCCCACTGCGGGACGCCGCGATACTCCAGCGCGTCGACGTCGGTGCCGTCCGGCAGGTTGAGCGCGCTGCGGAAGACGACGCGCAGACGATCGAGATGTCTCATGTTTCCTCACTATGTGCGACAGAATCGAAACGCAGTGTAGCGTCGCGGCGGTGGGCAGGGGGGCGGCGCGTGAAGGCAACTTCCACCGCGAGTAATGGATGGGTATAGAGCCGCGCGGCTCACGGGGGCGAATGGAAACGTCAGCCGAACGCAGGCTCACGAGGAGGTTCGGTGTGGACGAATCCAATCACTGGTACGGGCACTCACAGATCTTCGGACGCTACTGCGGGATGGCTCAGGGAACGCCCCAACGTATCCAGGGATTCGTGCAACACGGCTGGAACTACCTTCACGGCTTCCCGCCGAACGACAAGTGGTGCAGCCCCGGCTACCCCCGGTTCGTCTGGTCCGACGTGCTGCGCCGCAGAGGCTGGTCGATGGGCCGCAGGCAGCACTACCTCATCGGCGCGCCCTGGGTCTACCTGCTCCACCTGGAGCCCGACCTGGGACGGGTGCCGGAGGACGAGCGCGAGGGCACGATCTGGTACCCCTTCCACGGCTGGGAGAAGAGCTCGGTCAACGGCGACCACGCCAGGCTCGCGGCGGAGATCCGCGAGGTGGAGACCGGGCCGGTGACCGTCTGCCTCTACTGGCTCGAGTACGGCGACGCGGGCATCAGGCGGGCCTACGAATCGGCCGGATTCCGCGTCATCAGCCACGGTCACCGGGGCTCGCGCTGGGACGGCAAGGGCCGCGACTTCCTGCGCGGGCAGCTGGCCGAGCTGCGCCGCCACCGCAGGGTCGCCTCCAACCGGCTGGGCAGCGCCCTGTTCTACGGCGCGTCCGTCGGCTGTGACATCGCCGTGTACGGGGACCCGATGCAGTACGAGGACGAACGTCCCGAGTACGGCGGCACGGAGCGCCGGATGCGCCTGTGGCCCGACCTGCACGGCGTGCGCGTCGATCGCGAGCTCGCCCGCGAGGTGGCCCGGCGCGAGCTCGGTTTCGACTACCAGGCGAGCCCGGAAGAGCTGCGACGCCTGTTCGGATGGAGAAAGGCGCGATGCGCGTGAACACGACGCCGGACAATGTCCAGTTGATCGGTGGCGAGATGCTGTTGTGGTCGGATCTGACGCAGGCCAGGGACTGGGGGGCCGTCGCCACGCAACTGGTGTCCCTCCTGGTGCCCGAACGGGGCCGGGTGCTGGTCGTCGGACCGCATCCCCAGGGTCTGTTCGACCTGGTCGCCGCGCGGGCCGGGTCGCTGTCGGCGCTGTTGCGCTCCTACCCGGACGCCTGCGCGCTGGCCACCAGGCATCCGGCGGCGAGCGTCTACTGCGGCAGGCTGGACACGCTCGCGCAGGCCGCGCCGTACGACCTGGTGCTCGCCTTCGACGGGATCGCCGCCCTGCACTCGGCCGAGGAGCCGCCGCAGACCTGGCGGGAGACGCTCGCCGCGCTGTCGGAGCTGGTCGCCGAGGGCGGGCGGCTGGTCCTGGGCGTGGAGAACGACCTGGGCGTGGACCGGTTCGTGTCGGCCAGGCCCGCCGGTCGCGAGGGCGACGACTCACAGTGGACGCCCCACGGCTTCGACGTCACCTACCCCAACGGCCCCGAGACGGTCGAGCTGGAGCTCCACGCGCTGCGCTTCGCCACGGAGACGTGCTACGCGGCCTACCCCACGCGTGAGGCGCCGCGCGCGCTGCTGGCCACCCACGTGCTGGCCCAGCGCCCGCCGGACGCGCTCGCCGTCCCCCTCAGCGCCAGGGGCTACGACGCGAGGATGATCGTCGCCGACCCGCTCCACCTGACCCGCACCGCCTTCCGGCACGACCTGGCCGACCGGCTGGCCCCGCTGTGGGTGACCGTCGCGGCCAAGGGCCCGGTCGCCGCCCACCACGCCATCCTGCCGATGGGCCTGCTCCAGAGCGGCCCCGTGGTGCACGAGGTGGTCTACGGCGGCCACGGCTGGAGCCGTACGGTGATGTCGGCGCCGCCCGCCGTCGGACGGGTGCGCCTGGCGGATCCGGCCGCACGCACGCCCATCCCGCACGGCAGGGTGCTGGAGGAGATCCTGCTGGAGGGGTGCGCCCGTGACGACCTGCGGGCGCTCAGGCGCACCTTCGCCGTGCTCGGCGCGTGGGTGAAGGGCGAGGATCCCGCGGTCGCGGTCTTCGGGACCACCGACAACCTCGTCTGGGACGGCGAGCGGCTGCGGCTGGCCGAGGAGGGGTGGACGCTGGACGACGCGCCCGCCGTCGAGGTGGTGCTCTGCCGGATCCTGTGGCGCTTCGCCGTACGGCTGCTCGCCGCCGGCCACCACCACCCGTGGCCGTGGCCGGTCGAGGCCGACCAGCTCGCGCTCACGCTGGCCGGCATGTGCGGGATCCCGTGCGACAAGGAGCACCTGGTGGCGGCCACCGAATTGGAGGAGGAGATCGGCGCGGTCATCGAGCCAGGCCAGACGCCGCCCGACTACCGCGAGCTGCTCGACGCCCGCGACCACCTCCACCGGCGGCTGACCGACTCCCAGGCCAGGGTGTCCAGGCTGGAGACCAAGCTGACCTACCGCGAGCGCGACCTCAGGAAGACCAAGGCGAAGCTGAAGAAGGCGCAGCGCAAGGCGCAGGCCGTCCGCAGGTCGCTGCGTCACCGGCTGTCGCGCAGGCTGGCGCGCCCCAGACGGCTGGCCCGCAGGGTCCTCCGTACGTTCTCCGGTTGAAGGGAGTCGCTGTGCTTTCGGTGATCATTCCCTTCCACAACGTGGAGAAGTACGTCGGCGAGTGCCTGGAGTCGGTGGCGGCGCAGAGCCTGCGCGACCTCGAGGTGATCTGCGTCGACGACGGATCGACGGACGGCGGCGCGGCGGCGGCGGCGGCGCTGTGCGCGGCCGACGACAGGTTCCGCCTGATCAGGCAGCGCAACACCGGTCCCGGCATGGCCCGCAACGTCGGGGTGCGCCACGCGACGCGCCGCTACCTCGCCTTCGTCGACGGCGACGACGTGGTGCCCCGTGACGCGCTGCGCAGGCTGGTCGGCTCGCTCGAGTCGACCGGCTCCGACCTGGCCTGCGGCAACGCCAAGCGGCTCATCGGCGGGCAGCTGGTGCCGTCGTGGGCGCACCGGCAGGCCTTCAGGACCTCGATGAAGCGCACCCACATCACCCGCCATCCGCTGCTGATCCGCGACCGCATGGTGTGGAACAAGGTCTTCCGGCGCGCGTTCTGGGACGAGCTGCGCCTGGCCTTCCCCGACCGGATGTACGAGGACCAGCCGGTCACCATGGCCGCGCACGTCCGCGCCGCCTCCGTCGACGTGCTGCGGGAGGTCGTCTACCACTGGCGGCAGCGCGACGAGGCCGACTCGTCCATCACGCAGCGCAAGCTCGAGCCGGACAACCTGCGCGACCGGCTGCTGTCGGTGTGCGACGCCTCCAGGATCCTGCGCGGAGGCGCGCCGAAGCTGGCCGCCGCCTTCGACACCGACACCCTCGACATCGACATGCAGGTGGTGGTGGAGGCCGTCGCCCACCACGGCGACGCGCTGCCCCCCGACATCGTCGACCTGGCCGTCTCCTACCTCGACCAGGTCCCGCTCTCGGGCTGGCTCGACCTGCCGTGGGCGCGCCGGCTGCTGGTCCACCTCCTGCGCCGGCGCGAGCTCGGCCCGCTGCTGGACGTCGTCGACGAGGTGGAGAGCGGCGCCCTGCAGCCTCTGATGCGCAGGTCCGGCCTGCGGGGACGGCGCTGGGTCGCCGAGCACCCCCAGCTGCCGGGCCATCTGACGCCGCTCTCCCGTGACCTGTCCCTGTCCTCCCGGCTGGTCCGGCTGGACTGGCAGGACGGGAAGCTGCACGGCGAGGGGAGGGCCGCGATCGGCAGGTTCGACGCCGGCGCCCTCGGCCGGGCCAGGCTCAGCGTGTCGCTGCGGGAGCGCAAGAGCGGCGCGAGGATACCGCTGGGCCAGGCGACGGCCTTCCCCTCCTGGGACAGGATCGCCTGGGGCGCCGGCGCGGCCCTGGAGAGCGGCTACGACTTCGCGTTCACGATCGACCCCGCCGCGCTGCCCGCCCGCGGGGTCGGCCACTGGGACCTGCGCGTGGAGCTGCGCCGTCCAGGACTGTGCCTGGAGGGCAAGGTCGGTGGCGTGCGCTGGGATCCGCCCTCGACACCGGTGCCCGTCCGCATGGGCGGCCGGTGGCTGGTGCCGGTGCGGTCCTTCCGTGGCGCGTGGGGGATCCGGCTGCTGCGGCGCGACGCCGTCGTGCGCGAGTGCCACGTCCAGGACGACCGGCTCGTGGTGTCGGGAGAGCTGCGCGCGCTGGGCGACGGCGAGCCCGTCCTGCGCCTGATCCGCCGGCACGACGGCGAGGAGATCTACTTCCCCGTCGACCTGGACGGCAACGCCTTCACCAGCCGCCTGTCCTTCGCCGCGATCGACGACTCCCAGCAGGAGGAGGCCTGGTGGGACGTCGTCATCGACCAGGGCAGGATCGTCAGGCTCGTGGTGGAGACCGCGGCCAAGCCCGAGGCCGAGGTCGGCGACCGGCGCTACCTCGTCGACAGGGGCGAGGACGGCTGCCTCATGATCAGGGAGCGGAGCGCCGGCTGAGGATGCCCGCCAGGCACTCGACGACGCGGTCCTGCTCGCCGTCGGTCAGATCGGGGAAGAGCGGCAGCGACAGCTGCTCGCTGTAGTACGCCTCTGCCTCGGGGCACAGGCCGCGGCGGTAGCCGAGGTCCTCGAAGACCGGATGCCAGTAGGCGGGGACGTAGTTGACCTGGACCCCGATGCCGGCGGCGCGCATCCTGTCGTAGGCCTCGCGCCGCCGCCCGTCATGGATCCGTACGGGGTAGAGATGCCACGAGGGCGTGACGTGGTCGCGCTGGACGGGCAGCGTGAGGCCCGGCACCCCGCCCAGCAGCTTCGTGTAGCGCGCCACCAGCTCGGCCCTGCGCGCCATGAACGCGGGCAGGCGGCGCAGCTGGCTGACGCCGAGCGCGCACAGCACGTCGGGCAGCCGGTAGTTGAGCCCGAAGGCGTGGACCTCCTGGTGCCAGCCGCCCACCTCGGGGTCGCGCTGCAGGGCCGGGTCACGGACCAGGCCGTGGTTCCTGAACATCGCCGCGCGCCGGAACAGCTCGGCGTCACGCACGGCGACCGCGCCGCCCTCGGCCGTCGTGACCGTCTTGGTGGGGAAGAACGAGAACGTCGTCAGGTCGCAGACCGAGCCGACCGCCCGCCCGCGATAGGCGGCCCCGATCGAGTGCGCGGCATCGCCGACCAGCAGCGCGCCGCACCCGTCGGCGACCCGCCGCAGCTCGTCGTAGTCGGCGGGGTGACCCGCGTAGTCGACGGCGGTGATCGCGCGGGTCCGCGCCGTCACCGCGGCGGCGGCCGCGGCCGGGTCGAGGGTGCCGGTGCCCGGCTCCACGTCGGCGAAGACCACCCTGGCCCCGAGCAGCACCGCCGTGGCCGCGGTGGCGACGAACGTCAGCGGTGAGGTGACCACCTCGTCACCCGCCCCGATCCCCGCCGCCGCGTAGGCGACGTGCAGCGCCGCCGTGCCCGAGGTGACGCTGACGCACGGCACCCCGCCCGTCCACGCGGCCAGCTCGCGCTCGAACCGCGCGACGGCGGGACCCGTCGTCAGCCAGTCGCCGCGCAGCACCTCGCAGACGGCCGCGATGTCGGCCTCGTCGATCGACTGGCGTCCGTAGGGCAGCATCAGGCGCTCACCATCACCATGGCGCGCAGGTCCTCGACCGACAGCCACCGGTCGTTGGTGTCGGAGCGGTAGGCGAATCCCTCGGGGAGCACCTCACCGCCCTGCGGCGGGACGTAGCCCCAGGTCGCGATCGTCGGCTGGACCACATAACGGTCGGCGAGGCGCAACGTGCGCCTGCCGTCGTCAGGGCCGATCATCTCCTCGTGCAGCTTCTCGCCCGGCCGGATGCCGATCTCCTCCATCGGGCTTCCCGGGGCCAGCGCCTCGGCCAGGTCGGTGATGCGCATGCTCGGGATGCGCGGCACGTACAGCTCGCCGCCCTGCATCATGTCGAAGGAGTCGACGACGAACCCGACCGCCTGCTCGAGCGTGATCCAGAAGCGGGTCATCCGCTTGTCGGTGATCGGCAGGCTCGCGCCTTCCCTGGCCAGGCGCAGGAAGAACGGCACGACCGAGCCCCGGCTGCCCACCACGTTGCCGTAGCGGACCACGGCGAACCTGGTGACGTGGCCGGCGGCGTAGTGGTTGGCGGAGACGAAGAGCTTGTCGGCGACGAGCTTGGTCGCGCCGTACAGGTTGACGGGGCCGGAGGCCTTGTCCGTCGACAGCGCCACGACCTTGCGCACGCCGCAGTCGATCGCCGCCTCGACCACGTTCTGCGAGCCGGCGATGTTGGTCCTGACGTATTCGAAGGGGTTGTACTCGGCCGTGTCGACCTGCTTGAGCGCGGCGGCGTGGACGACGTAGTCGATGCCGTGCATGGCGCGGGTCAGCCGGTCGCGGTCGCGCACGTCGCCGATGAACCAGCGCAGCCGCTCGTCCTCGCCGAACAACTGCCGGGCCTCGTACTGCTTGAGCTCGTCGCGGGAGAAGACGACCAGGCGGCGCACGCCGAGATGGTCGAGGGCGTGGCGCACGAAGGCCTTGCCGAAGGAGCCCGTGCCCCCCGTGATCAACATTGACGATCCGCTCACCACGCTCACGCCGCCCCCTCATTTCGGTGGTACGACCTGCGTCTGCGCAGGTTGGCCGGTAGCCTAGCGCGACGAAGCAGACACGCACGGTCACACGGGGGAATGGGGCATCAGTGCGTATTGTCGGAGTCATTCAAGCGCGCATGGGATCAACCCGGCTGCCCGGCAAGGTGCTGCGCGACCTGGGGGGTCGCTCGGTGCTCGGTTGGGTGGTCAGGGCCGTCGAGCGGTCGGGGGCCGTCGACGACCTCGTCGTGGCGACCACCGGGCAGGCCGCGGACGACGCGGTCGTCGCCGAGTGCCGGCGGATCGGCGTCGCCTGGCACCGCGGTCCCGTCGACGACGTGCTGACCCGGTTCCTCGGCGCGCTGGAGAGCCGCCCGTGCGAGGCCGTCATGCGGTTCACCGCCGACTGCCCGCTGCTCGACCCCGAGGTCATCGGTCAGGCGGCGCTGGCCTACCAGGCCCTGCCGGGGCTCGACTACCTGACCACGAGCCTGGTCCGTACGCTGCCGCGCGGCATGGACGTCGAGATCGTCGGCAGAGACGTACTGGAGGCGGTCGGCAAGGTCGCCACCGGCTACCACCGCACGCACGTCACCTCCCACATCTACACTCATCCTGACGACTTCCACCTGCTCGGCCTCAGTTACCGCCCGGCCGCTCCCGACCTGCGCGTCACGCTCGACACCGAGGACGACTGGCGGCTGATCGCCCTGATGGTGGCCGCCTTGGGCGACCGCTGCGCCCGCGTGCGCGAGCTGGTCGCTTGGCTGCGTGCGCGACCGGAGGCGTGCATGATCAACGCACACGTCGAGCAGAAGGCGCTGCGGGAGGCGTAGCGTGCGCGTCGGCATCCGGTGCGACGCGGGCACCACGATCGGTGTGGGGCACCTGATCCGCTGCGTGGCGCTGGCCGAGGAGCTGCGCGCGCGGGGCACCCGCGTGTCCTTCCTCGGCGACATGGGCTCGCTGCCGTGGGCGTGGCGGCAGCTCGACCTGCGCGCCCTGCCCGTGCGCCCGGCGCCGGCCGAGCCCGAACGGCTCGCGGCGTTCGGGCTCGACTTCGTCGTGCTCGACTCCTACACGCTGCCGCCCGGGACGGGAGCCGCGCTCATGGCGGCCGGCACCCGCGTGCTGGCCATCATCGACGGCGATCCGCTCGGGCAGGAGGCGCACCTCTACCTCGACCAGAACCTCGGCGCCGAGGAGGTGCCCTGCCGGCTGCCGTACCCGGGGGTGCGGCTGGCGGGGGCGCGCTACGTCCTGCTGCGCGACAGCGTGCGGCGCGCGATCCGCCCGCCCCGCTGGCCGGGGGTCGCCGTGCCCCACGTGCTGTGCTTCTTCGGCGGCACCGACGCCGCCGGGGTCACGCCGCGGTGGGTCGAGGCGCTGCGGGCGACCGGCGTGCCGTTCACCGCCACCGTGATCAGCCCGGCCCCGCTGGAGGCGGGGGAGGGCATCACCGTCATGCCGCCCACCGACCTGCTGCCGAACCTGATGGCCGCCGCCGATCTCGTGGTGACCGCCGCCGGCTCGGCCGTCTGGGAGCTGCTGTATCTCGGGGTGCCCGCCGCGCTCACCTGGGTGGCCGACAACCAGCTCATCGGATACGAGGCGCTGGTCGGCCGCGGCCTGGCGGCGGGGCTCGGCGGCAGCGCCGAGCTCGCGGTGCCCGCGCTGCGCCGTCTGCTCACCGACCCCGGCCTGCGAGCCGAGTACGGCACGCGCGGCCGGGAGCTCGTCGATGGCAGGGGCAGGGAACGCGTCGTCGACGCCCTGCTCAGATGAGGTCCCAGGTCAACGGCGTGCCCAGGGTGACGTCCCTGGTGAAGGTGCGGCCCATCACCGTGCTCACCGCCGCCGGCGGCAGCCCGCCCGCCGGCCTGATCGACCTGACGTTGTCGGGGGTCACGGGCTCGCCCGCCCGCACGTCGCGCACGACGTAGAGCGAGCGCCGGAACCGCAGGCCCTCGCGCTCGCTCGGCCGCGGCCCGAGCACCGGGGCGCCGAGCGAGCGCCAGGCCCGCTCGCTCTCCACCACCAGCGCCGCCAGCTCGGCCGGCTCCAGGGAGAAGGCGGAGTCGACCCCGCCGTCGTCACGCGAGAGCGTGACGTGCTTCTCGATCAGGCAGGCGCCCAGCGCGACCGCCGCGAGCGGCACCCCGATCCCGGGCGTGTGGTCCGACACGCCGACCACCGTGCCGGTGACGCCCGCCAGGAGCGGCAGCGCCCGCAGGTTGCTCTCGGCGGGGTCGGCGGGGTAGGAGACGGTGCAGGCCAGCACCGCCAGCTGGGTGCACCCCGCCTCGCGGGCGGCCTCGACGGCGGCGTGGATCTCGGCGATCGTCGCCATGCCGGTGGAGATGACCAGCGGCTTGCCGGTGGCCGCCGCCAGCCTGATCAGCGGCAGGTCCACGATCTCCGACGACGCGATCTTGTACGCGGGCGCGTCGAGCTTCTCCAGCAGGTCGATCGCCGTCGGGTCGAACGGGGAGGAGAAGGGCACCATCCCCCGCTCGCGCGCCCGCTCGAAGATGGGCCGGTGCCACTCCCACGGTGTGTGCGCCCGCTCGAAGAGCCGGTAGAGGTTCTCGCCGCCCCACAGCGCGTGGCCCTCGCCGATGCGGAAGGCCGGGCCGTCGGCGTCGACGGTGATGGTGTCGGGCCGGTAGGTCTGCAGCTTCAGCGCGTGGGCCCCCGCGGCGGCGGCCGCGTCGACGATGGCCAGCGCCCGGCCGAGGTCGCCGTTGTGGTTGCCGGACATCTCGGCGATGACGAACGGCGGGTGCCCCGCCCCGATCTCGCGCCCCGCGATGGAGATCACGCGTTGTCCTCTCTGCTGAGCTGGATGGTGATGACGTTCCTGTCGGCGCCGTCGACGGCCCGGGTGTCGGAGCCGATCTCGGCGAAACCGAAGCGCCGGTGCAGGCGCCTGACCGACTCGTTGTCCTCGAGCACCTCGCCGCGCAACCTCACCAGGCCGAGCGGGCCGAAGGCGTGCTCGATCGCGGCCCGCTCCAGGCCGATCCACGCCCGCAGCAGCTCGCCCGACGACTCCAGGCCGTCGATGTCGAGGTAGAAGCCCCAGGTCGCGGTCGTGACGCCGGGGCCGAGACCGGCGAAGGTCACCACGCCGGACGGGACGCCGGCGTGCTCGTAGACCAGCACCTGCCGGCTCGGGTCGCCGCTCAGGGCCGCCCACCAGCGGGCGTGCTCGCCGGGGCCGATCTCGTGGGTGGTCAGGCTGGCCGCCCTGACCTTCGGATGGTTGCGCCAGCCCCGGATGATCTCGAGGTCGTGCTCACGGACGTGTCTCAGCACCTCGTCCCCCTACGAAGCGTGCTCGTGTCGATGCCCAACGTAGCGGATTCGCATGTGGGTAAAGAGCTGATCAGGGACAGGCATGGCGGCTGCCGGGCGGTCATGGGCCAGGCATGCTGCGAGCATGCCCCTGCTCAGCGTGATAGTGCCGTTCTGTAATGTCGAGCCGTACATCACCGAATGCCTGGAGTCGCTCGCCACCCAGACCCTGCGGGATCTCGAAGTGATCCTCGTGGACGACGGGTCCACCGACGGGAGCCGGGCGATGGCCGCGGCCTTCGTCGAGGCGGACCCCAGATTCACCCTGGTCACCCAGGAGCGGCGCGGCCCCGGCCCCGCCCGCAACACCGGTGTACGGCACGCGAGCGGCACCTACCTGGCCTTCGCCGACAGTGATGACCTGGTGCCGTCCGGCGCCTACGACGCGCTCGTCGGCTCCCTCGAAACGACCGGCTCCGACCTGGCCTGCGGCGGCGTCGAACGGCTGCGCTCGGGCGAGCTGTCGCCGTCGGCGCTGCACATGAAGCCGTTCAGGCGCAGCGTGGAGCGCACCCACATCTCCCGCATGCGCGTCCTGGTCAGAGACCGGACGGTGTGGAACAAGGTGTACCGGCGTTCCTTCTGGGACGCGGCCGAGCTGGAGTTCGCCGAAGGCATCTACGAGGACCTGTCCGTCGCGATCAAGGCGCATGTCGCCGCCGAACAGGTCGACGTCCTGTCCGACGTCGTCTACCGGTGGAGGGAGCGGGACATCGGGGAGCCCTCGATCACGCAGCGGCGTGAGGAGCTGCCCAACCTGATGGCGCGCCACCAGGCGATCAGGCAGGTGCGCGGGTTCATGGCCGAGGCCGCGCCGCGGCTGGTGGTGCCCTTCGACCGCGTGGTGCTGGAGAAGGACACCGCCTTCCTCCTCCAGGCGGTCGCCGACTCCAGCGCCGACGACCGCGGCGAGCTGCTCGAACTGGGCAGGAACTGGCTGTCCGGGCTGCGCCGCTCGGTGGTGAAGGAGGCTCCCGCGCTGCGCCGCCTCGAACTGCACCTGCTCCGCAAGGGACTGGTCAAGGAACTCGCCGAGGTTCGCAAGTACCGCGTCAAGGCGGCGGGGGAGCCCCGCGCGGTCCAGCTGCGCGGCAAGACCAAAGGCTGGTACGGCGACTTCCCCTACCTCGGCGACAAGCGGCTGGACATTCCCTACAAGGTCTACGAGATCAGCGAGGAGCTCAGGCTCGTCGCCAGGATCAGCCAGGCCGCCCGGGACGGCCGCCGCCTGAAGCTGGAGGGCGAGGTCTTCATCAGGCGGCTGGAGGGCCGCAGGGTCAAGGTCGCGCTCTGGCTGGAACGCGGCCAGACCGCGCTGCCGTTGAAGGCCCGCTGGAAGAAGCGCAGAACCTTCACCGCCGCCATCGACACGGCCGCGCTCGAGAGCGGCACGTGGCGGATCGGCGTGCGCGCCACCTACCGCGACCTGGTCAAGGACGGCTACCTTCGGCTGGCGCCCATGGCAGAGCAATTCGACGGCGCTGACGACGACGACCTGGACGCTGGGGGATCTACCCAGGAGCCCCAGGGGTGCCGGGATGGTCAAGAAGCAGCATGGACATTCTCCAGTAGTTCCAGAGAGTAATCGAAGAACAACGGGCTGTCGTCATGCTGGGATCCATGAGGACCTACTCGCTCGATGATGTCCACGCGACATGCAAGCGGAGAGACTCGTGGTGGACCGTGTACTTCGTGGACCCGGTCGCCTGCCGGGTCGCGCTGTTCGTCGCCAACCGAACGAACATCACGCCGAACGGGCTCACGGTCTTCTCGCTGGTTCTCGGCATGGCGTCGGCCGCGTGTCTGGCGGCCGGTCAGCTCGCCGCGGGGGCGGTGCTGTTCTACCTGAGCTTCATGATCGACTGTGTCGACGGCAAGATCGCCCGACTCAAGGGCACGGGGACGCCGTTCGGCCTGTGGCTCGACTTCATGGGCGACAGGATCAGGGAGCTGTGCTGCGCCACCGGTCTCGCCTACGGCCAGTACGCGGCCACGGGCAACGTCGCCTTCATCGTGCTGGGCGCCGTCGTGGCCGTGCTCGACATGTTCAGGTACGTCAACGCGCCGCAGATGAAGCGGGTCAGGGAGACGATCAGAGAGGAGATCGCCTCCAGGACGCCGCCTCAGCTGCCGGCGCCGAGAGCGCACCAGCCACTGGTACGCCAGCCGAGTTCGCTGCAGGGGACGCGGCCGGCACCGGCGCACCAGACGGAGGCACCGCCCTCGAGGCCGCAGCGACCCGGGCCACGGCGCCGGATGCTGCGAAGGCTCACCAGAGCCATGGCCAGGCGGAGGGTCAGATCCCACGTGATCAGCGGCATCGAATTCCACGCGACGGTCTTCGTGATCGCGCCGCTGCTGGGACAGTCGTCACTCATCCCCGTCATCGCGGGCATCAGCGTCCTGTTCCTGACCAACGAGATCTTCCTTGTCTATCGGATGTGGCTCTTCACCCGCCGCAACAGCGCGGTCCCCAAGCCCGAGGAGAGCCGAGAGTACGTGCCAATGGGGGGTTCACTAAATGTCTGACAGGCCGATATTCGTCGTTGGCTGTCCGCGCTCGGGTACCACGCTGCTGCAGCTCATGCTGCACCAGCACCCAAGGATCGCGGTGCCGCCGGAGACCAGGTTCGTGGGCGCCGTCTACAACAAGCGTCGCTCGTTCGGTGACATGCGGCTGGGCGCCAACCGTCTCGCGCTGGCCGAGTGGATGTCGGGGGAGCGTACGAAGTTCCGCGAGCTGGGCATCGACAGGGACGAGTTCATCAGGCAGGCGGTCGACGGGCCCGGTTCGCTCGGCTCGGTGATCGGCATCGCGTTCAGGATGTACGCCGAACGCTTCGGCAAGCCCCGGTGGGGCGACAAGCGCCCGAGCTACGTCAAGCAGGTCGACATGCTGGTCAGGCTGTTCCCTGACGCGCAGTTCGTGCACCTGATCAGGGACGGTCGCGACTGCGTCTCCTCGCTGAAGGAGATGCCGTGGTTCAAGCACGACTCCTTCCACGCGATCTCCATCTGGGCGGAGGCGATCGACGCCGGCAGGCGGCTGCGCAAGACCATGCCGGAGGACAGCTACTACGAGCTGCGCTACGAGGACCTGACCGACGACCCCGCGACCGAGCTGAAGAAGCTCTGCTACTTCCTCGACGAGGACTTCGACCCGGCGATGTGCTCGCCGCACGAGGTGGCCAGCGTCGCGGTGCCCGTCCACAAGGTCTGGCACAGCAACACGCACGGCGAGGTCATGAAGTCGCGGGTGGGCAGCTGGTCGGCGCGCCTCGACGAGTGGGAGATCAGGCTGTGCGAGCAGGCGCTCGGCAAGCGGCTGGAGGCCAACGGCTACGAGCTGACCGGCGTGCCGCAGGCGGCGATGGAACACGTCGCCCGCCTGCAGAAGGTCATGCAGAAGCGGCGCGGGGCACGGCTGCGCAAGAGCATGCGCGACCGGTTCCTCCGCTTCCGTGAGCCCGGTCCCGTGGCGGCGCTGCTGACCTCGACCCAGCGCTCGCTCGCCGGGGTCCCCCAGCAGCGCACCGAGGCGGAGATCCCTCAGCGCGTCATGTGAGCGAACAGCTCCTCCCAGCGGTCGAGCACGGATTCCAGACGGAACGTCTCGGCCCTGGCGCGAGCGGCGGCGCCCAGGCGCCGCCGCTCGTCCGCCGACCCCATGAGGGCGGCGAGCCGTCCGGCGAGGGCGGGCACGTCGCCCGGGGGCGCGAGCAGCCCGCCGATCGAGCGCACCCCTCCTGAGACGTCGAAGGCGACCGAGGGCAGGCCGTGCGCGGCCGCCTCCATCAGTACCAGCGGCAGGCCCTCGTGCTCGCTGGACAGGGCGACGATCGAGGCCGACAGGTACTCCCGCGTCATCGCCGCCGCGGGCACGCGCCCGCGGAACACCACCCGGTCGGCGACGCCCTCCTTCCGCGCCCAGGCGCGCAGCCTCGGCTCCTCGGGCCCGTCGCCGAGCAGGTGCAGCTCCCATGGCGGGGCCGCCGCCTCGGCGAACGCGCTGATCAGCCGGTCGAACCGTTTCACGCCCGCCAGCCTGCCCACGCCGAGCACCCTCGGCGCCGACAGCTCGGCCCGCGCGCCGGGCCAGCCCTGCAGGGGGTTGGGCAGCGACCAGGTGTTGGGTAGCAGCGCGTGCTCGGCGAACAGCCGCGCGTCGTCCTCGCTGAGGAAGACGGCCTGGTCGAGACCGCCGTAGTGCTTCCTGATCGAACCCAGGTGCGAGCAGATGCGGGCGTGCTGGTAGGAGCCGTGGTACTGGCCGATGGTGCGCGTCCGGGCGGGCAGCAGCCCCGACAGCCGCGTCACCACTCCCGGCGAGGTCAGGACGGCGAAGCCGGGCCCGATCCCGGTCAACAGCCTGCGCACCCGCGCTCCTTCGAACCGCGACGCCCGGGAGGACCGGTTGACCACGTGCCGCCGGTAGAGCGGCCGCGCGACGTACCGGAACGGATCCCGCGCCCGGTGCAGGCCCACGACGTGCACCTCGTGGCCGCGCTCCGCCAGACCCTGCGCGAGCGTGTGGGTGACCTGCTGGATGCCGCCGAGGGTGTCGGCGTCCACGCAGGCGAACACCAGCGGCCCGCTCACGTCGCCCCCCGCAGCGGGGACCGCTCGGCCACAGGTACGGCGAGCGGCGCCCGGAAGAAGTCGGCCACGACCCTGGCGGCGGCGTCACCCCGTTCCTCCTCGCACCACAGCCTGCGCGCCGCGGCGTACCTGGCGGCGAAGGAGGCGTGCACCGCGGGCAGGTGGCGCAGGCACCCGACGAGCTCGGCGGTCGTGGTGACGCACGGGCCCGGCGCGATGGCGGGCAGGTCGGTGTTGACGCCGCGCTCGGTCAGCCGGTACTCGTCCCAGTCGTCGACGAAGAACAGCATCGGCTTGCCCGTCACCGCGTAGTCGCACATCACGGACGAGTAGTCGGTCAGCAGCGCGTCGGAGACCAGGATCAGGTCGTTGATCTCCGGATAGGAGCCGGCCGGCGTGACGAAGTGGCGCAGGTGCGGGGGCACCTGGTAGCGCTCGACGGGGTGGGTGCGCAGGATCAGCGCCCATTCGCCCGACAGCGCCTCGGCCAGTTCCTCCAGGT
This sequence comes from Nonomuraea sp. NPDC003727, assembly GCF_053586935.1. Taxonomy (NCBI): domain Bacteria; kingdom Bacillati; phylum Actinomycetota; class Actinomycetes; order Streptosporangiales; family Streptosporangiaceae; genus Nonomuraea; species Nonomuraea sp. NPDC003727. The sequence continues at coordinate 132,240 of NZ_JBSFNE010000005.1, forward strand.
CCACGCGCACCGAGGCGCCCGAGCCCTTGGCGCCGTCGCGGTACGTGGGCGCGTAGAGGAGGATCTTGCGTCCCGGCGGGATCTCCAGCCGCTCGCGCACGCCTTCCGGCGGCCGGCCGCGCACCAGCGCGTCGCAGCGCGGCGTGCCGTACCGCAGGACACGGCCCTCGTAGCCGAGGGCGGGCACGAAGTAGCGGGAGAACTCGGCGCTCGGCGAGATCAGCGCGTCCCATCGGGCGACGGCCGCGCGCCACTGCTCGCGCGGGCCGGGCAGGTCGGCGCGCAGGTCGGGGGCGTCGAAACCGATCGACTTGATGCCTTGGCCGTGCCAGGTCTGCAGGTAGCGGGTGCCGCGCGGCTTGGGGTGGTCGAGGGGGAAGCCGTGGCTGTCGACCCAGACGCCCGCGCGGGCCATCGTCCAGACGTAGCGCCAGCTGCCGCGCCGGACGAGGGCGGCGTCGGAGGGGAAGTCGGCCCGGCCGCGGGCGACCGACCAGACGACGCTGACGGGCAGGCCGCGGCGTCGTACCTCCTCGTAGACGGCGCGGGGGCTGCCGGTGTAGCCCTTGCCGCAGTCGGCCTCGAACAGGGCCAGGTCAGGGCGGGGCGGGACCAGCCTGATCAGCGCCTTGTAGGCGGCCAGCTTCATCCGGGGCATGCCCAGTCTCCTGAGCACGCCCCGTTTCAGCCGGGAGAGCGCCACGCGCGGCGTGCGCCGCGGGCGCACGCACAGCTGGCCCGCGCTGCCCTCGGCGCTGATCCGCAGGTGGCGGAGGGTGAACGGCGCCATGCAGGGGTCGGCGAGCAGCACGTCCGTCGTGGTGCGGCCGTCGGGTCCGGTGAAGCCGATGCGCGGGTCACCCCGTCCCCGCAGCCTGGCCAGATCGACGGTGACCTCGCTGAGGTAGCCGCCGTCGGGGTCGGGCACGGGGGACAGCGGCGCCCTGACGGTGCCGCACCGCAGGGACGCGGTCCACCCGGGCGCCGCCGTGAGGACCCCGAAGGGGTCGTAGGTGCGCACCCGCAGCCGCATCCGCGTGCCCGCCGACGCGAGCGCGACCACCTCGTGGCGCAGCCTGGAGGCGGTGTAGGGCAGCTCGGCCAGGTGCAGCGCGGTGATGTCCATGCCGGGCGCCGGGGTGCGGCCCCAGTACGTGCGCCCGCCGCGCGTGACGACCTCGCGCGGCGGCGCCTGCGGGCCGTTCAGCGACCTGGCGGCCACGCGCAGGTCCTCGGCCCTGCCGGCGAGGATCAGGTGGCAGCACACCCGCGCCGTGGCGGGCAGCCGCTCCAGCACCTCGCCCGGGATCCGGGCGAGGTACGGCCTGACCACCCCGGCGAACTCCGCGGCCCACGCCACGTCGCGCGAGGGCAGCGGGTTGAGGTAGACGCGCAGGTCCTGGCGGACGAAGCGGTACTGCCGATCGGGCACCAGGTCGCCGAACCCGTGCGCGCGCAGCACCGCGTCGCTGCGCCTGGCCGCCTCGAGGCGGTGACGGACGTTGTCCATCTCCTTGGTGCTCATCGAGATGGAGGTGCCGTCCTGCGGCCTGTGCCAGTGGTAGACGGTCCACGGCACGACCGCGAACCTGCGCGCCGTGCAGTACATCTCGGCGCCGAAGACGTGGTCCTCGTAGAGGATGTCCTCGGGGAAGCGCAGCGCGTGACGGCGCAGGAAGGACACGTCGAACAGCTTGTTGGTGGTGAAGCAGTCGAGGAACAGCTCAGGCTCCTCGCGGATGCCCTCGACCACCCGCCGCTTCGCGAACAGGTGCGGGTAGTAGCGGTGGGTCCGGCCACTCGACTCGTACAGCCGCGCGATCTGTCCCGAGACGAAGTCGGCGCCGGTCCGCTCGATCTCGGTGAGCAGGCTCTTGCACGCGTGCCGCGGCAGCGTGTCGTCGCTGTCGAGGAACATGACGTACGGCGAGAGCGTCGCGTCGAGCCCGTCGTTGCGCGGCGCTCCGCATCCGCCCGAGTTGACCTGCCTGCGCACGTAGCGCACCCGGGGGTCGGCGCGCGTGAGAGCCCCGGCCACGCGCGGGGTGTCGTCGGTGCTCGCGTCGTCGCAGATGATCACTTCGAGGTCGCGGAGCGTCTGGTCGAGCACGGAGCGGACCGCCCGGGGGAGGCGGGCGGCGTCGTTGTAGGTGATCACGACAACGGTGCAGTCCGGCATGCGTGTTCTCCCCCGAGTCCTGAGGCTCGAAAAAGACATTCCCCTGCAATTGCCCAAGTGTCGTGACTTGATGGCCTTTTTACCGGACAATTCGCCGGATTAGCCACACAACTAGGGCTATTCCGACAATTGCCCCGACAATGGGCGCGATTCTCTTGAGCAGCGGCGCTCCGGCGATCTCCAGCAGGTCGAGCGCCTCCTCGTCGGGTGTGCGCGAGGTGCGCAGCGTGCCGCTCGGCCGGATGTCCTGCTCTTCCTCCTCGATCTCCGGGACCGCCGCCAGATGGCGCTCCTCGGCGGCGGGCTCGCCCAGCAGCTCGGCCAGGTTCGCCGCGAACGTGTCGATGATCTTGGCGCCCACCTCCGCCATGACGCCCCTGCCGAACTGCGCGGGCCGTCCCGTGACGTTGAACGAGGTCTCGACCTTCACCGTGGTGGCGCCGTCCGACGGGGTCAGCCGGGCGGTGACCGTGGCGCTGGCGGTGCCCGAACCGCGCGCCTCCTTGCCGGAGGCGCCGAGCGTGAGGGCGTAGGCGTCCTTGTCGACGTCCTCGAACCTGGCGCCGCCCCGGTAGGTGACGGTGATCGGGCCCACCTTCACCTTCATCCGGCCGGTGAACTCCTCCCCCTCGACGGTGTCGAGCGTCGCCCCCGGCAGGCACGGCGCCACGCGCTCGACGTCGAGCAGCGCCGCCCAGGCCTGCTCGATCGGGACAGGAACCGTGAACTCGTGCTCGAACCGCATCGCCATCGATCCGCTCCTTCCACCTGTCTGCTCACGCTCTCTCAGCCTCGTCCCCCGCGCCCTTCGACGGCTACCCTCCGGACCCGTACGAGGGAATCGGCAGGACCGCCTGCTCCGCAGGACCGCACGCGCCGGTTCCTCGCAGGACGCATCTGCCCTCGGCGGCGGCGATCAGGCACTCCGGCGGCCCGCGCCCGGCCGTCCCCCGGAACGGCCCGCCCCGAGGACACCCCGGCGTATCGAGGTGCCCTCAGGAACCGGTGGCTCGCGGCGCCCTCGAAACCGGTGGCACGGGGTGCCCTCAGGAACCGGTGGGTCAGGGGGCGCCGGTCGCCGCCAGCACCGCCCGCCGCGTCAGCACCTGGGCCAGGTGCCGCCGGTAGTCGGGCTGGGCGTGCAGGTCGGCCGTGGGGGAGGTGCCCTCCGCCGCCGCCGCGCACGCCTGCGCGACCGCGTCGCCGAGCTCGGCCCCCCGCAGCGCCGCCTCCGTCGCGCCGGCGCGCAGCGGAGTCGGCCCCATGTTGGTGAGCCCGATCCGCGCCTCCTGGATCGAGCCGTTGGACCTGCGGACCGCCGCCGCCACGCCGACGATCGCCCAGGCCTGCGCCGTACGGTGGAACTTCTCGTAGTGGAAGCCCCACCCCGGCCCCAGCTTGGGCACCCTGACACCCACCAGGATCTCCCCTGGCTCGAGCGCCGTCTCCAGGTAGTCGAGGAAGAAGTCCGCGGCGGGGATCTCCCTCGACGAGGTGACCAGCACGCACTCCAGCGCGAGCGCCACCGCGGGCAGGTCGCCCGCCGGGTCGGCGTGGGCCAGGGAACCGCCGAAGGTGCCGCGGTGCCGTACCGCGGGATCGGCGACGGTGGCGACGGCCATGGCCACCAGCGGGCAGCCGGAGGTGACCACGGCCGAGCGCATCACCTCGTCGTGCGTGGCCGTCGCGCCGATGAAGACGTGCTCGCCCTCGTCGCGGATGCCGGCCAGCTCCTCGATCCTGCTGACGTCCACCAGCAGCGACGGGTACGACAGCCGCAGGCGCAGCAGCGGCAGCAGCGACTGCCCCCCGGCGAGGACCTTCGCGTCCTCGTCGGCGGCCAGCGCCTCGCTCGCCTCCCGGAGGGAGGTGGGGCGCAGATAGTCGAACTGGGCCGGAATCATCGGATGGCCCTCCAGATCCGTTCGGGCGTGCATGGCATCTGGATGTCGTGGACGCCTCGCGGCCGCAGGGCGTCGACGACGGCGTTGACGACGGCCGGAGTCGAGGCGATCGTGCCCGCCTCGCCGACCCCCTTGACGCCGAGCGGGTTGGACGTCGCGGGCGTCTCGGTCCTGTCGGTGACGAAGTCGGGCAGGTCGGCGGCCGACGGCACCAGGTAGTCGGCCATGGTCGCGGTCAACAGGTTGCCGTCGGCGTCGTGGACGGCCTCCTCGAACAGCGCCTGCGCGATGCCCTGGGCGAGGCCGCCGTGGACCTGACCCTCGACGATCAGCGGGTTGACCACGTGTCCGACGTCGTCGACCGCCACGTACTTACGGATCTTCGTCAGGCCGGTCTCGGTGTCGACCTCGACCGCGCACAGGTGCGTGCCGTGCGGGAAGGAGAAGTTCTCCGGGTCGAACGTGGCGTCGGCGTCGAGCCGGGGCTCCACGCCGTCGGGCAGGTCGTGAGCGGCGAAGGCGGCCAGCGCCAGCTCCTGGATCGTCTTGCTCGACGTGGTGCCCTTCACCGTGAAGGCGCCGCGGGTGAACTCGAGGTCGTCGGGGGAGCACTCCAGCGCGTGCGCGGCCAGCCGGCGGGCCTTCTCCTTGACCTTCTCGCAGGCCTTCAGGACGGCCATGCCGCCCACCACGAGCGAGCGCGAGCCGTAGGTGTCCATGCCCTTGTGCGAGATCGCGGTGTCGCCGTGCATGACCGCGACGTCCTCGAACGGCACGCCCAGCGAGTCGGCCACGATCTGGCTCCACGCGGTCTCGTGGCCCTGGCCGTGCGGCGAGGTGCCGGTGACGACCTCGACCTTGCCGGTGGGCAGCATGCGCACCGAACCGTGCTCCCAGCCGCCCGCGCCGTAGCTGAGCGAGCCGAGCACCCTGCTGGGCGCCAGGCCGCACATCTCGGTGTAGGTGCTGACGCCGATGCCGAGCTGGACGGGGTCGCCCCTGTCGCGCCTGTCGGCCTGCTCGGCGCGCAGCTTGTCGTAGCCGAACAGGGCCAGCGCCTTCTCGGTGGCCGCCTCGTAGTTGCCCGAGTCGTAGGTGAGCCCCGCGATCGTGGTGTACGGGAACTCCTCGTGCCTGATCCAGTTGCGCCTGCGCACCTCGATGGGGTCGAGGCCGAGCTCGGCGGCCAGCTCGTCCATGACCCGCTCGATGGCGTAGGTGGCCTCGGGACGGCCCGCGCCGCGGTAGGCGTCGGTCGGCATCTTGGTGGTGAAGACACCCGTGCAGTCGAAGCTGTAGGCGTCCATCTTGTAGATGCCGTTGTACATGAAGGCCCCGAGCAGCGGCACGCCGGGCGTGACCAGCATGAGGTAGGCCCCCATGTCGGCGAGCAGCTCGACCTTCACCCCCCTGATCCTGCCGTCTGACTCGGCGGCCAGCGTGACGTGCTGGATCTGGTCGCGGCCGTGGTGCACGGTCAGGTTGCCCTCGGAGCGCGACTCGGTCCACTTGACCGGCTTGCCGAGCTTCCTGGTGAGCAGCAGGCAGAGCACCTCCTCCGCGGTGACCTGCAGCTTGGAGCCGAACCCGCCGCCCACGTCGGGCGCGATGACGCGCAGCTTGTGCTCGGGCACGCCCGTCGTGAGCGCCAGCATCACCCGCAGCACGTGCGGGACCTGCGTCGCGGTCCACAGCGTGAAGCCGTCGCCGTCGGTGGTCGCCACCACCGCGCGCGGCTCCATCGCCGACGGGATGAGGCGCTGCTGGACGTAGGTGCGCTCGACGAGCACGGGCGCGTCCCTGAGCGCCGCCTCCATGTCGCCCTGGGCGAACGTCCAGGTGAAGGCCTTGTTCCCGGCCTCGTGGACCTTCGGGCCCGCGTCGGTGAGCGCCTGCCTCATGTCCATGACGGCCGGCAGCGGCTCGTAGTCGACATCGATGGCGTCCAGCGCGTCGGCCGCCAGGTAACGGTCGGTGGCCACCACGCAGGCGACGGCCTCGCCCGGGTAGCGCACCGTCTCCACCGCCATCGGCGGGTGGTCGGGGATGACGACGTCCTCGCTCACCGGCCACGCGCACGGCAGGCTGCCCTGCTCGCCGGCGAAGTCCTGACCGCTGAAGACGGCCACCACGCCCGGCATGTCCTTCGCGGCCGAGACGTCCACGCCGGTGATCCTGGCATGCGCCATGGGGCTGCGCTTGAAGGCGACGTACAGCATGCCGGGCAGCTGGATGTTGTCGGTCCACTGGGTGCGTCCGGTCAGCAGGCGGGCGTCCTCCTTGCGCCTGCGCGCCCTGCCGACCTCCCGGCCGTCGGCCGGTTCGGACAGCTGGCCGCTCTCGGCCACCTGCTCGGCCACCAGGCCGGCGTCGAGTTCTTCGGTCATGGCGTCCTCACCGCCGCCCCTCGCCGTACCGCTCTGACGATGTTGCAGTAGCCGGTGCACCGGCAGAGGTTGCCCTCGAGACCCTCCCTGATGGCCTCCTCCGACGGGTCCGGGTTGTGGTTGACCAGGTCGATCGCGGCCATGACCATGCCGGGCGTGCAGTAGCCGCACTGCAGCGCGTGCTCCTCGTGGAAGGCCTGCTGCATCGGGTGCATGGTGCCGTCGGACGCCAGGCCCTCGATGGTGACGACCTCCGCGCCGTCCGCCTGTACGGCGAGCACGGAGCAGCTCTTCGCGCTCTTGCCGTCGAGCATGACGGTGCAGGCGCCGCAGTTGCTGGTGTCGCAGCCGACGGGAGTCCCGGTCTTTCCCAGACGATCTCGGAGCAGGTGCACGAGGAGGAGCCGCGGCTCCACGTCCTCCTCGTAGCGGATCCCGTCGACGGTGACGGAGATGCGAGGCATACGTCCTCCCTCGATTCCTGAGGTCGGCGAGAAAGGCGCGTGCCGGGCCGCCGCGGTGATGCGCCCGCTCGGAGCGAGGCGGCGGTCCGGGGGGCGTTTCTCATCGATAAATGGAACGTACGCCTAACTAACGCCAGGTCAAGTGCGGCGCACCGACCGCGCGACGACGGCGACGACACCGGCCAGCCCCAGGCAGCCGAACAGCAGCGCCAGCAGCAGGACGAAGTCTCTGATGACGCCCGTCACCAGCAGGATGCCGAGGACCACGAACAGGATGCCGCTGAGCAGAGCCATCCAGTCGGTGCGGTGCAGCAGCGGCTGCCGGGAGGGCTGCGGAAGGTACGGGTCACGCCGCAACGCGCACCTCCATGTCACCCAGGCCGCCCTTGAGGTTCAGCACGATGGTGGGCGGCTCGCCCTTCGGCGGGGTCTCGGGCTCGAGCACCCTGTCGACCTCCACGTCCGTGCCGCCCTCGAACGACGGGCCGACCTTGACGTCGCCCACCCTCGAGGTGGCGTGCACCTCGACCCGCGCCGTCGGCGGGACGATCACGACGAGCTCGCCGACGGCCAGCTTGGCGTTGAACGTCACCTTCGCGCCAGGTGAGAGCTTCAGCTCCGACAGGTCCAGCGTGCCGTCGCCGATGCCCACCTCGTAGGTGCGCCGGACCTCGGCCATCGTCGTCGGCGTCCAGGTGGACGTGCCGATCTTCCCGGGCAGGTTGCCGAGCATCAGGCTCACGCTGATGATGAGCGTCAGCACGGTGCCGAGCGCGATGAGCCCGGCCCCGCGGCCGAGCCAGGTGGCCACCAGCAGGCCCGCGCCGATGGTGATGAGCATGGCGCCGCCCACGGCGGTGAGGCTGGGGGCGGTGGATCCTGAGGTGGCTTGGGCCGCCACGACGATCCCTCCAACGATCAATGCCAGCAGGACGGTGATCACGCCGGTGAACGACCTGCGTCGCCTGGGGCGCGGGGTGTCGACCTGCGGGCCGTACCGGCTCAGGTCGTAGGGCGAGTAGCCGGCGCGCCTGCGGGGGTCCAGCGGCTGGAAGGGACCGTGCGGCGCGAACGGCTCGCCGTAGGAGTAGGCGGGCTGCCGCGGCGGGGGCGCCTGGCGGCGCGGCGGCATGGGCGGCCCGTACGGCTCCGCCCCGGGGATCTCGTTGACCCGGGTCGGCGCCGGCCGCTCCGCCTCGCGGCTCGCCTGCCACGCCGGCGGCTGGTGGATCTCGACGGTCGGCTGCGGCTCAGGGGCGGCGGGTCGATCGGCGCCGGGCCGGTGCCCCTCTTCGGGCGCCGGACCCCGCAGGTCCGCCCCCTCCCCGCTGTCCCGGTCCTCCCGGGTCTCCTGGACATCCGGGGTCTCCCGGACGTCCTGGGTCTCCTGGATGTCCTGGGCCTCCTGGATGTCCTGGGCCTCCTGGATGTCCTGGGCGCCCTGGATCTGCTGAGTGTGCTGGTCCTCGTCGGCGGGCCGGACCGGTTCGGCGTGCCGGACCTCCTGAGGCTGTGGCGCGTCGCCGGCCGGCGGGGTGACCGGGGCCTGCGTGCCGGGCGCCGGGGGCGTGCGGAAGGCCGCCGTCGCGAACGACGTCGTCGGCGGGGCCTCGCGCCTGACCGGCGCCGGCTCCCTGCGCAGGCCGGTCGGCGCAGGGCCGTGGCCGATGTCCTCCGGGGCGAGCGGCTCGGTCCTGCGGTTGAGCCGCTCCGGCAGCGACCGCGCCAGAGCCGGCAGGTCCATTCCCCTGGCGTGCGCGGTCAGCAGCGTGATCGCCATCAGCGTGGCGACCACCAGCGTGCCGGTGCCCAGCCACACCGTGGCCAGGTTGACGATGAGGCCGAACCCCGCGATCCCGGTCAGCAGCGCGAACACGGTCTCGGCGTCGAAGTCGCGCCTGGTCCACTGCTCGACGTAGCCGGGACGGCCGTTGCTCTCCTTCATGAGCAGGAAGGCGGCGACGTACAGGAACAGGCCGATGCCGGAACCCAGCACCAGCATGGGGAAACCGACGCGGAAGACCACCGGGTCGATCCGCGTGTAACGGCCGAGGCCCGCGCAGACGCCGGTGAGCATCCTGCCCTCGTCGCTCCTCTTGAGCACGCGAGGCGGGGCTGCCTGGTCGATGGGCGGCGCTTCGGTCATGACACCATGGTGGCGTGCCGGGTGCCGGCCCGCATCCGGGACTCCCCTGAGGCGACCCCGAGAAGACGAACCAGGGCTCTTCCCTGATGCCCGCGAGGCCGCGACGTGTGACTATTGCGGTGTTATGGCTGACCAACAGACTCTGCGCGAGACGGACGACGCGCCCTTTCCCCGCCTGATCCGTCCGTTGGAGGGCCGGCTCGTGGGCGGCGTGGCCCAGGCGCTGGCCACCCAGCTCAAGCTGGACCCCATCGTGATCAGGCTGAGCTTCGTGCTGCTCAGCGTCGTGGACGGGGTGGGCGTCGTCGCCTACGCCGTCCTGTGGATGATCACGCCGCGCAGGCAGCACGAGGGCGCGGTGCCCCCGCGCGACTGGAGCCAGCTGGCCGCCTTCACCGCGATCGGCGTGGCGCTGTTCGCGTTCGGGTGGCTCACCGGCGCGTCCAAGGGCGGGCTCGGCATGGTGCCGTTCGCGGTGGGCGGCATCGGGGCGCTCATCCTGTGGCAGCAGGCCGATCCCGAGCGGCGCCAGAGCTGGGTCAGCGGGGCCACCAAGGGCATGCGCCAGAACCGGGTGCGCACGCTGCTCGGCGTGATCCTGGTGGTCGCCGGCGCGATCGGCTTCCTCTTCCTCGAGGGGGAACTGGACGCCGCCAGGCCCGGACTGCTCTACACGGCCGTCGTCGTCGGCGGTCTCGCGGTCATCGCCGCGCCGTGGCTGGCCGGCCTGTGGAAGGAACTGCAGCTCGAACGGCGCGAGCGGATCAGGCAGGAGGAGCGCGCCGAGGTCGCCGCGATGGTGCACGACTCGGTGCTGCACACCCTCACCCTGATCCAGCGCGTGTCGCACGATCCGCGCGAGGTCACCAGGCTGGCGCGGGCGCAGGAGCGCGACCTGCGCAACTGGCTGTACCAGCCGGCCCAGGACGCCGACGCCACGCTCGCCGCCGCCGTACGGCGGATCGCGGCGGAGGAGGAGGACGCCCACGGCGTGCCGATCGAGGTCGTCTGCGTCGGCGACGTCGATCTCGACTCGGGCGGCAGGCTGGCCGCGATGCTCAAGGCGTCGAGGCAGGCCATGGTCAACGCGGCGAAATATTCTGAAAGCCCGGTCATCTCCGTTTATGCGGAGGTAGAGGGTGAAGAAGTCACAATTTTCGTGAAAGATCGGGGTAAGGGCTTCGACCTGGACGAGGTGCCGCTGGATCGCATGGGGATCAGGGAGTCCATCATCGGGAGAATGGAGCGCCACGGCGGCAGCGCCAGGGTGCGCACCGAGCCCGGCGAGGGCACGGAAGTGATGTTGACCATGAAGGTGGAGAAATGATTCGCGTGCTGATCGTCGACGACCATCGGCTGTTCCGCTCCGGCGTCCGGGCCGAGTTGGGCGACTCGATCCAGGTCGTGGGCGAGGCCGAGGACGTCGAGTCGGCGGTGAAGGCGGTCGCCGCGCTGGAGCCCGACGTGGTGCTGCTCGACGTGCACATGCCGGGCGGCGGCGGCCAGGAGGTGCTGCGCAGGGTGCTCGGCGCGGGCTCGCAGGTGCGCTTCCTCGCCCTGTCGGTCTCCGACGCCGCCGAGGACGTGATCGGCGTGATCAGGGGCGGGGCGCGCGGCTACGTCACCAAGAACATCAGCGGCCGCGAGCTGACCGACGCCATCCGCCGGGTCGCGGACGGCGACGCGGTGTTCTCCCCCCGGCTGGCGGGGTTCGTGCTCGACGCGTTCGCCTCGACGGAGGCGCCCTCCATCGATCCCGAGCTCGACTCGCTCACCCAGCGCGAGCGCGAGGTCCTGCGGCTGATCGCGCGCGGCTACGCCTACAAGGAGATCGCCAAGGAGCTGTTCATCTCCGTCAAGACCGTGGAGACCCACGTGTCGTCGGTGCTCCGCAAGCTCCAGCTGTCCAACCGGCACGAGCTGTCGCGCTGGGCCACCGCCAGGCGCCTCGTGTAAGGGCGGTTGACGACTTCGCCGAGGTCGCGAGGGGTCCGAGCCTTGAAGGAGCCCGGGTCTCATGCGACATTGCGGATATGGGCAGAGACGTGCCAGTCGTCGTGTTCAGTCGAGATGATCGACGGAATTACCGTGACAAAGTGCGGAGAAATCTGGACACGTTTGCCCAGATGCTGCGGGAGTCGCGCTTCGAGTTCGACCGGCCCCAGGCCGGGCTGGAGATCGAACTCAACCTGGTCGACGAGCGCGGCGAGCCCGCGATGCGCAACGCGCAGGTCCTGGCGGCCATCGCCCAGCCCAACTGGGCCACCGAGCTCGGCCAGTTCAACGTCGAGATCAACATCGCGCCGCAGAGCCTCCAGGGCGACGGCGCGCTCCGCCTCGAGGAGACGGTGCGCGCCAAGCTCAACCACGCCGAGGAACACGCCCGGACCCAGGGCGGCCACCTGGTCCTGATCGGCATCCTGCCGACCCTCCACCAGGAGGACACCCACGAGGGCACCCTGTCGGCCAACCCGCGCTACAAGCTGCTCAACGAGCAGATCTTCGCCGCCAGGGGGGAGGACCTGCACCTGTTCATCGAGGGCGTCGAACGGCTCGACACCTACGCCGACAGCATCACCCCCGAGGCCGCCTGCACCAGCGTCCAGCTGCACCTGCAGGTCAGCCCCGAGGCGTTCGCCGCCCACTGGAACGCCGCCCAGGCCATCGCGGGCCCGCAGGTGGCCGTCGCGGCCAACTCGCCCTACCTGTTCGGCAAGGAGCTGCACAGGGAGACCAGGATCGCGCTGTTCGAGCAGGCCACCGACACCCGTCCCACCGAGCTCAAGAGCCAGGGGGTACGGCCCCGCGTGTGGTTCGGCGAGCGATGGATCACCAGCGTCTTCGACCTGTTCGAGGAGAACGTCCGCTACTTCCCCGCGCTGCTGCCGATCTGCTCCGACGAGGACCCGCACGAGGAGCTGGCGGCGGGACGCATCCCATCCCTCGACGAGCTGACCCTGCACAACGGCACCATCTACCGGTGGAACCGGCCCGTCTACGCCGTCGTCGACGGCACCCCGCACCTGCGCGTGGAGAACCGCGTCCTGCCGGCGGGCCCCTCGGTCCTGGACATCGCGGCCAACGCGGCCTTCTACTACGGGCTCATGCGGGTGCTGCCCAACGCCGAGCGGCCCGTGTGGAGCCAGATGTCGTTCGCCACGGCGGAGGAGAACCTGGCCGGCGCGGCCAGGCACGGCATCGACGCCCGGCTGTACTGGCCGGGGCTCGGCGACGTCCCGGCGGCCGAGCTGATCCTGCGCAGGCTGCTGCCCATGGCGGCCGAGGGGCTCGCGCAGTGGGGCGTCGACACCCCGGTCGCCGAGCGGTTGCTCGGGGTGATCGAGGGACGCTGCCTGCTGGGCAGGACGGGAGCGACCTGGCAGGTGGAGGCGGTCCAGGCGTTCGGCGGGGAGCGGCGGGAGGCGCTGCGCAGGATGACGCTGGAGTACATCGACCGCATGCACGCCAACGAGCCCGCCCACGCGTGGACTCTCTGACATCGCGGAACCCTGGGACCCCTGGAACCCCGGCGCCTGTCCCGCCGTTGCCCGCGCCCGCCCCCAACGGCGCGTGTCCCGAGCCTGCCAGGCAGGATGGAGGTATGACCGCGCGTCTCCTGACAGCCGCCCTCCTGATGCTGCTGCTCGCCTCGTGCGGCGGCAGCGCCGGCGGGAGTTCGACCGCCGGCGCGAGCTCGAGCGCCGGCGTCCAGGGCGACACCTTCGAGGAGGACGTTCAGCTCGCCCAGACCTATACCGAGCAGTTCTGGGCCGCGCAGTTTCGATCGATCGGCCGCGTCTACCGGCCGATCACCGAGTTCATCCCCTACCGGGGCGACAAGGGCCCAGCGTGCGGCGGCGAGCCGGCCGCGTCGGGCAACGCCTTCTACTGCCCCGAGGGCCACTTCATCGCCTACGACAAGGACTGGATGGAGCAGCTGTGGAAGCAGCTCGGCGACGGCTCCACCTATCTGATCATCCCGCACGAGATCGGCCATGCCGTACAGGCGCAGCTGGGCACGGAGTTCGAGCTCAACGTGCAGTACGAGCTGCAGGCGGACTGCTACGCGGGCGCGGCGCTGGCCGGGCTGGTGAAGGCCGACGTGCTGAGCGCCGAGCCGGGCGACGACAAGGAGCTGATGCTCAACCTGCAGGAGGCGGGCGACCCCGACGACGACTGGTTCAGCCCCGACGCCCACGGCACCGCGCAGCAGCGGCAGCAGGCCTTCACGACGGGCTACACCAAGGGCGTGGGTTCCTGCTGACGTAGGCGGAAGTACGCCTCAAGGGTGATGCGGCCGCCGGTCGGGCGGTCTAGCGTGAACGCATGCCACTGGGGAACGTCAAGGAGATCGGCTGGTTGCGGCGGGGTGCCTGCAGGACCAGCGACCCCGATCTCTTCTTCCCTCCCGCGCCGTCGCCGGCGCAGGAGGCGCAGGCCAAGGCGGTCTGCTCGGGTTGTCAGGTGCTCGCCGAGTGCAGGGCCTACGCGGTGCGCGCGGGCGAGTCCGAGGGCATCTGGGGCGGGCTCACCCCCGACGAACGCAGACGGCTGCGCTTCCCCGCCGGATGGCGGCAGCGGACCGCATAGCCTGCAGGGGTGCTGCTTCGTTCCCTCGCCGTCCTCGTCGCGGCCAACGTCATGAACAACCGCGTCGCCCCCAGGCTCGCCCCCCTCACCTCCGCGCTGGCCACCGGCGCCCTGGTGGCCATGGCCAGGAAGTCGGGCCTGTCGTGGGAGGAGATCGGCTTCACCCGCGGCATGCCCGGCGCCAGGGCGGGCGCCGCGCTGGCGGCCACCGTCGCCGCCGGCTACACCGCGGGCATCGCCGTCCCGCGGACGCGGGCGCTGTTCCACGACGAGCGGGCGCTGTCGCTGTCGACGGCCGAGGTCGTCGAGGCGGTCCTGCTCCAGGTGCCCGTCGGCACGGTCCTGCTGGAGGAGGTCGGCTTCAGGGGCGCCCTGTACGGCATGCTGCGCCGCGACCACGGCACGGTGACGGCCACGGCGGTCTCGTCCACGCTGTTCGGGCTGTGGCACATCCTGCCCTCGATGGAGATGGCCCGCGCCAACCCGGCGCTCGGCGAGCTGACCTCCGGCGACGGCGACATGGCCAGGGTCGTGGTGGGCAGCGTCGTCTCCACAGCGGCGGCGGGCGTGCTGTTCTGCGAGCTGCGCCGCCACCGGGGGCTCCTGGCGCCCGCGCTGCTGCATCTGGCCACTAACTCGCTGGGCTATCTGTTCGCCCGAATCGCCCCCGCGCCACCAGCTCGACCGTGACCAGCACGGCGACCGCCTCGGCGGCCAGCAGGGCGACCAGCACCACGAGCTGAACCACGCCCGCCTCCAGCGGCCGCGCGCCGCCGAGCAGCATCCCCACGAACGCGCCGGGCAGCGTGACCAGGCCGACCGTCCTGGTCTGGTCGAGCGCGGGGATCAGCGCCTGGGCGGCGGCCGGGCGGCAGATCTCCAGGTTGGCGTCCCGGTCGAGGAAACCGAGCGACAGCGCGGCCTCGACCTCGCCCTTGCGCTGGCGCAGCTCGTCGAGGGCGCGCCTGCCGGCCAGCGCGGTGGCGGTCAGGCAGCCGCCGAGCAGGATCCCCGCGATCGGGATGACGGTGACGCCGCGCATGGGCGCCACTCCGGTGCCGAACAGCGCGACCAGGACCGGCAGGGTGCCGGCCGCGATGGGGAGGGCGGCGGGCCACGGCCGTTCCTTGCTGATCCTGCGGCCCGCGGTGACGGCGGCCACGCCGTACATGACGAGCAAGAAGCCGGCGACGGCGGGTGGGGCGCCGATCACCCAGGTGATCACCAGGGAGACGGCGCCCAGCTGGAGGGCGGCGCGCAGGCTCGCGGTGAGGACGGCGCGGGCGTGGCCGAGCCCGCCCAGCCGGGCCACGGCGGCACCGCCCCCGGCCAGCAGGACGACCGTGACGGCGAGGGCGGGCGTGAGCGTGAGTCCCATGGACAGGTTTCTACCTGGGAGCGGCGCGGGCCGCTCCTGGGCAGCCTGGGGTCACGCGGTGGGGACCACCTGGAAGGCCTCGGCGTAGCGGCCCTCACCCAGGCCGCCCTTCACCGCGATGCCCGCCCAGCGCTCGCGGACGAACTCCTCGAACCCCTCGCGGTGCCCGACCTGGCTGGCGTGCGCGGCCAGCGCGGCGAGCTTGCGGTCGATGGTCTCGGTGATGTCCACCCAGTGGTCGGGGGTCATGCTGCCGATCAGCCACACCTCGCCGACCGTCCAGGGCTCGAGGCCGGCCAGCTCCTCGTAGGCGTAGGGGTTGCGGGCGTCGGGGTAGACGGCGTCGAGCGTGGCGGCGCCGACCGCGCGGTGGTCGGGGTGGCTGGGGCCGATGAACTGGTAGTTGCGCTCGGGCGTGCTCGTGATCACCAGGTCGGGCCGCACCTGACGGATCACCCCGGCGATATCGCGGCGCAGCTCGATGGTGGGCTCGACCCTGCCGTCCCGGTAACCGGACAGGAAACGTACGTCGGTGACGCCGACCGCCTTGGCCGCCGCGGCCTGCTCGGCCCTGCGCAGCTCGGCCATGCCCTCGCCGTCGGTCTCGCGCTCGTGACCACCCGCGTCGCCTGCCGTGACGAGGAGGTAGGTCACTTCGACGCCCTTGTCGACGAACTGCGCGATCGTGCCCGCCGCGCCGAAGTCGACGTCGTCGGGATGCGCGGTCACCACCAGGACCCGGGCGAACTCCATATTGACTCCTTCAATGGGGGACGAATCAGGCAACCCAGCGGAACGGCGGCGCATTCCTGGGCGCGTTTGTCGGTGGGGCGCTTTACCCTAGGTCCGTGCCCACCCAAGTCTCTGTTGACCACCCCTTGCTCGACGGCCTCAACCCGCAGCAGCGCGAGGCCGTGATCCATCACGGCAGCCCCCTGCTCATCGTCGCGGGGGCGGGGTCAGGCAAGACGCGGGTGCTCACCCATCGCATCGCCTACCTCCTGGCCGAGCGCGAGGTCCACCCCGGCCAGATCCTGGCGATCACCTTCACCAACAAGGCCGCCAGGGAGATGAAGGAGCGCATCGACAAGCTGATCGGCCCGCGCTCCAAGGCCATGTGGGTGATGACCTTCCACAGCGCCTGCATGCGCATCCTGCGCAGGGAGGCCAAGCGGCTCGGCTACCCGTCCAGCTTCTCCATCTACGACCAGGCCGACTCCCAGCGGCTCATGGCCATGGTCTGCCGCGAGATGGACCTCGACCCCAAGCGCTACCCGCCGCGCTCGTTCTCCGCGCAGGTCAGCAACTTCAAGAACGAGCTGATCGACTACGAGAGCGCCATCGACAGGGCGGGCTCGCACCTGGAGAAGGTGCTGGCCGAGGCCTACAAGGCCTACCAGCTCAAGCTGACCGAGTCCGGCGCGATGGACTTCGACGACATCATCATGAACACCGTGGTGCTCTTCCAGCTCTTCCCCGAGGTGGCCGAGCACTACCGGATGCGCT
Source organism: Nonomuraea sp. NPDC003727 (assembly GCF_053586935.1). Lineage (NCBI taxonomy): Bacteria > Bacillati > Actinomycetota > Actinomycetes > Streptosporangiales > Streptosporangiaceae > Nonomuraea > Nonomuraea sp. NPDC003727. The sequence goes on from NZ_JBSFNE010000005.1 coordinate 148,794, forward strand.
TCCGGCACGTGCTCGTCGACGAGTACCAGGACACCAACCACGCCCAGTACATCCTCATCAGGGAGCTGGTCGGGCGGCCGCAGCTGACCACCGTCGACGGCGAGCCCGTGCGCTCGGGCGCCGACCAGTCCGAACTGTGCGTCGTCGGCGACGCCGACCAGTCGATCTACGCCTTCCGCGGCGCGACGATCCGCAACATCCTGGAGTTCGAGCGCGACTACCCCGACGCGCGCACGATCCTGCTGGAGCAGAACTACCGCTCCAGCCAGAACATCCTGGCCGCCGCCAACGCGGTCATCGCGCGCAACGAGTCGCGCAAGCCGAAGAACCTGTGGTCCGACCAGGGCGACGGGCCCAAGATCGTCGGATATGTGGCCGACAACGAGCACGACGAGGCCATGTTCGTGGCCCAGGAGGTCGACCGGCTCTCCGACGAGGAGGACGTGCGGCCCGGTGACGTGGCGGTCTTCTACCGCACCAACGCCGCCTCCCGCGTGTTCGAGGAGATCTTCATCCGCACCGGCCTGCCGTACAAGGTGGTCGGGGGCGTGCGCTTCTACGAGCGCAAGGAGGTCAAGGACCTGCTGGCCTACCTGCGGGTCGTCGCCAACCCCAACGACGTGGTCTCCCTACGGCGCATCCTCAACGTGCCCAAGCGCGGCATCGGCGACCGCGCGGAGGCGATGGTCGAGGCGCTGTCCTCGCGCGAGCGCATCTCCTTCTGGGAGGCGCTGCGCAGGGCCGACGAGGCGTACGGCATGGCGACCAGGTCGCTCAACGCGATCCGCGACTTCGTCGCGCTGGTCGAGGACCTCATCGGCAAGGCCGAGGGCATGCCGCCCTCGGCGCTGGCCGAGGAGATCCTGGCGGCCACCGGCTACCGCGCCGAGCTGGAGGCCTCCGAAGACCCGCAGGACGAGTCGCGCCTGGAGAACCTCAACGAGCTGATCTCCGTCGCCACCGAGTTCGAGGAGGCCAACCCCGAGGGCACCCTGGTGGAGTTCCTCGAGCAGGTCTCGCTGGTGGCCGACGCCGACCAGATCCCGGAGAGCGACGGCGGGCAGGGCGTGGTGACGCTCATGACCCTCCACACCGCCAAGGGCCTGGAGTTCCCCGTCGTCTTCCTCACCGCGATGGAGGACGGCGTCTTCCCGCACATCCGCTCGCTCGGCGAGCCGAAGGAGCTGGAGGAGGAGCGCCGCCTGGCCTACGTCGGCATCACCCGTGCCGAGCAGCGCCTCTACATCACCCGGGCGGCGGTGCGCAGCTCGTGGGGCTCGCCGTCGTTCAACCCGGCCTCGCGCTTCGTCAACGAGGTGCCCGCCAAGCTCATCGAGTGGCGTACCGACCCGGAGAAGTCGGCGTGGAGCGCGGCGACGGCACGCAAGGCGGCTCCGGCTCCGGCGAAGAAGGCGGGGGGCAAGCAGCTGCCGTCGCTGGCGCCGGGCGACCGCGTCACGCACGACGCCTTCGGCCTGGGCACCGTGGTGTCCGTCGACGGGGTGGCCGAGAAGACCAAGGTGAAGATCGACTTCGGTGGTGGCGGCGAGAAGACGCTCCTGCTCGCCTACGCGCCGCTGGAGAAGCTCTAGGGGCACGGCCCTCGCGGGCGAGGGGATCCCTCCGCTCGCGAGGGCGTCCGGTTCCGGCTACCACAACGGCACGGTCCACCTGCGCTACCGCACCGGATCGTGACCGTGCCGGCCCGTTCCGGCGGAGGGCGTCATGGTGCTGTGGTGAGTAGGTCGGGGCCGCGCCAGACGCCTGCCGCCGCCGCCGCGAGCAGCGGCGGCCCGAGCAGGATCACGCTGGTCCAGAAGGACGGCTCGCCGTTGGAGGTGAAGACCACGTAGACCGCCTCCCACCCGGCCAGGCTCAGCACGCAGGCGCACGCGACCAGCAGCCTGGCCCGCCACGCGGTGTGCCGCGCCCACCCGGCCAGCGGGATGAGCGCCACCAGCGCGGTGCCCGCCACCAGGAGCCCGAGTACCGCCCCCAGCAGCAGCGACACCAGCACCAACGTGAACAGCCCTGGGATGGCCATGAGCGTGATCTCCCCTTCCTGATACTCGACCATCAGGGCGGAGAGGATCACCACCATGGTCAGGAGCCCGGCCGCCGCGCCTGCCACCGCCCCGGTGACCGTCGTTCTGGCCGCGATACCGCCCGCCTTGCGGGCCTGCCGTGTTCCCACCCAGCACCCCGTCTCCGTTGACGGCCCTAGGACTCCGCGGTTCTGTTCACACCCCGCTCCGCAGGACTTCGGGCACTTCTTGCCGCAAGCGAGTAAGGACAGCGGTCGGGTACTTCGCGCAATGTCGCTTGGTCAGCTGTTCTTGATCATACGGTCGCCGCCCAGGGCGAGAAGGAGGAACATGTCGAACTGGTGAAGGTCTGCCTTGTCCATTCGCTTGATGGCCTCGATACCGGAGCGAGCGGTGTTGACGTGGCCGAGGGCGCTCAGGCGGGTTGCGTCGAAGGCAGGGTCGTAGTCCGCGCCGTGCCGGGCTTCCTGGAGTTCGCTGAACGCGCTGGCCAGCACTTCGAGGTCCGCCGGGACGCCTCCGATGAGGGGATCGACCAGAAGAAGCCGGACGGGGTTCGGTGGGGTGCGTCCGCTCGCGATGTCCTCCACCCATCGGGCGGCTTCTTGAAGTTGCCATGGGCGTACCAGCGGCCGATGGCCTGCTGATGCTCAGTCGGCCCGTTCCTGGCCGCACGTCTTGCGCCATGCTGAACGAGTTCGTGGAAGAGCGCGTAGTAGGCGGTTGAGGTGGCACGTCTGAGGTAGGCAGTTCGAGGACGGCCCCGCCCTGCGGTACGGCCTGCGAGGTGGAGGTAATCGTCTGCCTTGAAATCGCGCCTCACGGGCTGTCCTGCTGATCCCGGGTCAGAGCCCGGTCGATGGCGCCTGTGCTGTTGTCCTCCGCCCGTTCGTCGGCGTCTTCTCGGTTTTCGAACTCTTCCTGGGTGAACAGTGTGAGGTAGACGTGCTCGTCGAGATGGCGTTCGGCGGCGAGCCTGTTCACCTGCTTACGTAGCGCATGCGTGAAATCGGCCGACCACCCGTCCTCATCGGGTGCGTCCAGGATGATCACGGCCCTGAGCGCCGCCTCGCCATCGGCGTCGACGTACGGCTCGACAGAAGCCTGCCGGATGCCCGGCGCGCTTGGCATCCGCATGTTCCGGATCGCCTCGGCCAGTTCGTTCAAGACCTCGCCCTGCCGTTTCACGCTCATGGCGACCATCTTCGCACTCCCTGACTTCGGCCAAAGGGCAGGCGAGAATCGCGTCGCGACGGAATCCGGCTTCGATCGAATGCCTTTCTTCTGATCGAAGCGGCCCTCAGGGTAACCCGTTCTCCGGCTCGGCGACTGTGGAACGGGACCTTGATCCGCCGCCGAGAACTCGGGAGAACGGTGCAGCCGATCAGTAAGAGCAGGAACGTGGACGCCGAGGCTCCGGTACGGAGGTGACGCGTGCCCGAGGGTGTCTCCTCCACCGCTCGGGCACGCGTCCAACGCCTCACCCGCCCGCTTCAGGCGAGGTCAGTGAGGGATCGCCCTACTTGGACGCCTCGGTCAGCGACTCGGGCATGCCGGGCACGTTCGGGAGCTCCTTGTCGAGGTCCTTCGCGTCGACCCACGACTCGGCGGCGGGCTCGGTCACCTTGACCGTGGAACCCCACCCGGTGTACCTGCTGTCGGCGGTGAAGTCGATCGTCTCGCCACGGCCCATCGGCAACGAGATCTTGGTGGTGAACCGGCTCACGAGGCCCTTGCTGTCGAACCAGAGCGCCCACGTGACCTTCTGACTGGCCTTGAAGCCCAGCGGCCTGCTGGGCAGCTTGCCCGCCTTGATGGTGCCCTTGGCCAGGCCGTTCTTGACGGAGGAGGCGCTGGACAGCAGCGTCTTGAGCGTGCCGGGGGAGAAGAGGTCGACGCTGGGGCCGCCGAGGCTGGCCGCGTCCGTCCGCGGGCCGCGCACCCACGTCTTGCCCTCGGGCAGGGAGCCGGCCACGAGGCCGCCCGACAGGTAGCTCCAGTTCTTGACGTTGATCTGGCGGGTCGGGGTGCGCACCAGGTCCTTCAGCGCCGCGCCGTCCTCGTCGCCTTCCTCCAGCGCCGAGACGACGACCGGGTCGAGGCTGAACTTCACGGTCTTGTCGGAGGCGGCGACGCCCGACCTGCTCCATGCCAGGGCGCCGGTCTCGCGGGCGGTGATGACGGGGTCACCGGAGATCGACATCCTGAGGGTGGCGGTGGTCTTGACGCCCTTGCCCGGGACGAACTGGGCCTTGAGCGCCTTGACCGGGTCGGCCTTGGGCGCTGCCGCCTGAGCGGGTACGGCGGTGATCAGCGCGACGCCCGTGGCCAGGGCGAGGCCGACGATGGTTCGCTTCATGTGTTTCTTCCTTCTGGAGGGGGAGGAAAGATCTTTTCACTTGAAGATCACGACCGCGTCTCATCATTCGGGACACCGTGCGCATGGCGCGTGAAGGACAGGAGGCGTGGCTCGGCACCCGGGCAGCGGAAAGCCCGGCGCCCCCGTCGAGGGGCGGCCGGGCTCTCGACGGCGTCGGCTCCTAGCCGGCGGCCTCGGTGAGGACGCTGGGCAGGTCGGGAACCTCGGTCCCGAGGTCGGCCGCGTCGACCACCTCCTCCTCGGGGGGAGCGGTGATGACGACCTTGGTGCCCCAGTCGCTGTAGCGGGTGTCGGCGGTCATGCTCATGACCCCCAGCAGCCCGAAGTCCAGCTTCGCCACGGTGGTCACCCTGGTGACGAGCAGCTTGGAGTTCACGGTGACCGCGTAGGCGACCTTCACCTTGCCCACCTTGCCGGGCAGGGGGCTGCCGCCCGACGCCTTGCTGAGGTCGTTGAGGCTGATCGCGCCCTTGTAGACGCCGCCGCGGACGCTCGACGCGCCCTTGAGGACCGTCTTGAGGACGGAGGCGTCGAAGATGTTGATCAGCTGGCTGCTGGACATGGTGGCGTCGGGCGCGCCGTCGACGCGCACCCACTTCTTGCCCTCGGGCAGGTCGCGGGAGTAGATGCCGCCCTTGGCGTACGTCTGGTCGTTGACGCTGATGTACCTGGTGGGGCTGAACAGGGCGGCGAACTCGTCGTCGTCCGCGACCTTCGGGCCCTTGGTGCGGCGGGTCAGGTCGGAGGCGACGACGCCCTTCTTGCCGAACGCGAGGACGCCGGTCATGCGGCCGACGCCGCCGGACGGCTTGCCGTCCGTGGTCATGGTGGTGGTCTCGGAGACCTTGACGCCCTTGCCGGCGACGAACTGCTTCTTCAGCGCCTCCACCGGGTTCTTCGGCGCGGCGGAGTACGCGAAAGCGGGGGTGGCGACCGCGACCGCGGCTGCGGTGAGCGCGGTGGCGGCGATCAAACGCCTCATGTTGGTTTGTGCCCCTTCGGTCAGATGTGCGGGACATCCTAGATCGCTAAAGAGGACAATCAGGCGATTTGCCGCACATTGGTATGGCGCGCGAGCGATATCTATGACCCGATGACCTGGGCAGGTCGAGCTTGGGACTAGGCTTCCTTGGCGGAAACGCCCGGCACACGGGGGTGGGCCCGGGCCGTCGAACATCAGTCGAATAGCAGGGAGCGAGCCCGACCGAGCGAGCGGAGTGGAAGGCCGAGGAGCGAGGCGTTCCGCGAAGCGAGTGAGGAGGGGGAGCGACCAAGGAGAAGGACGGACCCTCGTGGACCTGTTCGAACATCAGGCGAAGGAGCTCTTCGCGGACTACGGCATCCCGGTGCCGCGCGGCATCGTCGCGCACACCGTGGAGGAGGTGCGTGCGGCTGCCGAGCAGCTGACCGGCCGCGTTGTCGTCAAGGCCCAGGTCAAGACCGGGGGTCGCGGCAAGGCGGGCGGCGTCAAGGTCGCCGACGACGCGGCGGACGCCGTCGCGAAGGCCACCGACATCCTCGGGATGGACATCAAGGGCCACACGGTCCACAAGGTGCTGGTGGAAGAGGCCAGCGCGATCGCGGAGGAGTACTACTTCTCCTTCCTGCTCGACCGTGCGAACCGTACCTTCCTCGCGATCTGCTCCGCCGCCGGCGGCATGGACATCGAAGAGGTCGCGCACAGCGCCCCGGAGAAGGTCGCCAAGGTGCCGGTCTCCGCGCTGACCGGCGTCGACCGCGCCAAGGCGCGCGAGATCGCCGTCGCCGGCGGGCTGCCCGAGAAGTCCCTGGACGGCGCGGCCGAGCTCATCGAGAAGCTCTGGTGCTGCTTCGTCGACGAGGACGCCTCGCTCGTCGAGGTCAACCCCATGATCCTGTCGGCCGACGGCCAGGTGAAGGCCCTCGACGGCAAGGTCACGCTCGACGACAACGCGACCTTCCGCCAGGCCGACCACGAGAAGTTCGCCGACAAGGCCGCCGAGGACCCGCTGGAGGCCGCGGCCAAGGAGAAGGACCTCAACTACGTCAAGCTCGACGGCAACGTCGGCATCATCGGCAACGGCGCGGGCCTGGTCATGTCCACCCTCGACGTCGTCGCCTACGCGGGCGAGGCCTTCCCCGGTCAGCCCAAGCCCGCCAACTTCCTCGACATCGGCGGCGGCGCCAGCGCCGAGGTCATGGCCGCGGGCCTGGAGATCATCCTGTCCGACGTCGCGGTGAAGTCGATCTTCGTGAACGTCTTCGGCGGCATCACCGCCTGCGACGCGGTCGCCAACGGCATCGTCGCGGCCTTCAAGCTGCTCGAGGAGCGCGGCGAGGCGGTGACCCGCCCGCTGGTCGTCCGGCTGGACGGCAACAACGCCCTGCTGGGGCGGCAGATCCTGCGCGACGCCGGGCTCAAGGGCGTCGAGCTTGTTGACACGATGGACGACGCGGCCAAGCGCGCCGCCGAGCTCGCTGCGGTAGGTGCGTAATGGCAATCTGGCTGACCGAGAACAGCAAGATCATTGTTCAGGGCATGACCGGCGGTGAGGGCACCAAGCACGCCAAGCGCATGCTCGCCTCCGGCGCCAGGGTCGTCGGCGGCGTGAACGCCCGCAAGGCCGGCACCACCCACCTCGACCTGCCCGTCTTCGGCACGGTCAAGGAGGCCATGGAGCAGACCGGGGCCGACGTCTCCGTCGTCTTCGTGCCGCCGGCCTTCACCAAGGACGCGGTCATCGAGGCCATCGACGCGGGCATCCCGCTCTGCGTGGTCATCACCGAGGGCGTCCCGGTCCACGACACCACGGCCTTCTGGGCCTACGCGGTCGCCAAGGGCAACAAGACCCGCATCATCGGGCCGAACTGCCCCGGCATCGCCTCGCCCGGCGCGTCCAACGCGGGCATCATCCCCGCCGACATCACCACCGCGGGCCGCATCGGCCTGGTGTCGAAGTCCGGCACGCTGACCTACCAGCTCATGTACGAGCTGCGTGACTTCGGCTTCTCCACCGCCGTCGGCATCGGCGGCGACCCCGTCATCGGCACCACGCACATCGACGCCCTCCAGGCCTTCCAGGAGGACCCGGGCACCGACGCGATCGTGATGATCGGCGAGATCGGCGGCGACGCCGAGGAGCGGGCCGCCGCCTACATCGAGCAGCACGTGACCAAGCCGGTCGTGGCCTACGTGGCGGGCTTCACCGCCCCCGAGGGCAAGACCATGGGCCACGCGGGCGCGATCGTGTCCGGCTCGGCCGGCACCGCCCAGGCGAAGAAGGAGGCGCTGGAGAAGGTCGGCGTCCGCGTCGGCAAGACGCCCTCCGAGACCGCCCGCCTCATGCGCGAGATCATGCAGTCGCGCTAGTTCCCGTCCATCGCGGGGGCTCTCCTCCGTACGGCGGAGCGTGATGACGGCCACCGGGGTCACCCGGTGGCCGTCCGCATGTCCACGCCACTCCAGCGGGACTCCGGTGCCCGCCGTGACGTGGCAGGCGCCGCTCGATCGCGGCCTGCCGTCCAGGATGAATGGCGACTCACGGCGCGGCTGAGAGGTTCTTGACTGAAAACTTGAGAACATCGAGCACTGTGACGGCCCTTCTCGATCACCTGCGGACAGCTCCCCGGACGGTACTCAGCAAGATCTCCGGAGATGACGACGAGACGCGGCGGCCGCTGCCCGTCTCAGGGATGCTCGCGGCTGCGGCCACGCTCGGGGTGGGCCTGGCCGTGCTCGTCACCCTCACCCTGGTCGGCTGGATCGCCGCGCCCAGGGGCGCGCTCGGGGCGGGCCTGCCGGGGGTGTTCCGCACCGCGGCGCAGATCTGGCTGGCCGCGCACCACACCGGGTTCTCCTGGTCGGGCGGGCAGCTCGGCCTGCTGCCGCTGGGGCTCATGGTGCTGCCCTCGGTGCTGCTGTACAAGGCGGCCATGTGGATGGCGCGCGACGCCGACCTGCGGCTGCGGCTGCCCGCGCGGCTGCCGAAGAACAGCCCGAAGGAGCAGGCGAGCGCCCGGCGCAAGGCCCAGCTGGTGCTGGTGGCGCAGGCGGGGGTGTCGCTGGCCGCGCCGTACGCGCTGCTGGCCGGGCTGATGGCGCTGGTGGCCAGGAACGACGTCACCCAGCCGTTCATCGGCGAGGCGCTGCTCAGCCACTTCCTGCTGGCGTTCGTGGCGGGCGTGCTGGCCACCGCGCGCACCATCGGCCCGTGGCGGTCGATGCTGCGGCTGCTGCCCGAGCGGGTGCGCGCCGTCACGGTCGGCACGGCCGTCGCCGTCGCCGTCATGCTGGTCGCCGGCCTGGTGCTGGTGCTGGTGGCGATCGCGGTCAACTTCCAGCAGGTACGCGAGCTGACCGACGGCCTGGCGCCGGGGTTCGTTGGCGGGCTGCTGCTCCTGCTGGTCCAGGCCCTGTACCTGCTGAACGCCGTCATCTGGGGGCTGGCCTACATCGCCGGTCCCGGGTTCGCCGTCGGCACCGGCACGCTGGTCGCGCCGACGGGCGTGCAGTTGGGCTACGTGCCGACGCTGCCGCTGCTCGGCGCGCTCCCCGAGAACGGGCCGGTGCCGGCCGTCATGATGGGGCTGATCGCGCTGCCGTTCGCCGCCGGCGCCGTGGCGGGCGTGGTGGTCGCCAGGATCGCGCCGTCGCCGTCGTACGAGGCGGCACCGCTGTGGGGGTTCGTCACCGGCGTCACCACGGGACTTGTTGCGGGGCTGCTGGCCGAGCTGTCGGGCGGCTCGATCGGCGGGGCCAGGCTGGCCGTGGTCGGCCCCTCGGCCTGGGAGGTGGCGCTGTCGGTCAGCCTGGAGGTCGGCGTCGCCGCCGGCATCTCGGCGGGGCTGGCCAACTGGTGGCTGCTCTACCAGGGGGCGCGCGGCAAGGGCCCGATCGCCCGCAAGCTCGACACGGCGCGCAAGGCCGGCGCGGCCATCGCGAAGGCGGCGAGCAAGGTCGGCTTCGCCGAGCCGGAGGGGCGCGCCCTGCCCGGCCACTGGATGGACGCCACCGAGGCCGACACCCAGCCCATCCCGGTCATCCGCGACGACTGGCAGGACGAGCACGCCTCAGCGGCGGCCGAGACGCTGGCGCAGGCCAAGCCGCGCGGCCCCGAACGGTCAGGGCCGCCCCGCCGCGACATCGTGGACGAGTCCGACGACCGCGGCGGCCACGTCATCTACCTCGACCCCTACGCCTGGGACCGCGACTAGGCGGCTACTCCACCGCGCCCAGGAACTCGATCACACCGGGCGGGAGCTTGGCCGCCGCCGCGTTCCTGAACTCCGCGAAGCACGCGTTCTGCGCGGCCACCGTGCCCGCCCCCTTCCTGCACTCCTGGTAGGCGGCGTACTCGTTCATCAGGTACAGCTGCATCGCCGTCGCCGACGCCGACAGCAGCAGCGCGATCGCGGAGATCACGATGCCGCCCACCGCGACGCCCGTGGACCTGCCGGCGGCGCGCAGCGCCGGCCGCGCCCTGAATCCCGCCAGCAGGGCGAAGACCGCCATGACCAGGCCGGCGAGCGGAAGCATGAACGTCATGGCCAGCGCCGCGATGGCCAGCCATATCGCCCTGCGGCCCGCGGACTCCGCGAGCTGCTGGTCGCCCGGTGCCTGCACCGGTGTCGTCACCTGACCTCCTCAACGTTGCCGGACGAGGAACAGATACCCTGGCTACCCCACCCCGAGCATGTGAATGGAGTGCGCCTGTGTCGCAGGCAGGTCGGCTTGTGGTTCTCGTCTCCGGCTCTGGAACCAACCTACAGGCCCTTCTGGATGCCTCAGCAGATCCGTCGTACGGCGCGACGATCGTGGCGGTGGGTGCGGACCGCGACGGCATCGAGGGGCTGGCCAGGGCCGAGCGCGCGGGCGTGCCGACCTTCGTCGAGAAGCTCTCCGGGTACGGCTCCCGCGCCGAGTGGGACGCCGCCGTCGCCGCGCGCATCGCCGCCTACCGGCCCGACCTGGTCGTCTCGGCCGGCTTCATGAAGATCCTCGGCGAGCCGACGCTGAGCGCCTTCCCCGTGGTCAACACCCATCCCGCGCTGCTGCCGTCCTTCCCCGGGGCCCACGGCGTGCGCGACGCGCTGGCCCACGGCGTCAAGGTCACCGGCTGCACGGTGATGCTGGCCGACGCGGGCGTCGACACCGGGCCCATCATCGCGCAGGAGGCGGTGCGCGTCTTCGACGGGGACGACGAGCACCAGCTGCACGAGCGCATCAAGACCGTCGAACGAGAGCTGCTCGTCGACACCGTCGGCCGGATGGTCCGCGAGGGCTGGACCGTCTCCGGCCGTACCGTCCGCATCGGACCAGGAGGAGAGAAGAAGTGACCGAGCGCAGCGAGGGCGCTGCCCAGCCCGACAGCCGCATCGCCATCAGGCGCGCGTTGATCGCGGTGTACGACAAGTCCGGGCTCGAGGAGCTGGCCCGAGCGCTCGACGCCGCGGGGGTGGAGATCGTCTCCACGGGGGGCACGGCGGCCGCGATCGCCTCATCCGGCATCGCCGTCACCAAGGTCGAGCAGCTGACGGGTTTCCCCGAATGCCTGGACGGCAGGGTCAAGACCCTGCACCCGCGCGTCCACGCGGGCCTGCTGGCCGACCTGACCAAGGAGCACCACGTCGCCCAGCTGAACGAGCTGGAGATCGACCCGTTCCAGCTGGTCGTGGTCAACCTCTACCCGTTCGAGCAGACCGTGGCCTCGGGCGCCTCCGACGCCGAGTGCGTCGAGCAGATCGACATCGGCGGCCCCGCCATGATCCGCGGTGCCGCCAAGAACCACGCCACCTGCGCCGTCGTGGTCGACACCGGCTCCTACGGCGAGATCTACCGCGCCCTCGACGAGGGCGGCTTCACCCTCGACGAGCGCAGGAGCCTGGCGGGCCGCGCCTACGCGCACACGGCCGCCTACGACGTCGCCGTGGCGACCTGGTTCGCCGAGACCTACACCGGCGACCGGCGGTTCAGCGGCACGGCCGGCCGGCTCAAGAACGTCCTGCGCTACGGCGAGAACCCGCACCAGCAGGCCTGGCTGTACGTCTCCGAGGACGGCGGGCTCGCCAACGCCGAGCAGCTGCACGGCAAGGAGATGTCCTACAACAACTACCTCGACGCCGACGCCGCCTGGCGGGCCGCGTGGGACTTCGACGCGCCGTGTGTCGCGATCATCAAGCACCAGAACCCGTGCGGCATCGCCGTCGGCGCCGACGTGGCCGACGCCCACCGCAAGGCCCACGCCTGCGACCCGGTGTCGGCCTACGGCGGGGTCATCGCGGTCAACGGGGAGGTGAGCGTCGAGCTGGCCAGGCAGATCGCGGAGGTGTTCACCGAGGTGGTGGTCGCGCCCTCGTTCGCCGACGAGGCGCTGGCCGTTCTCACCGGGAAGAAGAACCTGCGCCTGCTGCGGTGCGGGCAGCGGCCGGCCAACGCCACCGAGTTCCGCAGGGTCGACGGCGGGCTGCTGGTGCAGACCGCCGACCGGATCGACGCCCCCGGCGACGCGCCGGAGAACTGGGAGCTGAAGGCCGGGCCCGCGGCCACGCCCGAGCTGCTGCGGGAGCTCGACTTCGCCTGGCGGGCGTCCAGGTCGGTGAAGTCCAACGCGATCGTGCTGGCGGCCGCGGGCGCCACGGTCGGCGTCGGCATGGGCCAGGTCAACCGGGTCGACTCCTGCCGTCTCGCGGTCACCCGCGCGGCCGACAGGGCGGCCGGGTCGGTGGCGGCCTCCGACGCGTTCTTCCCGTTCGCCGACGGCCCCGAGGTGCTCATCGCGGCCGGGGTGAAGGCCATCGTGGAGCCCGGCGGGTCGATCAGGGACGACGAGGTCATCGCGGCCTGCGAGAAGGCCGGCGTCACCCTGTACTTCACCGGGACGCGGCACTTCTTCCACTGACCGGCGCGCTACGGCCATCGCCCCTGGGCAGGGGGCGATGGCCGTTCGTGACCGGCGAGCGCCTGCCTCGCCGCGGCCACACGGTGGCGCAGGTTCTCGGCGACGGGAAGACCCGCGGCGGTGGCGATGGTCAGCGACCTCTCCCAATGGGTCAGCGCCCCGCGCTGGTCGCCTCTCGCCCAGCAGACCTCGCCGAGCCCCTCATGCGCCGAGGCGGACTTGGCCGCCTGCCCTCCGTCCTCGATGACGCGTAGCGCCGTGGTGAAGCAGTCGGCCGCCGCCTCCACGTCGCCCATCGCCTGGTGGACCCGGCCCAGGACGTTGAGCACCGACCCCTCGATGTCGCGATCACCCATCTCCCTGGCGAAGACGAGCGCCTGCCTGCAGTCCTCCAGCGCCCGCTCGGGTTTCCCGTCCCGCCGCAGGCAGTCGGCGCGCAGGAACAGCGCACGTGCCTCGACCTCTCTCGCGCCGATCTGGCGGCTGAGGGCCAGCCCGCGCTCGAGATGGTCCGACGCGGTCTCCAGATCGCCGGACAGCGTCGCCACCCATCCCACGTTCACCAGGCTCAGCAGCTCGGCGAAGGGGTTGCCGAGCGGGCGCTGGATCTCCAGCGCGCGCAGGTGACTGTCGGTCGCCTTGGCATAGCGGCCCAGCTGGGTGTGGGCCACGCCGATGTTGGTCAGCACCATGGCGAGATCGTGTGGTGTGCCCTCCACCTTCAGGAGATCCAGCGCCCTGTCCAGATGGCCGAGGGCCTCCTCGAACCGTCCGATCCGGATGAGCGCGATCCCCATGTTGCTCAGCAACCGGGCGGTGCCGTCCTGGGTCTCCTCGAGGGCGAGGCCGGCGCTCAGCGCCTCCAGGGCGTCGCCGTACCGGCCGATCCCGATGTAGGCCACGCCCAGGTGCCGGCACACGGTCGCCTCGCCCGCGCGGTCACCGGCGGCTCGGGCCGCGCGCAGCCCGGCGCCGTAGCACTCGAGCGCCTCGTCGCCGTGGCCGTGCCGTTGCAACAGCGGTCCCAACGTCGCGGACAGCCGCCACGTCCGTGTCAGCAGCCCGAGTTCCTCCGCCCGGCCGATGACGGCGGTGAGGTTGCGATGCTCGGCCCTGATCAGGTCACGGACGCCGGTGGTGGTCCGCAGAACGGGCAACGGCGAGCGGTGGTCCTCCGCGTCCATCTCGCCGAGCTGGCGGCCCGGATTGATCAGGGTCTCGCACGCGTGCCCGAGCCTGAGGGAGTAGTCCACCAGCCGCCGCACCGCCGCCAGGCGGGACTGCTCGCTCTCCTCCTGCTCCGCCAGCATCCGCGCGTGGTGCCTGATCAGATCGTGGAACTGGTAGCGGCCGGCGGCGAGCTGGATCAGCAGGTGGACGTCGAGAAGGTTCTCCAGAAGTCGCTCGGTCTCCGCCACGTCCACGCCGATGAGCGACGCCACGCCGTAGGCGTCGAAGTCGGCGCCGGGATGGACGCCGAGCATGCGGAACAGGCGCTGTTCGGCATCGGAGAGGTGCTGGTAGGAGACGGTGAACGCGGCGATGACACCCCGGTCGCTCGCGGTGAGCTCGGCCAGGCGGCGGCGCTCGTCGCGTAACCGGTCGAGCAGGGTCGTCAGGGTCCAGGCCGGGCGGTGCGCGAACCGGGAGGCCGCGATCCGGATGGCCAGCGGCAGCAACCCGCACATGGCCACCACCTGGTCCACCAGCTCGGGACGCGCGGCCGTGCGGTCGGCGCCGGCGATGCGGACGAACAGCTCAGCGGCCTCAGCGGGGGTCAGCTGCTCGAGCGAGAACGACGTCGCTCCCTCGAGCGCGGTCAGCCGCCGCCTGCTGGTCACCAGGACCCGCGCCGAGGGAGTTCCCGGCAGGAGCGGGCGAACCTGGGCGGCGTCCTTCGCGTTGTCGAGGACCACGAGCACGCTCTTGCCGCCCACCTCGGCCCGCCAGAGGCCGATCCGCTTCTCCAGCGTGTCGGGTATCTGCTCCGGCGGATGGCCGAGATCCCGCAGGAGCAGGTCGAGCGCCGTGAACGGGTCGAGCGGGCGTTGCCCCGGTGTATGACCGTGCAGATCGATGAACAGCTGCCCGTCGGGATATCGGGCCGCGAGCAGATGCGCGGCGTGGACCGCGAGCGCGGTCTTGCCGACACCTGGCATGCCGTCCACAGCCGTGATCACGATCGCGGTGGTCGCGGGCGCGGCCGTCATCCCGAGCAGCCGGTCGATCTCCCGCGTCCGTCCCGTGAAGTCCGCGATGTCGTACGGCAGGACGTTCGGCCTGGCGTCCGGCCTGATGTCGCGCCGTTCGCGTGGCGCGGGCCGGGCCTCGTCGCGCAGCAACCGGGCGTGAACGGCTCGCAGTTCGGGACTGGGGTCGACGCCGAGTTCGTCGGCGAGGAGCACGCGGGTGCGCTCGTAGACCTCCAGCGCCTCCGACTGGCGTCCCGCGTGGGCGAGCACGAGCGCGAACCTGCCGACCAGGCTTTCGCGTAACGGGTTCGCCGCCGCCAGCTCGGCGAGGTCGGGTACCAGACCCGCCACCTCGCCGAGCTCGAGCTGATGATCTATGAGGAGTTCCCATGCCGACAGCCGGTGTTCGTTCATCCGGGTCGCGGCGGCCTCGATGACGCGCCCGGTCATCCCGCACAGCGCGGGGCCACGCCACAGCTCCAGCGCCTCGGACACCATGGTGACGGCGGCAGAGGCGTCACGCTGTCTCCGCGCGGCCTCGATCGCGCGCGAGAACCGGCTGGCGTCGACCTGCTCCTCGGCGATGTCGAGCCGGTATCCGCGCCCTTCCGTGACCAGGATCCGGCTCAGCGGCCCCAGCTTCCTGCGAAGCGTCGCGACCGCGTTGTGGACCTGTTCCCTCGCCGTCTCCGGAGGGTCGTCGTCCCACATCGCGTCGACGAGCGCCGAGGTGCTCACCGCCGTGTTGGCGTTGAGCAGAAGCGCCGCCAGCACCTTCTCCTGCCTCGGGCCGCCGAGGCGGAGGGCGCGACCGCCGGCTCGCACCTCGAACGAACCGAGCAGGCGGAACTCGACGTCGCCTGAGCCCTCGCCCGCCGTCGCTTCGCCGGTACCGGTCTTGTCGTCCATGGGAAGATCATGAGATCAGCAGATCGTCCCCCACAAGGGGCCGCACGGCCCTGCCAGGACGGTCGCCGGTCGCGTCTGTCCCTCGTTCTCGGACGGTGTGGACGCCGCGGTGAGCACGGTGACAAGGGCGAGCCCGCTCAGTAACGAGGCGAAGAACGCGCGCATCAGGATTCCTCTCGGAGACGAACGATGTCCCAGGTATCCTCCGAAACCGCGCTATCCAATCGCTATCGACTCAGCAGTCGGTCGGGTTGCTCCAGCCGTGGACGTAGCGCCCGCTCAGCCTCTCGATGAAGGCCGAGATGCGAGGCTCGTCGGGCTCGATCATCCTGTCGAGCCTGCCCCAGGCGGTGAGGGCGATACCGACGCCCATCGCCGGGTCGGGGAACATGACGACGTCGGCGCCGTACCGGCGGGCGATCCGTTTCAGCGCGTCCACCCGCGCCGGTGGTGTGTCCGGTGAGTAGTGGATGACGACATGACCGTGTTCCATCGCGTGCACGTACAGGCCGGGAGGGACAGGGGAGTCGTAGATTCCGGTCGCCACGGTGAAGGCGAAGTGCGGCCCCGACGTCGGCGGCTGGGAGTTGTAGCGGACGCCCGCGCCTTCCGCCTCGGGGATGTGCGGGCTGTCGAGAACGGGCACCTCGAGGCCCGGCAGGCACGGCGCGTGCCTGCTGCTCGCGACCGACCCCGTGACGGCGCCGAAGATGACCTGGTACGGCCCTGAGGCGAGGGCCATGAGTGTGGCGGCAAGAGCGGCGCCGGTCGCCAGCCGCCAGATCCATCGTCGGCTCATCGCAACGCGCCCTCCTTCCGCCGCCGGTGCTCCCGGACGGCGAGGAACGCGGGGGCCACCCGGGGAACCACCACGAACATCGCCATGAGCAGCGACGACCAGAACACCCAGGACGTGAGCTGGAATCCGGCGAGATTCGCGGCCGCCCAGGTCACCATTCCGATCATGAAGGGGAGGCCGAAGTTCAGTACCAGCCATACGACGCCGATCATTCCGGCCAGGTACAGCAGGGAGAACCACCGGGCGACCGCC
Organism: Nonomuraea sp. NPDC003727; assembly: GCF_053586935.1. Taxonomy (NCBI): domain Bacteria; kingdom Bacillati; phylum Actinomycetota; class Actinomycetes; order Streptosporangiales; family Streptosporangiaceae; genus Nonomuraea; species Nonomuraea sp. NPDC003727. The sequence continues at coordinate 165,248 of NZ_JBSFNE010000005.1, forward strand.
CGATCGCGCTCGCCCGTCGCGGCCAGTTCAGCCGCCTCGCTCGCGGACAGCCGCCACAGACGGTCCTTCAGCAGCAGCCAGGTGGTCCGGTACAGGTCGTGGCAGTGGAGCGCGTTGGCCAGCACCGCGTACATGTCGCTGCGCATGAACACGGCCGCGAACTGCCAGGCGACGGCGAGGCACTGGACCAGGACCACGGCCGCGAGCAACCGGTCCACCACGCCGGGCACGGCCAGCCACCCGTCGCGATTGGCCAGCCGTACGGCCAGCGCGCAGGCGATGACGAGGCCGTCGATGGCGATCCCGGCGAGAAAGGGACCGTAACGCCGGTTCCGCGGCGTGGCCACGATCTGCGTGAGATCGGTCTCGAAGACCAGGAAAGCGCCCCGGTAGGACACGCGGAAGACCGCCGGTATGCCGGCGGCGCGTCCGGCGAGCCAGTGCCACCCCTCATGGCAGGCGGTCAGCGCGACGCTGACGGGGAACAGCACGAGAACCGATATCACCGGATCGGGTAACCACCACCCGTGCTCGTAGGCGGGCCGCAGGTCGGGCCGCAGCGCCAGCACGGCCACGACGAACACCCAGGCCAGGCCGTAGACGGTCCACGCGCCGACGCCGAACAGGCGCCGGGCCGACACCTGGCTGACGCCCTCGATCCAGCGGATCCGGCGCCTGCTCCGCGCGCGCCCGGCGCCGGGGAGGTGCGGCGGCTCCAGGAGCCCCGCCGCGGCCAGCCCGTCCAGGAAGTCGTCGGCGTCGACCGGTTGACCTGCCACGTCACTGGCCTTGGCCGTCGCCTCGGCGAGTGCGCTTCCGTTCCGCACGGCCTCGACGAACACGGCCCCTGGCTCGGGCACCGCTACGTACACGCCGAGATCGGGCCGGCCGATCACGAAATCGTTCCCGTCGTGACCGACGACGAAGCGGCACAGCGCCGCCCTTGCCTCCTCCTCGGACAAGGTGCCCCTCCTTCCTTCCTCCGGTCATGAGTCCCGGACGGCTGCGCCGTCCGGGACTCATGACCACGCGACTCGTCACCCGCAAGGGTTGTTCCAGGTGCCAAAGCAGTCGCCGGTCAGACGGACGTTCTCGATCCGCTTGATCTCGATCCTCATGGTTCGCCTCCCTTCCACGGTCGGCGGGCGGCCCGATGGCGTGCCCGCGTCGGGTGTTCCGGCCAGGAAGAGCGCGGCGACCAGCGCAGGCGAGTGCCCCCGCCCCCCCCATTGGAGGCCGCTCTCCTCGAGGCATGGGACAACCGTAGAAACGCCGGCTATCGGATCGGCATCCGAATCCTCTTCGCCTCCTTGCCGCGGAAAGGCGAAGGCGAATGGGAGAAGACAGTGGCGGCCGGGACAGGTTTGAACCGCGTCGACCATGCGTGGCCGCCGGTTATGGTGAGTCCTCTGTCTGGTTCTTTCCCCGGAGTCCGCATATGCCGATGCTCGACGTGATCCTGCAGGTGTTCGTGACGGTGAACGGGTTCGCCACGAGTCCGATCGTCCTGCTGGTGCTGGCCTTCATCGGCGCCTACCTCGGGGCGAAGGTCGTGGAGGTCATCCCCTACACGCGAAGGATCATCGAGCGTCGCGAGGCTCAGGCGGAACGGCGGTAGCCGGCGTCGCCGTCCAGGCCAGCTTGGCGGCCCCGGCCAGCGCGGCCCGCACACCCAGCCTGGACCGGCGGATCTCGACCCGCCGGACGAAGTCGAGTCCTGCCAGCTCGTCCATCGCGCGGCGGAGCGGGTCGAACAGGATCGGGCCCGCGTTGGCCACGCCGCCGCCGATGACCACATCCGTCACCTCGACCGCGGCGGCCGTGGAGACGATCATCGCGGCCAGCGCGCGGGCGCCCCGCTCGAACGCCGCCAGCGCCACGGGGTGACCCGCCGCGGCGTCCCCGGCCAGCAGCGCCCCGTCGGGAGCGGCCCCCTCCGGCGAGGGGGTCCAGCCGTTCTCGACGGCCCAGCGGACCAGGTTGGGCCCGCTGGCGTACCTCTCGACGCAGCCCCGGCTCCCGCACGCGCACGGCTCGCCGGCGGGGTCGACCGTCATGTGCCCGACGTGTCCGGCGTTCCCTGTGGGGCCGAGCAGCGGCGCGCCGTCGATGACCAGCCCTCCGCCGATGCCCGTCGAGACCACGATGCCGAGCATCGACGGGCTTCGGGCGCCGGTGCCGAGCCAGTGCTCGCCCAGCGCGAAGCACTGGGCGTCGCCCGCCAGCACGGTGGGCAGCCCGGTGAGCTCCCGCACCCGCTCGCGCAGCGGGAAGCCGCGCCAGGTGCCGATGTTGACGGGGCTGACCGTGCCGGTGGCCAGGTTCAGCGGGCCCGCGCAGCCGATCCCGACCGCGACGGGCGCCGGGCCCTCGGCCACGACCTCGCCGACGAGCAGGGCGAGCGCGCCGAAGACGTCCTCGCGCGGAGTGGGGCGGGTGGCCGAGCGCAGGACGGTTCCCGCGCGGTCGACGAGGGCCGCCGCGAGCTTGGTGCCGCCGATGTCGACGGCCAGTACGTGGGTCATCAGTGTTTGTGGTGGTTGTCGGGCTGGCGAGGGTCGCCAGGATGTTCGAGACCGGGGACGAGTTCCACCCGGGTGGCCCGCTGCTCGTCCAGCCAGCGGGCGAACGCGCGCCGCCCGGCGGCCTCGGCGAGCGGCGCGTCCCCGGAGCCGCTGCCGCTGTCGCTGCGGGCGCCCGGGTCGGTGACGGGCGCGGGCTCGGCGACGGCCACGTGCCAGCCCAGCGGGTCGCGGACCGGCCCGGCCTGCGTCCCGTACGGCAGGCGCCGCAACGCCTCGGCGATCGCGGAAGGCAGCGAGTCGAGACTGATCGCGCCGAGCCGTTCCAGGTCGCCGGGCGTGGCGGCGCGGGCGGCCGGCTCGTCGCCGAACAGGGCGTGCCGTACCAGGTGGAGGGGGGCGCGGGCGGCCGGAGGGGGAGCCGACCAGGCCGGCGGGACCTGCGCCGCGGCGGCCACGGCACGGTGGACGGCGCGCACCCACGGGCTGCCGTTGCAGGCGGCGGCGTTGATGGAGCCCAGCTCGACCGCGGCGAGGCGGTCGAGCGGCGGCCCTTCGAGCGGCGCCAGGCCCCTGGCCAGCGCCTCGCGCTCGCACAGGACCTCGGTCAGGACGACCTGCGTCACCCAGCGGGCCATCTGCCTGTCCTCGGAGCTGCCGGGCGTGGGCAGCGCGGCACTGAGCGGCCCCTCGCGCAGGTCGCGCAGGCGGACGTCGAGCAGCTCACGCGGGACGGGCTGCCCGTCGACCGTGCCGATCACGTGCGGGCGCGTCATCGTGCCACCTCCAGGCGGACGGCGGGCGCGTACTGGCACCTGCCGAACCACATGACCTTGGCCAGAGCCCATGAGCGCAGCTCCTGAGCGTCGGGCGGGACCGTGACAGGGAAGGCGACGTCCACCGTCTCGCCGGGAGCCACCTCGAAGCCCTGGACGACCTCGGGCAGCAGCTCCCACGTGCCCCACGGGGAGGCGAGCTGGGCCTCGCCGCGGATGGTCCCCGCGGTCGTGTTGGCCAGCCGCACGGTCAGGGCCGCCCGGTCGCCGGGACGCAGCGACAGCGAGCCGGTGACGGCGCGGACCGTCAGCCCGGTCGGCCGGCCCTCGGCGGCCGTGGTGCCCCGCGCCGCGACCCCGTCCTCGGGCACCGACTCGACCGGCGCGGGCAGCTCGGGGACCGGGCCGAGGGCGACGGTGACGGCGTCCTCGATCACCTGCTCGCCCACCTGGGTGCGGGCGGTCACGAAGTGGAGGCCGGAGCCCTGCGCCGGCGTGACGGTGAAGGTGAAGCGGGCATGACCGCCGGGCTCCAGGCGGAAGACCCGCCGGGACGGCTCGGCCGTCCAGCCGCCGGGCAGGTCCAGGGTCACGACGCCCTCGTGGGCCGCGTCCACCAGGTGGGAGGAGACGACGACGTCCACCTCGAACGGGCCCTCGGGGGTGACCAGGCCGGGGGAGACGGCCAGGCTCACGGGCAGGTAGCCGAGCGGCGCCGGGCCCTTGTTGTGCAGCCAGTACCGGCTGTAGACCGGCTGCGCCGGCTCAGCCGTCGTGCCGAGCTCCGCGCCCGCCTGGTCGAGCACCGCAGGGACGACGAACGTGGCCACCTCGGCGCCGGACAGCTCGAGCGGCGCGACGGGACCCTGCCCGGAGCCGGCCGACCGGTCGGAAGCGGCGTGGCCTGCCCCAGACGAGGTCGGCCGGTCGGGCGTGGCGTGGCTCTCTCCGGACGGGGTCGGCTGGTCGGGGGTTTCGAGCAGGTCGGAGGGGACCAGCGCGTCGAGCGGGAGCACCGGCGAGTGCAGGGCGGCGGTCGTGCCCAGGCCGGTCGACTCGGCCAGCCTGATCGTCACCCCGCCCCCGCCCCCGGCCCCGGCCCCGTTTCCGCCCCCGGCCCCGGACAGGCCGTGCGCGTGCGGGTTGCCGGTGGCCTTGACCGTGCTGAACAGCACCTCGCGCGGCGGGTCCACGCGCAGCAGCGAGTGCGGCGACGGCAGGTCGCCGCCCTGCGCGTCCAGGACGCGAGGCAGCAGCGGCGTGATGAACTCCTGTCCCGCCGCGGGCAGACCGAGCGCGCGCCAGTCGCCGTCACCGGCCGCCAGCGCGTAGGAGAACTCGTGCGTCCAGTGCTGCAGCTGGAACCCCGACCCGTCAGGCGTCGTACGGCGCGGCGGATCCAGCCACACGCCGGACGGCCAGCCCGTGCACGACCGCATCAACGACAGGTGCAGCGCGCCCGAGGGGTCGACGGCGAAGCCCGGCAGGCCGTAGGCGAGCAGCGCGACCGTCCTGTCCTCCAGCTCCTCGCGCCCCAGCGGGCACGACGCGTGGACGACCGCGCCGTCCAGCAGCGTGTCGGCGGGGTCGGCCACGATCAGCGCGGGCAGGGCCCGCACGTCGCGCAGGTCGGCGCTCGGCTGCCACACCTCGGCCAGCGGCTTCTCGGCCGGCACCCACACGCGCCGCTCGCCCGACTTGAGCGCGTCGAGGAAGGCCGGGTCGCTGCGCGACAGCAGCTCGGCGGCCAGCGGGTTGGTGTCGGGGCCGCCCAGGACGATGCGCACGTCGGGCAGGTTGGAGTCGACGTCCAGCCAGCCGTACCTGGAGCCCGAGGCTGACGAGACGGTCGCCGTCACGCCCACCCTGGCCAGCGCCACCACCAGGTCACGGGCGGTGGCCGCCGCCTCCTGGGAGGACACGACGATCTCCGCCACGCCGATGGCGCGGGCACCGGCGGGTCCGAGGTCGACGCGGGCGGTCGACGACAGGCCGAACCAGGTGTTGGCCGGGTTGTCCAGCGTCCACGGGTGCTCGGCGCTGTCCACGTCGGGCAGGGCGAAACCGCGCCCGACGACCGCGCCCGCCACGTCCGAGACCGGCAGCGCGCCGCGCACCTGAGCGGGGAAGCGGACCCTGAGCAGCCGGTCGGCGCCCGTGTGGTCGAGGACGCGGGTGGTGAACTCGACCCGCTCGTCCCTCAGCGTGACGACCTGCTCGTAGGTCAGGTCGCCGACCTCTCCTGAGACGACCAGGCGGGAGCCGAGCGGGCTGGTCTCCGCCCGCACGGTCGCGGCGGTCGCGCCCGAGGCGGTGGTCGCGCCCGTCGGCATGAGATGCCACGGGCCCTCGCCCATGTCCGGGTGCTGCGGGTACTCCTCGTAGAGCCGCAGCTCGTTGGCCAGACCGGTGAGCAGTTCGCGGCCGTCACGGGTGACGGAGGTCAGGCCGCCGCCCTGGGCCGGGTCGGCGGTGACACGCCAGCGGTTGCTCTCGACGGTGTGGCCCTCGACGGGCCGCCAGCCGTCCGCCTCGCCCTCGACCACCGGGTAGGACCGCCAGCCGAGCGCGGGCACGTCCTCGGCGAGGAAGACGTGCGTGCCGTCCTCGACGACCGAGGGGGCGTCCACCCGCAGCCCGGGCTCCAGCCGTACCCTGACCAGGCCGTCGCGGGCGAAGGAGAGCGTGTTGGTGACGACGACCGAGCGGCCGTCCACGGCCACCCGGCCCAGCAGCGCGTCGAGCGCGCGGTCGCGGGCGTCCGCCGCCAGGTCGTAGGCCTCCCGCCAGCCGGTGAGCAGGTCGATGTAGACCTGGTCGGACTCGGAGCCGGTGATCGCGTCGTGGTGGGCGCCGTAGGCCAGCTGACGCCACACCTTGTCCAGCGCCGTGTGCGGGTAGCGGCCCAGACCCAGCAGCGACGCGAAGGCGGCCAGCCGCTCGGCGTCGAGCGCGGCCACCTCGGCGGCGCGCTGGGCCTGCTTGGTGTCGATGTAGGAGACGTCCTTGCCGGTGTAGACGGGGTTCATGTCGCGCGTCTGCGGGCTGAACGTGCTGGTCTCCGCCCTGACCGCGGCGAAGAAGTCGCGCGGCACCGCGCAGACGAACCTCGGCCACACGTACCGCGCCGCCCACTCCCGGTGGATCTCCGTCACCCACTTGTTCGGCGGGGTGTAGTCGGTGCCGACGGGCAGCAGCACGTTCCTGGTGGCGGCCACCGGCTTCAGGCTCGCGAACAGCTCGTGAACCGCCGTCATCGCCTCCTCCAGCGTCGCCGAGGAGTCCATCCACCAGCCCGCCGAGTAGTGCGCGGGCATGTAGTGCGTCACGACGCCGAGCCCCGAGGGCGAGATCCACTCGAACTCGCTCGGGAACTGCATCAGCGTGGCGTCGTTCTTGGCCTGCTTGAAGTTCTTGCTGATCGGGCCCCACTGGTGGAAGGGGCCGCGCGCCCACGCGCTGCCGGTCAGCCCGGCGGCGGCGAGGTAGCCGGGGAACTGCGGGTCGTGGCCGAAGGCGTCGAGCTGCCATGCCGTAAGGGGCTCGCCGCCGAGGATGTCGCGCTGGTAGCCGATGCCGTACACGATGTTGCGGATCGTGGTCTCGGCGCCGGTCAGGTTGGTGTTGGGCTCGTTGTAGGTGCCGCCCATCAGCTCCACCCTGCCCTCGGCCATCAGGCGGCGCAGGTCGGCCCTGCGCTCGGGGTGGGTGTCGAAGAACGGCTTCAGGTAGTCGATCTCGGCCAGCACGAACTTGTAGTCGGGGTCGCGTGCCGCGAGCGCCAGATGCGCCTCCACCAGGGCGAACGCGTTGCGCTCCCACAGCGGCCTGGTGGTCGCGTCACCCGACAGCAGCTCCCACGGGCTGGTGTAGGCGGCCTGCGTGTTCCACCAGACGGGGTCGTAGTGGAAGTGCGACACCATGTGCATCGTCCAGCCCGGCTCCTCCACGGTCACCTGGGCGGCGAGCTCGTCGCCGGCCGAGGTGACCACACACGGCAGGACGGTCCCCGGCTCGGCGTTCACCTCCAGCGGGACCTCCACCACGACGGTCCCCTCGCCGGCGGGCACGACCGCGCGTCCCGCCACGCCGTCGCCGCGCACCTCCAAGTCGGCGTCGTGCTCACCCTGCTCGGCGGTGACCCGGAGGACCTGGTACGGCTGCGCCTCCGTCCCGACGAAGAGGTCGGTCGACTCGGCGGTCAACAGGCGAACGGGCACGGGGTCTCCCTCGGCGTTCTAGGGGGCGGTCGCCGTCACACTAGGTCCTATCAAGATCAATGGCAACGTTGTCATAGCCCGCGCCCGCTCTCCCCGGGAACGCTGATCCCGGCGTTTCCTGGAAGCGGACAGTCCGTGCCCCGCCTGCGCCGGGACAGTCCTTCGTGGCGCGCCGGAAACCCCGGACGTGGGCATCTACATCTCAGAAAGGGCCCGAACAGGATCGGGTGATGTTGACGAGACCCGGAGAAAGGGATACGTTCCGGTAGATTTCGCGGCGAATCAGGGGAAATCCGGTGAGATGCCGGTGCGGACGCGCCACTGTATCCGGGGCCCACAGCCCCGGGAGCCAGGTCACCTGACCGTCGCGACCTCAACCAGCGGGACGCGTCATCCCTGAGGAGGCTTCACATGAGTGGTCTGTCCACGTCCGTAACCGCAATTCCGCTTCACCGTCTCACGCGCTGGCTGCTGGCCGTGCCCGTTCTGATGCTGCTCGCGTACCTCGTCCTCATGGACAACGGCGCGATCTCGCAGACCGGCACGCTCCTGCACGAGCTCATGCACGACGGGCGTCACCTGCTCGGCGTGCCCTGCCACTGAGGCAGCGTCATGGTCAAGTCCCTGGTGGTCAGGGGCCTGCTCGTCGGGCTCCTGGCCGGACTCGTCGCGGGCGTGTTCGCCTTCTTCGTGGGGGAGCCGCGCGTCGACGCCGCGATCGCCCTGGAGGAGGCGGCCGCCGCCGTATCGGTTGACGGCGGCGACACCCCGTCCTCCCACCATTCCGACGGCGCCGGTCAGCCGTCCGCCCCGGCGGACGGCGCGGCTCAGCCGTCCGCTCCGGCTAATGCGGCTCAGCCGTCAGCCTCGACGGATGGTGCGGCTCAGCCGTCGGCCCCGGGGGACGCGGCTCGGCCGTCGGCCCCGGCAGGCGGCGGCGAGGAGGCGCACAGTCACGACGACGGCGCTTCGGCCGGCCACAGCCACGGCGAGGAGGCCGTGGTCAGCAGGCCGGTACAGAAGGTCGGTCTCTTCCTGGCCACCGGCCTGTACGGCCTGGCCGTCGGCGGCATCTTCGCCCTCGTCTTCGCCGCACTGCGCGGCAGGGTCGGCCCCAGGTCGGAGCCTGGCCTGGCGATCGTGACGGCAGCGTGCGCGTTCGGTGCCATCACCCTGGTCCCCTTCCTGAAATATCCCGCCAACCCACCCGCTGTCGGCGACCCCGAAACCATCAACGCCAGAACGCTGCTCTACGTCGTGATGGTCCTCGTCGGCCTCGCCTCCATCGCGATCGCCGTCGCCGCCACCCGCAGGGTCACCGTGCCAGGCGTCTGGGCGAAGGGCCTGGTGGGCGGGGTGACCTTCCTGATTCCCGTGATCGCCGCGTGGGTGCTACTCCCGCGCGTCGACGAGGTGCCGCCCGGCTTCCCCGCCTCGCTGCTGTGGGACTTCCGGCTGGCCTCCCTCGGCACCCAGGTGGTGTTCTGGGTGGCCTTCGGGGTGTTGTTCGCGGTGGCGGGCGAACGGGCGAAGGCGCGGGTCAGCTGACCAGGGTGCTGTTCGTACGGCATGCCTCGACACCGGGCATGCGTGGCGCGCGCTTCCCTACGGGGGAGGAACGCGCCGACGCGGCGAGCCTTGAAACGGCCCAGCGCCTGAGCCGAACCCTGGCCTCCGTCCTTCACCCCGGAACACCGTCATCTCCGGCACCGTCATCTCCTGGAACACCGTCATCTCCTGGAACACCGGGTTCCGGGGTGTTCGGGGAGGGTGGAACGGCGTTCGTCGCTCCGGGGCGGGCGGCTCGGGAGACGGCCGTGGCGCTCGGGTTGGCGCCCGTGGTCGTGCCCGAGCTGGCCGAACCGGATTACGGGAGCTGGCGCGGCCTGCCGTACGAGGAGGTCGTGAAGGCCGACCCGGAGTCCTTCGCCCGGTGGCTCGCCGACCCCGGCGCCGCGCCCCACGGTGGGGAGTCGCACGTCGAGGCGGCGGACAGGGTGGTCCGCTGGGTGGAGTCCCTTCGCGAGACCCCACCAGGCGAGCTCGCCCGCCCCGACGCCCCCTCACCGGAACCCGGCACCTCGGGGCGGTCGGGCCCGGGTTCGCGCGGGCGGGGGTGGGTGGTCGTGTGCGACGTGACGGTGGTGCGGGCGGTGCTGGGACATGCGCTCGGCGTCGGCCCTCTCGTCGCCGCGCGACTCGACATCGCCCCTCTTTCTCTCACGCAGGTGTCCGCCTCCCGCGAGGGCTGGCGGATCGGGTACGTCAACCGGAAGGCCACACCGTGACCGCCACCTATCCCTTCAGCGCCGTCGTCGGTCTGGACGATCTCAAGCTGGCGCTGGTGCTCAACGCCGTCTCCCCCCGCGTCGGCGGCGTGCTCGTCAGGGGGGAGAAGGGCACCGCGAAGTCCACGATCGTCAGGGCGCTGGCCGCGCAGTTGCCGCCGGTGGACGTGCTGGCCGCCTGCAGGTTCGCGTGCGACCCCGTCGCGCCCGACCCCGCGTGTCCCGACGGGCCGCACGAGCCGGGCGAGCAGGTGGTCACCAGGGCGGCCGCGCTGGTGGAGCTGCCGGTGGGCGCCTCGGAGGACCGTCTGGTGGGGTCGCTCGACCTGGAGCGGGCGCTGACGGAGGGCGTGAAGGCGTTCGAGCCCGGGCTGCTGGCCGCCGCGCACAGGGGCGTGCTGTACGTGGACGAGGTCAACCTGCTCCACGACCACCTCGTGGACCTGCTGCTGGACGCGGCCGCGCTCGGCACCTGCTACGTCGAGCGCGAGGCCGTCTCGGTACGGCACGCGGCCAGGTTCCTGCTGGTCGGCACCATGAACCCGGAGGAGGGCGAGCTGCGGCCCCAGCTGCTGGACCGGTTCGGGCTGACGGTGGAGGTGCGGGCGTCGCGGGACCCGTCGGAACGGGCCGAGGTCGTACGGCGGCGCATGGCGCACGACGCGGATCCGCAGGGCTTCGCGGCACGCTGGACGGCCCAGGAGGCGGAGCTGGCGGCCGGCATCGCGGCGGCCAGGGAACGTCTGGCGGCGGTGGAGCTGCCGGACGCGCGGTTGCGGCAGATCGCGGAGGTGTGCGCGGCCTTCGAGGTGGACGGCCTGCGCGCCGACCTCGTCACGGCGAACGCCGCCGTCGCGCATGCCGCGTGGCGGGGCTCGCGGGTGGTGACGACCGAGGACGTGCGGGTGGCGGCCCGGCTGTCGCTGCCGCACCGGCGGCGCCGCGACCCGTTCGACGCGCCGGGGCTGGACGAGCGGCTCCTGGAGGAGCTGCTGGCCAGGACCTCGCAGGACGAGCGCCCCGACGACGACCCCGACCCCGACCCTGACACCGGCTCAGACCCGGACACCGCCCCCGAAGGCCCCGACGGCGCCGACGGGTCTGACGGCCCCTCGGGTGGGGGCGGCACGGAGGACGGCGGTCGACCGCCGTCCGACGCTCCGGCCGCCCGCGCCGAGAACCGGCAGGACCAGGACGGACATGGCAAGGACGGGCGAGAGGCCGGCGAGGCGGCGAGCGGAAACGGCGCCGCCCGGACCCCGCAGCACGACCGCGACAGCGCCCCCACCGGCCAGGACGCGTCCGTGGACGGGGAGGGCCTGGTCCAGGTGGCCGGGGTGGCGGCGCCGTACCGGGTGCCGTGGCTGACGGTGGAGGGCCTCGGCGACGGCGCGTCCGGCAGGCGGTCGCGGGCCCGCACCCCGCACGGCCGTACCACCGGCTCCCGGGTTCCCGAGGGGCACCTGCGCTCGGTGCACCTCACCGCGACGCTCGTCGCCGCCGCGCCGTACCAGAAGGAGCGCGGGCGCACCGCGCCCGGCCTGCTCATCCGCGCAGGGGATCTGCGCGAGGCGGTGAAGGAGGGCAGGGAGGGCAACCTGGTGCTGTTCGTCGTCGACGCCAGCGGTTCGATGGCCGCGCGCAAGCGGATGACCGCCGTGAAGACGGCCGTGCTCAGCCTCCTGCTCGACGCCTACCAGCGGCGCGACAAGGTCGGCATGGTGACGTTCAGGGGGAACGCCGCCGAGGTGGCGCTGCCGCCGACCTCGTCGGTGGAGGCGGGCGCGGCACGGCTGCGCGCGCTGCCGACCGGTGGGCGCACCCCGCTGGCGGCGGGCCTGGCCCGCGCCGCCGACGTGCTGCGCGTGGAGCGCATGCGCGACCCGGACCGCAGGCCGCTGCTGGTGGTGGTGACCGACGGCCGCGCCACCGCCGGCGGCGACGTGGACCGCGCGGCCGCCCTGCTCAGCGGTACGGCGAGCGTGGTCGTCGACTGCGAGTCCGGCCCCGTACGGCTCGGCCTGGCCGGACGCCTGGCGACCAGGCTGCGCGCCCGCCTCATCCCGCTCGACGGGATGGACGACCTCATCCGCGACTACAGAAAGGCGGGCTGAGATGCCGCAGGGCAAGCCCGAGGTCGTCCCCGACGACGGCCTCACCACCAGGCAGCGCAGGAACCGGCCGCTGCTGATCGTGCACACCGGCCCCGGCAAGGGCAAGTCCACGGCCGCGTTCGGGATGGCGTTGCGGGCGTGGAACCAGGGCTGGCCGATCGGCGTGTTCCAGTTCGTGAAGTCGGCCAAGTGGCGTATCGGCGAGGAGCGGGCGCTGCGCGTCCTGGGCGACTCGGCCGAGGGCGGGCCGGTGAGCTGGCACAAGATGGGTGAGGGCTGGTCGTGGATCCAGCGCCCCGGCACGGAGGAGGACCACGCCGCCGACGCCCGCGAGGGCTGGGAGCAGATCAAGCGCGACCTGGCGGCGGAGACCTACCGGTTCTACGTGCTCGACGAGTTCACCTACCCGCTCAAGTGGGGCTGGCTCGACCTGGACGACGTGGTGGAGACGCTCGCCGGCCGTACGGGGAGCCAGCATGTCGTGATCACCGGCAGGGACGCGCCGGAGAAGCTGCTGGCCGCCGCCGATCTGGTGACGGAGATGGGCAAGGTCAAGCACCCCATGGACGCCGGGCAGAAGGGCCAGAAGGGCATCGAGTGGTAGTCCCGCGCCTGGTGATCGCCGCGCCCGCCTCGGGGAGCGGTAAGACGACCGTGGCGACGGGGCTCATGGCGGCGCTGCGGGCGCGCGGGCTGCGCGTCTCGCCGCACAAGGTCGGCCCCGACTACATCGACCCCGGCTACCACGCGCTGGCGACGGGGCGGCCCGGACGCAACCTGGACCCGTGGCTGACCAGCGAGGACCTGGTGGCGCCGCTGTTCCTGCACGGCGCGTCCGGCGCGGACGTCGCCGTGGTCGAGGGCGTCATGGGCCTGTTCGACGGCAGGGCGGACACCGACGTCGCCTCGACCGCGCACGTCGCCAGGCTGCTGGAGGCCCCCGTCGTGCTCGTCGTGGACGCGGCGCGGCAGAGCAGGTCGGTCGCCGCGGTGGTGCACGGGTTCGCCACCTTCGACCCGCGGGTGCGGGTGGGCGGGGTGGTACTCAACCGGGTGGGCTCCGACCGCCACGAGGAGCTGTGCAGGTCGGCGCTGGCGGCGGCGGGGGTTCCGGTGCTCGGCGCGATCAGGCGGGACGACGCGGTCTCGACGCCCTCGCGCCACCTGGGCCTGATCCCGGCCGCCGAGCGGGAGAGCGAGGCGGTGGCCGCCGTGGAGCGGCTGGGCTCGCTGGTGGCCCGCTCGTGCGACCTGGAGGCCTTGGTACGGCTGGCGCGCACGGCTCCCGCGCTGCGCGCGCGGCCGTGGAGCCCGGCCGCGGCCCTCCGGGTGGCGGCCACCGAGGAGACCCGGCGCGAGGGGCCGGCGGTGAGCTCAGGGGGTGGGCGCCGGCCGGTGGTGGCGACGGCCGGGGGAGCGGCGTTCACCTTCGGGTACGCCGAGCACGCCGAACTGCTGCGGGCGGCCGGAGCCGACGTGGTCACCTTCGACCCGCTGCGCGACCGGGCGCTCCCCGAGGGCACCGCGGCCGTCGTGATCGGCGGCGGCTTCCCTGAGATGTACGCGGCCGACCTGGCCGCCAACGAGCCGCTGAAGCGGGAGATCGCCGCGTTCCGGGGCCCGATCGCGGCCGAGTGCGCGGGCCTGCTGTACCTGTGCGAGAGCCTCGACAACCACCCCATGTGCGGAAAAATCGCGGCGAAGGCGGAAATGACGCCTCGGCTGACGCTCGGCTACCGCGACGCCACCGCCACCCGCGACTCCCTGCTCACCCGCGCGGGCGAGCGCTACCGGGGCCACGAGTTCCACCGGACGGCCGTGACCGCCGCCGGAGAGCCCCTGTTCCGGTGGGAAGGCGGCGGAGACGGTCACGGGGATGCCCTGGTGACCGCCTCCTACCTGCACCTGCACTGGGCGGGCCGGCCGCTGTCGGCTCAGCGCCTGGTGTCGTCCTCCAGATCGCCCTCCGCCTTGAGATAGGCCTCCCGCAGCTCTCGCAGCACGTCGGGATCCGGGTGCTCCCACATCCCCCGCTCGGCCGCCTCCAGCAGCCGCTCGGCGATGCCGTGCAGCGCCCACGGGTTCGACTTCTCCATGAACTCCCTGTTCACGGGATCGAGCACGTAGGTCTGCGTGAGCTTGTCGTACATCCAGTCGGCGACCACGCCGGTCGTGGCGTCGTAGCCGAACAGGTAGTCCACGGTCGCGGCCAGCTCGAAGGCGCCCTTGTAGCCGTGCCGCCGCATCGCGGCCAGCCAGTTGGGGTTCACCACGCGGGCCCGGAAGATCCGCGAGGTCTCCTCCGACAGCGTGCGCGTGCGCACGGCGTCCGGGCGGGTGCTGTCGCCCACGTACGCGGCGGGCGCGCGGCCCGTGAGCGCCCGTACGGTGGCCACCATGCCGCCGTGGTACTGGAAGTAGTCGTCGGAGTCGGCGATGTCGTGCTCGCGGGTGTCGATGTTCTTCGCCGCGACCGCGATCCGCCGGTAGGCGCTCTCCATGTCCTGGCGGGCCGGCACGCCGTCCAGGTCGCGGCCGTAGGCGAAACCGCCCCACACCGCGTAGACCTCGGCCAGGTCGGCGTCGTCCCGCCAGTTGCGGCTGTCGATCAGCGGCAGCAGGCCCGCGCCGTACGCGCCCGGCCGGGAGCCGAAGACCCGCATCGTGGCCCTGCGCTCGTCGCCGTGCGTCTCGAGGTCGGCGGCGACGTGGGCGCGGACGTAGTTGTCGTCGGCGGGCTCGTCCAGGGCGGCGATCATGCGCACGGCGTCGTCCAGCATGGCCACGACATGCGGGAAGGCGTCGCGGAAGAAGCCGCTGATGCGAACCGTGACGTCGATGCGCGGCCTGCCGAGCTCGTCGAGCGGGACCGCCTCCAGGCGGGTGACCCGCCGGGAGGCGTCGTCCCACACCGGGCGGGCGCCCAGCAGCGCGAGGACCTCGGCGACGTCGTCCCCCGCCGTTCGCATGGCGCTGGTCCCCCACACCGACAGTCCCACCGAGCGCGGCCACTCGCCGGTGTCGGCGCGGTAGCGGGCCAGGAGCGAGTCGGCCATCGCCTGGCCGGTCTCCCACGCCAGCTTGCTGGGGACGGCGCGCGGGTCGACCGAGTAGAAGTTCCTGCCGGTGGGCAGCACGTTGATCAGGCCGCGCAGCGGGGAGCCGCTGGGGCCCGCGGGGACGTAGCCGCCGTCGAGCGCGTGCAGGAGGTGGTCGAGCTCGTCACCGGTCCTGGCCAGCCTGGGCACGACCTCGGCGGCGGCGAACTCCAGGATCCGGACGACCAGGTCCCGCCGCGCGCCGGAGGGGGCGAGGACCGCGTCGGTCACCTCGCGGGCCGCCGCCACCTCCCAGCCGCGCGCCTCCATGCCCTCCACCAGCGCCCTGGCCGTCGACTCGGCCGCGTCCACGCTCGCCAGGCCCGCCGTACCGTCCTCGGCCAGCCCCAGAGCCTCCCGCAGGCCGGGCAGCGTCTCGGCGCCCGCCCACATCTGCCGGGCCCGCAGCATCGCCAACACCAGGTCGACCCGCACCGACCCCTCGGGCGCCGCCCCCAGCACGTGCAGCCCGTCGCGGATCTGCACGTCCTTGACCTCGCACAGCCAGCCGTCCACGTGCAGCAGGAAGTCGTCGAACTCCGTGTCGTGCGGCCGGTCGGCCAGACCGAGGTCGTGGTCGAGCCGTGCCGCCTGGATGAGCGTCCAGATCTGCGCCCTGATCGCGGGCAGCTTGGCCGGGTCCATCGCGGCGATCGAGGCGTGCTCGTCCAGCAGCTGCTCCAGGCGGGCGATGTCGCCGTAGGTGTCGGCGCGGGCCATCGGCGGCACCATGTGGTCCACCAGGACGGCGTGCGCCCGCCGCTTGGCCTGTGTCCCCTCGCCCGGGTCGTTGACCAGGAACGGGTAGACCAGCGGCAGGTCGCCCAGCGCCGCGTCGGGCCCGCACGCGGCCGACATGCCCGCCGACTTGCCGGGCAGCCACTCCAGGTTGCCGTGCTTGCCGACGTGCACGATCGCGTGCGCGCCGAACTCCGCCGACAGCCACCGGTAGGCCGCCAGGTAGTGGTGGCTGGGCGGCAGGTCCGGATCGTGGTAGATCGCGATCGGGTTCTCGCCGAAGCCGCGCGGCGGCTGCACCATCACCACGACGTTGCCCGCCCGCAGTGCGGCGAACACGATGTCGCCCTCGTGCACGAACAGCTCGCCGGGCGGCGGCCCCCAGTGCCGCTCCATCGCCTCGCGCAGCTCGGCGGGGAGCGTGCCGTACCAGGAGGTGTAGGTGGCGGCGGGCACGCGCACCGGGTTGGCCGCGAGCTGCTCCTCCGTCAGCCACTCCTGGTCCTGGCCGCCGGCCGCGATGAGCGCGTGGATCAGCGCGTCGCCGTCGCCCTCGGCGACGCCGGGCAGACCCTCGCCCAGGTCGTAGCCCTCGCCGGCCAGCCTGGCCAGCAGTTTCACGGTGCTCGCGGGGGTGTCGAGGCCGACCGCGTTGCCGACGCGCGCGTGCTTGGTCGGGTAGGCCGACAGCATCACCACGAGCTTCTTCTCGGCGTTCGGGACGTGCCTGAGCCGGGCGTGCCGTACGGCGATGCCGGCGACGCGGGCCGCGCGCTCGGGATCGGCCGCGTAGACGGTCAGCCCGTCCGCGTCCACCTCCTTGAACGAGAACGGCACCGTGATGATCCGGCCGTCGAACTCGGGGATCGCCACCTGCGACGCCGCGTCCAGCGGTGACAGGCCGTCGTCGTTCTCCTCCCACGCCTGCCTGCTCGTGGTCAGGCACAGCCCTTGCAGGATCGGCACGTCCAGCTCGCCCAGCGCGCCCACGTCCCACGCCGCGTCGTCGCCGCCGGCTCCGGCCGTCGCGGGCCGCGTGCCTCCGGCGGCCAGGACGGTCACCACGAGCGCGTCGGCGGTCCGCAGCGTGTCGAGCAGGCCGGGCTCCGCCGTACGGAGCGAGGAGCAGAAGACCGGCAGCGCGCGGCCGCCCGCGGCCTCGATCGCGTCGCAGAGCGTCCGCACGAAGGCCGTGTTGCCCGCCATGTGGTGCGCGCGGTAGTAGAGCACGCCCACGACGGGCCCCTCGGCGGCGGAACGCTCCCTCTCGAGCAGCCCCCAGGCCGGGGCCGGTTCGGGCGCCGCGAACCCGTTGCCGGTCAGCAGCACCGTGTCGGACAGGAAGGCGTGCAGCTCGGCGAGGTTGGCCGGGCCGCCGTGGGCGAGATAGGCATGCGCCTCGGCGCAGACGCCGCCGCTGACCGTCGACAGCTCCATGAGCTCGGCGTCGGGCGCCTGCTCGCCGCCCAGCACCACCACGGGCCGTGGTCCCGCGAGCAGCCGGTCGAGCCCCTCCTCCCAGGCCCTGCGCCCGCCGAGGAGCCGCACCACGACCAGGTCCGTGCCCTCGACCAGCGCGGGCAGGTCGTCGACCGCCAGCCGGGCGGGGTTTCCGAGGCGGTACGGCGCGCCGCTCGCCCTCGCGCTCAGCAGGTCGGTGTCGGAGGTGGACAGCAGCAGGACGGCCGTGCTCTCGGGCACAGGAACTCCTCCCTCGGGGTCCTCGCCCCGGTCGCGGGTGTCACGAGAGCGGGAGTCTCCTGGCTCCCGGATCGACGCTCACCCCGGCCTTCCCGTCCGTCGCCGGACAGTGGCCTGCGGTGGGGTTCGCTCCCCGGTCACAGTGGCGGGACCGCGCCGGCTTCGCACCGGCTTCCTCCGTCGCCCTCGTCTGTGATCAGACTAGAGGGTTTTGAACGGGTTACCATCCTCCCCGTGGACATAACCGACGTTTCAGGACACCTGCGCCCTGATGCGTGTCCCGGGGCCCTTCAGGTCCACACCGCCGCGGACGGCGCGCTCGCCCGGGTCCGCATCCCCGGTGGCTTCCTCACGGCGGCCCAGCTGGGCGAGGTGGCGGCGTGCGCGGCCGAGCTGGGATCGGGCGTGATCGAGCTGACCTCCCGGGCGAACCTCCAGGTCCGCGGCCTGCGCGTCACCCCTGCCACGCCCGCCGCTCCACCTGCCGGGACGCCCGCTCGCCCGGCCCCGACCGGCGTCGCGGCAGCGGACATGGCGCCGGACGGCATCCCCTCAGGAGCGGTGCCGGGCGCACCGCTTGCCGGCGCGGCGCAGGCCGGGGTTTCCGCGGGCGTGGCGCCGGACGGGCTTCGGGCGGGTCCCGGACCGGGCGCGGCCGCGGCGAGCGTGCCGGTCTTCGCGGCGCGGATGGCGGCGGCGGGGCTGCTGCCGTCGGCCACCCACGAGCGGGTCCGCAACATCCTCGCTTCACCGCTGGCGGGACGCGCCCCCTCGTCCCTGGTGGACGTCCGGCCGCTGGTCGCCGACCTGGACCGCCGGCTGTGCGCCGCCCCCGAGCTGGCCGCGCTCTCCGGCCGCTTCCTGTTCGCCCTGGACGACGGCACCGGTGACGTCCTGTCCTGCGGCGCCGACGTGACCTTCCTTGCCACCTCGCCCGCCGGCGGGGTGCTGTTGCTCGGTGGGGAACGGCAGGCCGTACCCGTGACCGTGCCCGGCGCGGTTCCGCTGATGCTCGCGGCGGCCTCGGCCTTCATGGAGCTGAGCGACGGCACCGCCTGGCGCGTCACGGACCTCCCGGACGGCCCTGCCCGGCTCGCCGCCCGCCTGAACCCGCCGACCACCCAGGACCCCGGCCCGGCGACTCCGCGACAGGACGCCCGGTTCCCCGGCCCGGCCTCACAGGGCGACCAGACCCCCGCGCAGGCCCGGCTGAGGGACGAGCAGACCCCCGCCCAGGCCCGGCAGGGAGACGACCTGGAGATGGTGGCCCCGGATGTCGAGACGGCCGCGCGCGGTGCCGGGGTGCGCGACGCGGGGACCCGCCCGCAGCGTGACGGCAGGGTCGCGCTCGAGGTGGTGGTCCCGCTCGGCCGCCTGTCCGCCGGTCAGGCCACGGCGCTCGCCGCCTGCGCCGCCGAGATCCGCGTCACGCCGTGGCGCACCGTCGTCCTGCCCGACCTGCCCGCCGACGCCGTCCAGCCGATCGCGGACCGGCTCACCGCCGCCGGGCTGGTCGCCGTCGCAGGGACGCCGTGGGCGGGCCTGTCGGCCTGCACGGGCCGCCCGGGGTGCGCGAAATCCCTGGCTGACGTCCAGCTCGACGCCAGACGCTGGGCGGAACGGCCCGGTCACGAACCACCGGCCCGCCCGGTCCACTGGGCCGGGTGCGAACGGCGGTGCGGCCGTCCGGCGGGGGAGGTGGTCGACGTCGTCGCCACCCCGACCGGCTACCGTGTCGCGGGCCGTACCGAAGAAGAGGGGATATGACCGACTACATCCGCGACGGCGCGGAGATCTACCGGCGCTCGTTCGCCACCATCCGCGCGGAGAGCGACCTGGCCGGGTTGCCGCAGGACGTGGCCCAGGTGGCCGTCCGCATGATCCACGCCTGCGGCATGACCGACCTGGTCGCCGATCTCGCCTACTCGCCGGGCGTGGTCGCCGCGGCGCGGGCGGCCCTGCGCGGGGGCGCGCCGATCCTGTGCGACGCCATGATGGTCGCCTCCGGGGTGACCAGGGCGCGCCTGCCCAGGGACAACGAGGTGATCTGCACCCTCGGCGACCCGGGCGTGCCGGGGCTGGCCGAGCGGATGGGCACGACCCGCAGCGCCGCCGCCCTGGAGCTGTGGCGCGACCGGCTGGACGGCGCGGTCGTCGCCGTGGGCAACGCGCCCACCGCCCTGTTCAGGCTCCTGGAGCTGGTCGAGGAGGGCGCGGGACGCCCCGCGGCGGTGCTCGGCATCCCCGTGGGCTTCATCGGGGCGGCCGAGTCGAAGCAGGCGCTGGCGAGCGGCGACCTGGAGTACCTGGTGGTGCACGGCCGCAGGGGCGGCAGTGCGATGGCGGCAGCGGCGGTCAACGCGATCGCCTCCGAACGAGATTGACATCCTCCCCCTGTCCGGTGGGCCGGGGGGATTCCAACGGCCACTCCATCGGAAGGAGCTCGCGTTGAGGTTCGCGGTTCACCGGCTCCGGCACCCCGAAGCCTCCCCGCGCAGCAACGGCATGCCCTGCCGCCAGTGCGATGTTCCGTGCTGCGTTCACATCAGCGTTGCCGGCGTGTCCGCAGGATCGGCACCGGAAGACGGCTTGGCTCTCGCGCGCCCTCCCGTCCACGACCCCGCACGCCGAGCAGCGCTGGCTCGTGTACGCGGGATTGACTCTCACCACCCTGCCGACGGCTTTGTGCTCCAGCCGCTCGACGAGCAGCCCCCAGCCGGCGGCCAGGACGCCCCGATTGAGGCTCGCCTTGGCGCGGACGTTGCGGCCGGGCGCCTCCCGGCTGCCCCTGGCCGACCGCGTCATGGCGTGGATCCTCAGGTTTTCGACCGCGATCACGTCGAAACGCCGCGCCAGGTCGGTGCTGGTCTTCTCCACCCAATCCCTGCGCCGGTCGACCTCGCGTGCCTTCAGCCCGGCGATCGCCCGCTTGACCTTGCCACGCCGGACCGACCCCGGCTTGGCCCGTGCCAGTGCACGCATCATCCGCGCAAGCCGTGCCTTCTCAGGTTCGCGCAGGGGAGGGACTGTCAACAGCTCGCCCGTCGACAACGCGGCCGAGACCGCCACGCCGCGGTCGACGCCCGCCACCTGACCCGTGCCCGGCGCGGGGATCGGCTTCGGGACAGCCGCGAAGGCCACATGCCAGCGTCCGGCGGCATCGCGTGTGACCCGACAGGACCGTATCCCTTCGGGTATGGCACGCGACCAGCGGAAACGCACCCATCCCACCTTGGGGACCTTCACCTCGCCCACCTTGCGGGACAGGCGGCGTACGTCACCCGGCTTGATGGCGACGATCCGGAAACCCTCCTTCCGGCCTCGTCGGCGCCACGAAGGCCTGCCATGGGACCCGCGAAAGAAGTTCGCCATCGCCTGGGCGAAGTCTTTGAGCGCCTGCTGCTGGACGATGATCGACCCAGCGCGCAACCACGCGCACTCGGCCCGTGCCTGAGTCAGCTGACGGCACTGCTCGGCGAATCCCGGACCGCTGCTGCGGCCCGGCCGCCAGTGCCCATGCTGTTCGACCGCCAGGTTCCACACGAACCGGGCGTGCCCGCAATGTTCTCGCAGCACCCGCTCCTGAGCGGGCGTCGGCTGGAGGCGGAAGCGCGACACGCCGATCAACCTACCGGCCACGACCGACAGAACCAGGAGGCCATCGTGCCCGATCACGCCATGTTTCCACCTCGCCTCGAAGGACGAGGCGCTCACCCGAGAGGTGCCGAGTGAGCGACGTGGCGGGACGGCTGTTCGGGGTGGGGCTGGGGCCCGGGGATCCCGAGCTGGTGACGGTCAAGGCGGCCAGGCTGATCGGCGAGGCGGACGTGATCGCCTACCACAGCGCCAGGCACGGCAGGAGCATCGCGCGGTCGATCGCGCTGCCGTACATGCGGGAGGGGCAGGTCGAGGAGCTGCTGAAGTACCCGCTGACCACGGAGACCACCGACCACCCCGGCGGCTACCAGGGCGCGCTGGAGGACTTCTACGCCGAGTGCGCGCAGCGGCTGGCCGCCCATCTGGACGCGGGCAGGGTCGTCGTGGTGCTGTGCGAGGGCGACCCGCTCTTCTACGGCTCCTACATGCACATGCACAAGCGGCTCGCCCACCGCTACGAGACCGAGGTCGTGCCGGGCGTCACCTCGGTGGCGGGGGCGGCGGCGGTGCTGGGACGCCCGCTGGTGGAGCACGAGGAGACGCTGACCGTGCTGCCCGGCACGCTCCCGGCCGACGTCATCACCGAGAAGCTGAAGAGCGCCGACTCGGTGGCCGTGCTCAAGCTCGGCAGGACCTTCGAGAAGGTCCGTGACGCGCTGGCGGAGGCGGGCCGGCTGGACGAGGCGTGGTACGTCGAGCGGGCGACGACGGCGAGCCAGCGGATCGAGCCGCTCAAGGACGTGGACCCGGCGAGCGTGCCGTACTTCTCGCTGGCGATGCTGCCCAGCGGCGGCGGGCGGGCCGACGAGGAGCTGAGGCCGGGCGTCGCGGTGGTGGGGCTCGGGCCCGCGGGAGCGCAGTGGCTCACGCCGGAGGCGCGGCAGGTGCTGGCGGAGGCGACCGACCTGGTGGGGTACGGCCCGTACGTGGACCGGGTGCCGCAGCGGGCGGGCCAGGTCAGGCACCGCACCGACAACAGGGTGGAGGCCGAGCGGGCCGCGCACGCGCTGGAGCTGGCCCGCCAGGGCCGCAGGGTGGCGGTCGTCTCGTCCGGCGATCCGGGCGTGTTCGCGATGGCCAGCGCGGTGCTGGAGGCGGCCGAGGGCTTCCCCGGCGTGCCGGTGCGGATCGTGCCGGGCCTGACGGCCGCGCACGCCGTGGCC
This sequence comes from Nonomuraea sp. NPDC003727, assembly GCF_053586935.1. Lineage (NCBI taxonomy): Bacteria > Bacillati > Actinomycetota > Actinomycetes > Streptosporangiales > Streptosporangiaceae > Nonomuraea > Nonomuraea sp. NPDC003727. The sequence goes on from NZ_JBSFNE010000005.1 coordinate 187,525, forward strand.
GCCAGGGCGGGGGCGCCGCTGGGGCACGACTATTGCGTGATCTCCCTGTCGGACCTGCTCAAGCCGTGGGACATCGTGGCCGGGCGGCTGCGTGCCGCCGCCGCGGCCGACCTGGTGCTGGCGATCTACAACCCGGCCTCGCGCAGCCGTACCTGGCAGGTGGACGCCGCCCGCGACCTGATCATGGAGCATCGCGACCCGGCCACGCCCGTGGTGATCGGCCGCGACGTCGGGGGGCCGCAGGAGACGATCACCGTGACCACGCTGGCCGGGCTCGACCCGGCGCAGGTCGACATGCGCTGCCTGCTGATCGTCGGCTCCTCGACCACCCGCGTCACCGGCGACGGCGTCGTCTACACCCCGAGGCGATACCCGGCATGAACCCACGCCACGGCCGCCGCCACGGTGTCCACAAGCACCGCGTCCTCGGGCAGCGGCGGCCGTCGCACGACCACCACGGGCAGTCCGAGCTCGGCGGCGGCCGTCAGCTTGGCGGTGGTCATCTCGCCGCCGCTGTCCTTGGTGACCAGCACGTCGAGCCGGTGCTCGCGGATGAGCGCCCGCTCCCCTTCGACGGTGTAGGGGCCGCGCGCCAGCACCACGTGGACGTTGGCGGGGACCGGCGGCTCGGGCGGGTCGACCGATCTGGCCAGGAACCACATACCGGACAGGCCGGCGAACACCGGCAGGCTCCTGCGCCCGGTCGTCAGGAACACGCGGCGGCCCAGCGAGGGCAGCGTCCGCGCGGCCTCCTCCAGCGAGTCGACGAGCACCCAGCCGGGCCGGGGCGGCCAGCCGGGGCGCCGCAGCACCAGCAGCGGCACTCCCGCGGTACGGCACGCCTCGACGGCCCCGGCGGTCATCCGCCGCGCGAACGGGTGCGTGGCGTCCACCACGGCGTCGATCCGGTTGGCGGCGATCCAGGCGGCCAGCCCCGCCGCGCCGCCGAACCCGCCGACGTGCACCTCGCCCACCGGCAGCCTGGGGTCGCGCACCCGCCCGGCCAGCGACGACACGACGTGGACGGCGCCGTCGAGGGCGGCCGCCAGGGCGCGCGCCTCGGCCGTGCCACCCAGGATCAGGATCCGCCGCACGTCCCCTCCATCCTCGACAAGAGCGTCCTCGACTTGAGCGTCCTCGACATGAGCGTCCTCGACATGAGCGTCCTCGACATGAGCGTCCTCGACATGAGCGTCCTCGGCACATGAGCACCGCGTCCCCGAGCACAGGGCTGCGCCACGGCTGGACCACCGGCGCGTGCGCGACCGCGGCCACCGCGGCCGCCTACACCGCGCTGCTGACCGGCGACTTCCCCGACCCGGTCACCATCACCCTGCCCAAGGGCCAGCGGCCCGCGTTCGCCCTGGCCAGGGAGTCGCTGGGCGCCGGCTTCGCCGCCGCCTCCGTGGTCAAGGACGCCGGCGACGATCCCGACGTGACGCACGGCGCGCTGATCACCTCGACGGTACGGCACGCCGCCCCCGGCACCGGCGTCACCTTCAGGGCGGGCCCGGGCGTCGGCACGGTCACCAAGCCCGGCCTGCCGCTCGAGGTGGGCGAGCCGGCCATCAACCCGGTCCCGCGCCGGATGATGACCGAGCACATCGCGGCCATCGGCGGCAGCGGCGACGTCGTCGTGGAGATCTCCGTCGAGCACGGGGAGGAACTGGCCCGGCGGACCTGGAATCCCCGGCTCGGCATCCTCGGCGGCCTGTCGATCCTCGGCACGACCGGCGTCGTCGTGCCCTACTCGTGCTCGGCGTGGATCGACAGCATCCGCAGGGGCGTGGACGTGGCCATCGCGGCGGGCCGTACGCACGTGGCCGGGTGCACGGGCAGCACCTCCGAGCGCGTGGCCGCCGAACTGTACGGCCTGCCCGAGGACGCCCTGCTCGACATGGGCGACTTCGCCGGAGCCGTCCTGAAGTACCTGCGCCGGCACCCGGTGCCGCGGCTGACGATCGCGGGCGGTGTCGGCAAGCTGTCCAAGCTCGCCGACGGCCACCTGGACCTGCACTCGGGCCGCTCCCAGGTCAACCTCGACCTGCTGGCGAGGCTGGCGGGGGAGGGCACCGGGCTGGCGGAGCGGATCCGCGGCGCCAACACCGCGCTGCACGCCCTCCGCATGGCCCAGGAGGAGGGGGTGCCGCTCGGCGACCTGGTGGCCGAGCGGGCGCACGCCACCGCGGCCGGGGTGCTGCGCGGCGCGCCCGTCGAGGTGGACGTCGTGGTGATCGACCGGGCGGGCGTGATCGTGGGCCGTCACGGCTGACGGCAGCGCGCGGCCGTGATCGTGGGCCGTCACGGCTGACGGCAGCGCGCGGCCGAGTACAGGTGGCTGTCGGGGAACTGGGTGGCCGCCAGCACCCTGCCCACGACGATCACCGCGGTCCTGACGACGCCCGCGGCCCGCACCTGGTCGGCGATGTCGGCGAGGGTGCCCTTGAGGATCAGCTCGTCGTCGCGGCTCGCCCGGGCGACGACCGCCACGGGACAGTCGGCGCCATAGGCGGGCGTCAGCTCCGCCGCGACCTGCGCGATCCTCTGCACGGCCAGGTGCAGGACCATGGTGGCCCTGCTCGCCGACAGCGTGGCCAGGTCCTCGCCCTCCGGCATGGGCGTCGCCCGCGCCGAGGTCCTGGTGAGGATGATCGTCTGGCCGACGCCGGGCACGGTGAGCTCCCTGCCGAGCGACGCGGCCGCCGCCGCGAACGCGGGAACCCCCGGCACCACCTCGTACGGCACGCCGATCGCGTCGAGCCGCCGCATCTGCTCGGCCATCGCGCTGAAGACCGACGGGTCGCCGGAGTGGAGCCTGGCCACGTCCAGGCCCTTGGCGTGGGCGTCGGCCAGCTCGGCCACGATCTCGTCGAGCGTCAGGTTCGCGGTGTCGACCAGGCGGGCGTCCCGCGGGCACGACTCCAGCAGTTCCTCAGGCACGAGCGAGCCGGCGTACAGGCATACCGGCGCGCGCTCGATCAGGCGCAGCCCGCGCAGCGTGACGAGGTCGGCCGCGCCGGGTCCCGCGCCGATGAAGTGGACGGTCACGTGCCGCTCTCCTTGGTCGCTGTCCAGATGGTCACCGGCATCATCGTCCGCCAGCCGGTGAAGCCGCCGATCGGGGCGGCCCTGCTGACCGACAGACGTACCAGGTCGCCGCCGTTCCTGCCGTACCAGGAGGTCAGGACGGACTCCGACTCCAGGGTGACGGCGTTGGCGACCAGCCTGCCGCCGGGCGGCAGGGCCTGCCAGCACGCCTCGAGCAGGCCGGGCACGGTGGCCCCGCCGCCGACGAAGACCGCGTCGGGCGCGGGGAGCCCCTCCAGGGCGGCGGGCGCCCGCCCCGTGACGACGCGCAGCGCGGGCACGCCGAGCGCCGCCGCGTTCCGCCCGATCCTGGCCGCCCGTTCGGGGTGGCTCTCGACGGCGATCGCGCGGCAGCCGGCGTCGGCCCGCATCCACTCGATCGCGATGCTGCCCGCGCCGGCGCCGACGTCCCACAGCAGCCGACCCGGCAGCGGGGCCAGGTGGGCGAGGCTGACCGCGCGCACCTCGCGCTTGGTGAGCTGCCCGTCGTGCTCGAAGGCGTCGTCGGGCAGGCCGGGCACCAGCGGGCGTGGCACCGTCCCTTCGTCGGCCGTGCACTCCACCGCCACCACGGTCAGGGCGGTGCCGTCCCGCTCCCACGTGGCGGCCTGGCCGGTGTGGTGCGTCTCGTCCGCCGAGCCCAGGTCCGACAGCGCGTGGAGGGTGCTCGCGCCGTACCCGTGCTCCCGCAGCAGTCCGGCCACGAGGGCGGGCCCTCGCGCGTCCGCCGCCAGCACCAGCAGCCGGCGCCCCGGCAGGACGGCGCGCCGCAGCGCGTCCAGCGGCCTGCCGACCAGGCTGACCACCGCCGTCTCCTCGACCGGCCAGCCGAGGCGCGCGCACGCCAGCGACAGGCTGGACGGGTGCGGCAGCACGCGCAGGTTCTCCGGGCCCGCCAGCCTGGCCAGCGTCGAGCCGATCCCGAAGAACATCGGGTCCCCGCTGGCCAGCACGCACGGCGCCGCGTCGCCGAACTCGGCCAGCAGCCCCGGCAGCGCGGGCAGCAGCGGCGAGGGCCAGCTCACCTTCCGCGCCCGGCCGTCGGGCACCAGGCCGAGCTGGCGCGCCGAGCCCAAAAGCACGCCCGCCTCCGCCACGGCCTGGCGGGCCTGGGGCGACAGGCCGTCCCAGCCGTCGGCGCCGACACCGACGACGGTGATCACACGCTGCCCATGGCGCGGGTGACCTCGATCTCGATGACCACCCGGGCCGGGTTGGGCCGGGGCGGCTTGTAGCGGGCGGTGTAGCGGGCCTCGGCGTCGGCGATCCGCTCGGGCTCGGTCCGCACCGTCGCCGTGCCCTCCAGCGTGGACCAGCGGCGGCCGTCGACCTGGCACAGCGCCACCCGGGCGCCGTCGTCGCCGGCGAGCAGGCGGGCCTTGCGCGAGGTGCCGGAGGTGATGACCCTCGCGATCCCCGTCTCCAGGTCGAGCGTCGCGCCCACGGGCACCACGTGCGGCGTGCCGTCCGGCCTGACGGTGGTCAGCGTGCACAGGTGCCGCTCCCGCCAGAACTCGGCGAACCCCGCTCCCCGCGCGGCCAGATCCACCTTCGCCCCTTTCGTCCGTCCATTCTGCATGGTCAGGGTAGCGAGGCCCCGCGCTCACCTGACGGGACGGGGCTTGCGGACGGCGCGGGAGGCTCTGCAAGGATGTGGACATGAGCGCTGTGAAACTCGACGGCAAGGCGACCGCGGCCAAGATCAAGGCGGACCTCACCGCGCGGGTGACCGCGCTCAAGGAGCGGGGCGTCGTGCCCGGGCTCGGCACTGTGCTGGTCGGCGACGACCCCGGCAGCCAGATCTACGTCGCGGGCAAGCACCGCGACTGCGCGGAGGTCGGCATCGCCTCCATCCGTGTCGACCTGCCGGCGACGGCCACCCAGGCCGATGTCGAGGCCGCCATCGACGAACTCAACGCCTCGCCCTCCTGCACCGGCTACATCGTCCAGCTCCCCCTGCCCAAGCACCTCGACACCATGGCGCTGCTGGAGCGCATGGACCCGGCCAAGGACGCCGACGGCCTCCACCCGGTCAACCTCGGCCGCCTCGTGCACATGGTCGAGGCCCCCCTTCCCTGCACGCCGCACGGCATCGTGCTGCTGCTGCAGGAGTACGGCGTGCCGCTGAAGGGCGCCGACGTCGTGGTGGTCGGCCGCGGGATCACCGTGGGCCGCTCGCTCGGCCTGCTCCTGACCAGGCGCACCGAGAACGCGACCGTGACCCTCTGCCACACCGGCACGACCGACCTGGCCGCACACGTACGGCGCGCCGACATCGTCGTGGCGGCGGCGGGCGTGCCCGGGCTCGTCACGGCCGACATGGTCAAGCCGGGCGCGGCGGTGCTCGACGTGGGCGTGTCGCGGGTCGACGGCAAGATCGCCGGTGACGTGGCTCCTGACGTGGCGGAGGTGGCCGGCTTCCTCACCCCCAACCCCGGTGGTGTGGGGCCGATGACGCGGGCGCTGCTGCTGGCCAACGTGGTCGAGGCGGCGGAGCGCTCGCTCGCCTGACGGAGTGGGTGTGACGGGGAGGAGGATCGCTCTCCCCGTCACACGGTCCCTCTCCATGCGGTCCGCCGACCGGACGAGGGTCGCTCGTCCGGTCACGCGGTGTCCTCGCCCGGGGTCGGTCAGGCGAAGGAACGGAGGGCTTCGCGGAGGTTGCCGGAGGTGCGGTCGAGGGCGGCGCGGGCCTCGGCCGGGTCGGCGCCCGTGAGGAGCATGATGACCGCGGCGGGGACCGAGCCGTCCGCCGCGCGGAGAGCCGGCGCGACCTCGGCGTCCGGCAGGCCGGTGATGGTCGAGACCATGTCGCGCGCGCGGACCCACAGCTTCTCGTTCGAGGCCACCAGGTGCGTCATCAGGTTCCCGTGCGTGCGCCCGAGCCGCACCATGGACAGCGTCGTGATGGTGTTGCAGACCAGCTTCTGTGCCGTTCCGGCCTTGAGCCTGGTGGACCCCGTCAGGAACTCGGGGCCCACCACCACCTCGATGGCGATCTCCGCCGCCGCGCCGAGCGCCGAGCCCGCGTTGCACGCGACCCCGACGGTCAGCGCGCCGACGGCGCGGGCGTGCCGTACACCTCCCACCGCGTACGGCGTGCGCCCGCTGGCCGAGATGCCCACCACCGCGTCGGCGGCGGACACCTCCACCTCTGTGAGGTCGGCGACGGCCAGCGCGGCCGAGTCCTCCGCGCCTTCGACGGCGACCGTGAAGGCCGAGGGCCCGCCCGCGATGAGCGCGAACACCTCCGACGGGCTGGTGCCGAAGGTGGGGCCGCACTCGCTGGCGTCGAGCATGCCGATGCGCCCGGCCGTACCGGCTCCGAGGTAGATGAGCCTGCCGCCGTCGCGCAGGCGCGCGGAGACGGCGTCGACGGCGGCGGCGATCTGCTCGGACTGGCCCGCGACGGCGGCGGGGACCAGGGCATCCTGCTCGTTCATGCGCCTGACCAGCTCGATCGTGGGCAGCACATCGAGGTCGTCGAGTCCGGGCAGCCGCTGCTCGGTGACGAGATCGGAGATGCCGCGCGTCATGGTCCCCCCGCAGGATGGAGAAAAGCTAGCTATCCACGACTATATGTGAAAATTTCCTTCATCGGCACCCCTCATCGCGTTCTGAAGATCTCCAACGCCTCCCTGGTGGCGCGCAGCGCCGTCTCGGAGCTGTCGAACGTGCGCTGCGCCAGCCCGACGAAGATGCAGTCGACGATCAGGAGCTGGCTGATCCTGCTGGCCAGCGCCCCGGGCCGGAAGGCCGTCTCCCGCCCTGCGGACACCAGCACGTGGTCGGCGGTCTGGGCCAGCGAGGAACGCGGGTTGTTGGTGATGGCGATGGCGAGCGCGCCCGCCTCCTTCGCCGTCCTGGTCGGCGCGATCACGTCCGTCGTCTCGCCCGAGCAGCTCACCGCCACCACGACGTCGCCCTCGTGCAACAGCGCGGCGCTGGTCAGGGCGAGGTGGGCGTCGTTGAACGGATGGCTCGACAGGCCGATGCGCATCAGCTTGTGCGCGAGGTCGGCCGCCACCAGGCCGGAGGCGCCCACGCCGTAGACGTTGATCCTGCGGGCGGCGGCGATGGCCGCGACGACCTCGCCGAGCTGGTCGGGCACGAGCTGTTCCGCGGTGTCCGACAGCGCGTCCACCTCCGCCCTGGTCACCTTGGCGATCACGTCGGTGAGCGGGTCGTCGGGTCCGAGGTCGCCAGGCACCAGCCGCTCGGGGGTGTCCCGCGCGACGGCGCCCGCCAGCGCGAAGCGGAGTTGGGAGTAGCCGGAGTAGCCGAGGGCGCGCGCCGTCCGCACGATGGTCGCCTCGCTGGTGCCCGACACCGCGCTGAACTCGGTGATCGTGCTGCGCACCACCAGGCCGGGATCGTCCAGGATGATCCTGGCGATGGCCTGCGCCGCGGGCGTGAGCGAAGGCAGCACCGCCCGCACCGCCGAGACCGGGTTGACCGGCTCGTTCATCTGGTCAGCCATCGTGCCACCGCCTTCGCCGAGACCTTGGAGATGCCGTGCGTGGCGATGTGGGCCGCGCCCGCGGGCTCGGCGGGGATGCCCGTCTCGACGACGATCACATCGGGGCGCTGCCGTACGGCCTGCGCCACCGTGTCCCGCACCCACGCGTGCCGGGCCGCGTCGTGGACGACCAGCACCACCGGCCGCTCGCCGGGCACCGAGGAGAGCTCGGGGGAGGAGGTCCGTTCGGTCCCCGGCAGCACCTCGCCGAGCGCCGCGGCCAGGCCTGTCGGGGTGTTCGGGTCGACGGCCTGGTTGTGGCGGGTGTTGACCTCGACGACCAGCGGAGCGGTGGTCAGCCGGGCCGAGCCCGTGACGGTGAGCGCCCTGACCGCCGCCTCCATGCCGGCCTCGGCGTCGGGCGCGGCGTCGCGCGGCTGCCTGCCGTACCAGTCGGACAGGGCCCGCACCCGCCCCGCCGCCTCGGCCAGGCGCTCCTCGGGGAGCGACCCGTCGCGCACGGCGGCCACGATGGCGTCGCGGATCTCGGCCAGACCCTCGGCGGTGACCAGGCCAGCGCAGATCGCGTCCGCGCCCGCCCTGAGCGCCCGGACCGCGATCTCGCCCGGCGAGTACATCGCCGCGACCGCCTTCATCTCGATCGCGTCGGTGACCAGCATCCCGTCGAAGCCGAGCTCCTCCCTGAGCAACCCGGTCAGGATCGTACGGCTCAGCGTGGCGGGCATCGCGGGATCGAGTGCGGGGACCAGCAGGTGCCCGCACATGATGGACCGCACGCCCGCCTCGATGGCCGCCCTGAACGGCGGCAGGTCGCGGTCGCGCAGCTCGGCGAGGGAGGCGTGGACGGTCGGCAGCGCCAGGTGGGAGTCGGTGACGGTGTCGCCGTGGCCGGGGAAGTGCTTGGCGCAGGCGGCCACACCCGCTCCCTGCACGCCCCTGACGTAGGCGGCGGAGTGGCGCGCGACCAGGTCGGCGGTCGGCCCGAACGAGCGGACCCCGATCACCGGGTTGGCCGGGTTGGCGTTGACGTCGACGGAGGGGGCGTAGTCGAGGGTGATGTCCAGTTCGGCGAGCATCCGCCCGATCTGGCGGCCCACCCGCTCGGTCAGCTCCTCGTCGTCGACCACGCCGAGCGCCCGGTTGCCGGGGAAGGAGCTGCCCTCGCCGGTCTCGAGGCGGGTGACGACGCCGCCCTCCTCGTCGATGGCGACGACCACGCCGGGGTTCTCCGCGCGGAGGGCGGCGACCAGGTCCGCCGTGGCGGGCGAGACGTTGCGCGCGAAGAGCACGGCGCCGCCGAGCCCCTCGCCCAGCGCCTTCCGCAGCCAGTCGGGGGCGGTGACGCCCTCGAACCCGGGCTGGAGGACCGCCAGGGCGAGTCGGTGCAGGTCAGCGGGCACAGAACCTCCTCGGTTCGCGTCGTGACCGGGTGACCGGCCCGCGCGGCATTTTCTTTCACAATTGTTGATCTGAAGGTAATTTTCTGCCATCGTCGCCCTGGAACACAACCACCTCCCCCGAGAGGCACCCCCCATGCCCACTAGAAGGACCGTTCTGAAGGGTCTGGCCCTCGCGGCAGCCGCTTCCGTCGTGCCGCTCCCCGCCTTCGCCGAGCCCGACTACGTGCCTCCGCTGCGCCAGATGCGCGGCATGTGGATCGCTTCCGTCGTCAACATCAACTGGCCGTCGAAGCAGGGGCTGACCGCGGACGAGCAGAAGGCCGAGTTCATCGCCTGGCTCGACCTGGCGGTCGAACGCCGGCTCAACTCGGTCTTCGTGCAGATCAGGCCGACCGCCGACGCCTTCTGGCCGTCGCAGTTCGAGCCGTGGTCGCACTGGCTGACCGGCGTGCAGGGACAGGACCCCGGCTACGACCCGCTGGGCTTCGCCGTCGAGGAGACCCACAAGCGCGGCCTGACCTTCCACGCGTGGTTCAACCCCTACCGCGTCTCGATGCAGGCCGACCCGACCAAGCTGCACCCCTCGCACCCCGGACGGGTCCACCCCGAGTGGATCCTGCCCTTCGGCGGCAAGCTCTACTACAACCCGGGCATCCCGGAAGTGCGGAAGTTCTGCCAGGACGCGATGCTCGACGCGCTGGTCCGCTACGACATCGACGGCCTGCACTTCGACGACTACTTCTACCCGACCAACACCACGGCCTTCAACGACGCCGACACCTTCGCCACGCACGGCGCGGGCTTCCCCGACCTGGCCTCGTGGCGGCGCCACAACGTGGACCTGATGGTCTCGGAGATGCAGCAGCGGGTCCGGGAGGCCAAGCCGGAGGTGGCCTGGGGCATCAGCCCGTCGGGCATCTGGCGCAACAAGGGCACCGACCCCCTCGGCTCCGACACCAACGGCGGCCAGTCCTACGACAACCTGCACGCCGACACGCGTGGCTGGGTCAAGAAGGGATGGCTCGACTACATCGCGCCCCAGCTCTACTGGTACATCGGCCAGCCGCCCGCCGACTACAGCAAGCTGGTGCCGTGGTGGTCCGACGTGGCGAACGGCACGGGCACCATGCTGTGGATCGGCCAGGCCGCCTACAAGGCCGGCGACCCCGCCCAGGTTCCGCAGTGGCAGGACCCCGCCGAGCTGTCGAAGCACCTGACGCTCAACCGGGCGCACCCGCAGGTCGGCGGCGACATCTGGTACAACGCCAACGACCTGCGCGTCGACCGGATCGGCTCGGTCACCACGGCGGTCCGCGACCACTACCAGCGGCCCGCGCTGCCGCCGCTGCTGCCCAGGCTCGCCGACGGCGAGAAGCCGAAGCGTCCCGTCCTCGCCCACGTGCGCAAGGTGTCCGGCGGCGTCGAGCTGAACATCGTCGCGACCGGCGGTCAGGAGCCGTTCCAGTTCGCGATCTTCCGGGCGGCCGAGGAGATCGACACCTTCGACGACGCCCGCAACCTGGTGGCGGTCGTCCCCGGCGACCGGCTCGTACGCTGGGTGGACGCCGAGGGCAAGAACGGCGACCACTACTACGTCATGGCCGTCGACCGGGTCAGCAGGACCAGCCGGCCCAGCCGCGGCCGAAAAGTCTGGTAGGAGACATGCGGGTTCTCGGCTTGATGTCCGGCACCTCCCACGACGGGATCGACAGCGCGATCGTCGACTGGTCGATGGAGGGCGACGTCCTCACCGGCGTGATCACCCACACCGGTGAACGTCCCTATCCTGCCGAGCTGAGAGCCCGCCTCCTGGCCGCCCTGCCGCCCTCTCCCGTCACGATGGCCGAGGTGTGCGCGCTCGACACGCTCATCGGACAGGCCTTCGCCGACGCCGCGCTCGCCGCGGGCGAGGCCGACCTGGTCTGCTCCCACGGCCAGACGCTCTACCACTGGGTGTCCGACGGCCTGGTGCACGGCACGCTCCAGCTCGGCCAGCCGGCGTGGATCGCCGAGCGCACCGGCCTGCCCGTCGTCTCCGACCTGCGCGTGCGCGACGTGGCGGCCGGAGGGCAGGGCGCGCCCCTGGTCTCCTACCTCGACCGGCTGCTCATCAGCGGGCTGCCCGGCCGGGCGGGGGCGCTCAACCTGGGCGGCATCGCCAACCTCACGACCGCCGAGTACGCCTACGACACCGGACCCGCCTGCGCGCTCATCGACGCGGCCGCGCCGCCGTACGACAGGGACGGGGCGCTCGGGGCGGCGGGCACGGTCGACGAGAAGCTGCTGGCCGAGCTGCTGGACGAGCCGTACTACCGGCTGGACCCGCCCAAGACGACCGGCAAGGAGCTGTTCACGCCCGGCTACGTCACCTCGGACCTGCCGCAGGCCGACCTCGTGGCGACGCTGACCGCGCTGACGGCCAGGACGGTCGCCGACGAGATCGGCAGGCACCGGCTCGACACCGTGATCGTCTCCGGCGGCGGCACGCGCAACCCGACGCTCATGGGGATGCTCGCCGCGCTCACGCCTGCCCGGCTCGTCCCGAGCGACGAGCTCGGCATCCCCTCCGACGCGAAAGAGGCGATCGCCTTCTCGCTGTTCGGCTGGCTGACCGCGCACGGCCTGCCCGCCACCGTGCCGGCATGCACGGGCGCGGCAGGCCCGCGCATACTCGGCACGATCACCCCGGGATCCGGACCTCTCAGGCTGCCGGAACCCCTCGCCGAAGCACCGGTCGCCCTGCGGGTCGGTTAACTGGCGCGGCGGCCGGCCGGCTGGCTCTCCTGGGACGTTCCGGTGCGTTGTGGCGGCACCACCGGCGTCGGCCTGACCAGGCCGAGCGCCACCACCTCGTTGGCCAGCCTGGTGCGCCTGTTGGTGCCCTCGGGGATCCGGAACTTCTGATAGAGCCTGAGCAGGTGCTGCTTGACCGCCGCCTCGGTCACCACGAGATCGTCGGCGATCTCGCGCGCCGTGGCCGGGGCGACGAACGCCTCGTCCGACAGGGCGGGCCTGCACAGCGATGTGAGCACGTCGACCTCGCGCCTGGTGAGCTCGGGCGCGGCGGCCCTGCGGAGCTCGACCTCGGGCGTGAAGTCCTCGCGCGGCACGCCACCGATGCGTCCGCGCGCCGCGCCGAAGGAGACGACGTCGCCGTCGTCAAGGACCCTCCGGGCGATCGGCCTCCCGTTCACCCGCGTGCCGTTGCGGGACAGGCCCAGGTCAACGACATACAGGTAGGGTCCGCGCCGAACGAACTCAGCGTGGAGCCGAGACACGCTCGGGTCGGTCAGCCGGATGTCGACGCCCCGGCCCCTTCCCACTGTCGTGATCTCGGGACGCAACGGGACGACCTCGCCGGTGTCCTCGATGCGTATGAAGGGCCCCTCCACGGCAGTTCCTCCCCAGGTAGCCCGCCGTTACTGTTACTACAGCTCCGGCTTACCCAAACGAAGGGATGGGGAATCGCCTTTGCCATAAGGAGAATCCGGCGTGAAATTGGTCTGGACCTCTGCGGCCGGTTTTGCCTGCTCACGGGTAGACTTTCGGCGGAGATAAGCGGAGGAAACACACATGGCGGACAAGCCCACAAAAGGCCTGGCCGATGTCGTCGCCGCGTCCACAGCGCTGAGTGACATCGACGGGAAGGCCGGTCGCCTCTTCTACCGTGGATACGACATCCATGACCTGGCCGGCCACGCGACGTTCGAAGAAACCGCCCACCTGCTGCAGCGCGGCAAGCTGCCCACACGTCAGGAACTGGGCGCGTACGGCGACGAGCTCGTCAGGGGACGCGAGCTGGGCGCGCTGGTGTCGGCCAACATCGCCGAGATCGCGGAGAAGCAGAAGCCGATGGAGGCGCTGCGCTCGCTGGTCTCCCTGTCCGGCGCCGACGATCCCGACAAGGACTCCATCGCCGCCGACGCCAACCTGCGCAAGGCCGCCCGTCTGACGGCCCAGCAGCCGGTGCTCGTCGCGTACTACCACGCCGCCCGCACCGGCAAGGACCTGCCCGAACCCGACGACTCCCTCAGCATCGCGGGCAACTTCCTCCTCCAGGTCACCGGCCGCACGCCGAGCCCGCGCGAGGTCGAGATCTTCGACACCTGCCTGGTCCTGCACGCCGACCACACGATGAACGCCTCCACGTTCGCCGCCCGCGTGTGCGCCGCGACGCTGTCCGACATGCACTCGGCCATCGTCGCCGCCATCGGCACGCTGAAGGGCCCGCTGCACGGCGGCGCGAACGAGCAGGTCATGAAGACGCTGGAGTCGCTGGACCCGTCACAGGTGGCGCAGTCGGTACGCGACAAGCTGGCCGCGCACGAGAAGATCATGGGCTTCGGGCACCGCGTCTACAAGACCGAGGACCCGCGCGCGACGCACCTGCGCAGGATGTCGGAGGAACTGGCCACCGCGTCGGGCGACGACACCTACTACCGGATGTCGAAGGAGATGGAGGAGGTCGTCTTCGAGTCCAAGGGCCTGTATCCCAACGTCGACTTCTACGCCGCCACGGTCTACCACTACCTGGGCATCCCCACCGATCTGTTCACCCCGGTCTTCTCGGTCAGCCGCATGTCCGGCTGGACGGCGCACGTCATCGAGCAGCACGCCGACAACCGGCTGATCAGGCCAGACAGTGAGTACATCGGTGAGCGTGACCAGAAGTGGAAGCCCATCGACGAGCGATGAGCCGGGCCGGAGAGAGCGAGGCCGTCGATGCCAACGCAGGCCCGCGCGAATGCGACCATGGACACGAGCGATGAGCCGGGTCTTGGGCCCGAATCCGGGCGTCGGGGTCGGCACGGCCCTCCGCGGATGCGACCATAGGCACGAGCGATGAGCCAGGCAGAAGAGAGCGAGGGCGCCCGCCTCGACGGGCGCCCGAGCGACGAGAGATGGGGACCGTACCCGCCGATTCTGGCGGGTGCGGCTCTCGGCGTGCTCGCGATCTTCCTGGTGGACGCCGAATGGGGCGGCTTCGCGCTCGGCGCCGTGATCCTGGTCGCCGCCGCCGTCCGTTTCGCCGGCTACGGCGGGGCGCTTGCCGTACGAGCGAAGAACGCCGATGTCTCCACCATGGTGGTGCTCGGAGCCGCGCTGGTGGTCACCGCGCTGTTCCTGGAGTACCCCGACCTGAAGGCGCAGCTTCTGGCCCTTTTCGGCCGGTGACGCCGCCTCCGATAACCTCAATCATCATTTGTCACGAAGGGGAACCATACGCATGCCCAAGATCAAGGTAGAGGGCCCCGTCGTCGAGCTTGACGGCGACGAGATGACCCGGATCATCTGGCAGTTCATCAAGGACCAGCTGATCCTTCCCTACCTCGACGTCGACCTGAAGTACTACGACCTCGGCATCGAGCACCGCGACGCCACCGACGACCAGGTCACCATCGACGCCGCCAACGCCATCAACAAGTACGGCGTGGGCGTCAAGTGCGCCACCATCACCCCCGACGAGGCCCGGGTCGAGGAGTTCGGCCTCAAGAAGATGTGGAAGTCCCCGAACGGGACCATCCGTAACATCCTCGGCGGCGTCATCTTCCGCGAGCCGATCATCATGTCCAACGTGCCGCGCCTGGTGCCGGGCTGGACCAAGCCGATCGTGGTCGGCCGTCACGCCTTCGGCGACCAGTACCGCGCCACGGACCTGAAGATTCCCGGCGAGGGCACGCTGACCCTGACCTTCACCCCGAAGGACGGCACCGAGCCGATCGAGCTCGACGTGTACGACTTCCCCGGCAGCGGCGTGGCGCTGGCCATGTACAACCTGGACGAGTCGATCCGCGACTTCGCCCGCGCCTCCATGCGCTACGGCCTGGCCCGCAACTACCCGGTCTACCTCTCCACGAAGAACACGATCCTGAAGGCCTACGACGGCCGCTTCAAGGACATTTTCGCCGAGGTGTACGAGGCCGAGTTCAAGGCCGACTTCGAGAAGGCCGGGCTCACCTACGAGCACCGCCTCATCGACGACATGGTGGCCGCGGCCCTGAAGTGGGAGGGCGGCTACGTCTGGGCGGCCAAGAACTACGACGGCGACGTCCAGTCCGACACCGTCGCGCAGGGCTTCGGCTCGCTCGGCCTGATGACCTCCGTCCTCATGACCCCCGACGGCCGGACCGTCGAGGCCGAGGCGGCGCACGGCACGGTGACCCGTCACTACCGCGAGCACCAGAAGGGCAACCCGACCTCCACGAACCCGATCGCCTCGATCTTCGCGTGGACGCGTGGCCTGCAGCACCGCGGCAAGCTCGACAACACCCCCGAGGTGATCGGCTTCGCCGAGAAGCTCGAGCAGGTCTGCATCGAGACCGTCGAGAGCGGCCAGATGACCAAGGACCTCGCGCTGCTGGTCGGCGGCGACGCCAAGTGGCTGACCACCCAGGACTTCCTGGCGGCGCTGGACGAGAACCTCAAGAAGAAGATGGCCTGACCTTCTTCCTCCGCCTCACCCTGCCTGAGGGCCGCCCGGTGGGCGGCCCTTTCGCGTTCCTCCCACACGGACATGGCGGGAGGGCGACACGTGGCCGCACGCGAAGGCTCTCCTGGCCGATTCCATACCTACACCCGGTCCATTCACATACCGTGAGTGGGTAAGAGCACCCTGTAGTCGATCTACCGGGGGGTTCCCATGCGGATGCTGGGTGCAGGGCTGATAGTGATAGGCGTGTTGACCGCGGGCTGCGGCGGTGCGAACACAGGGGCTAACCTCGCCAAGCCGCAGCTCGACCAGGCCGCCCTGCAGCGGCAGGCGCAGGCCGCCAAGGCCGCCAAGGCGGCGGCCGCCGCCAAGGTCAGGGCCAACGAGCTGGGGCAGATCCCAGTGATCATGTTCCATCGGGTCATCGAGAAGCCGGCCACCCACGACGACCGCACCCCCCAGCAGTTCCGCGCCGACCTCGAGCGTCTGGCCAAGGACGGCTACGTGCCGATCACCGCCGCCGAACTCGTCACCGGCAGGATCGACATCCCGGCGGGCCGGCACCCCGTCGTCCTCACCTTCGACGACTCCTCGCCCTCGCAGCTCGCCATGGACGAGCTCGGCCAGGTGAAGCCGGACACCGCCGTCGCCATCCTGCAGGACGTCGCCAGGAACAACCCCGGCTTCCGCCCCGTCGCCACCTTCTTCGTGACGCGCGACATGTTCGGCAAGACCACGCCGGAGGAGAAGTCGCAGATGCTGCTGTGGCTGAAGCAGAACGGCTTCGACATCGGCAACCACACCCGCGACCACCTCAACCTCCTGGGCAAGTCGCAGAAGCAGGTCATGGGTGAGATCGCCGCCGGCCAGCGCCTGGTCACCGACCTGGAGGGGGCGGCGCCGATCACGCTGGCGCTGCCGTACGGGAACCAGCCGCGCAAGAAGGAGTGGGCGGCGACGGGCAAGAGCGGGCCGACCTCCTACAAGCACGCGGGCGTGTTCCTGGCCGGGTACACGCCGGCGGCGGCGCCGTTCAACAAGAACTTCGACCCGCTCGGCATCCCGCGCATCAGGGCCATGGACAAGAAGGGCGACTGCTCGCAGTTCTGCTCCACCGCGTGGCTCGACTGGCTGAAGTCCAACCCCGACCAGCGCTACACCTCGGACGGCGACCCGCAGACGGTGGCCTTCCCGAAGTTCAAGGCGCCGTTCCTGCGCAAGGCCTTCGCGCAGCGCGCGCTGCCGTACTAGAGGGCCGCTGTTCCAGAGACGGCAGCACTGGAAGGCCGTCGTTCCAGGAGACGGCACTCGAAGGGCGCCGTTCTAGGAGACGGCGCCGAACGCGACGGCCTCGGGGGCGAGCGGCAGCCGCTTGACCCTCGCGGTCCGTCCGGTGGTGAGGTCGAGGGAGAAGAAGCCGACGAACTCCTGGGTGTCGGCCGTGAACGTCCTGATCAGCAGCTTGTCGCGGCTCAGCCAGGTCTCGGCGGACGAGACGGTCGGCTCGCGCAGCGGGTTCGGCCGCAACGGCTCCCGCCGCCTGCCCGTCGCAGGGGCGACCAGCTCGATCGTGTCGGCGGGCTCGTCGCCGACCAGCGCGAGCCAGCGCCCGTCGGGAGACAGCCGTGCCGTCGAGGGGACCTCGACGGTGCTCATCCGCGCCCCGCTGGAGCGGACGACACCGACCACGGTGTCGTCCTTGCTGGCGAAGACGGTGTCAGGAGTGATCCCGATCACGCCGTCGACCAGCGGCAGGGTCGTGACCTTGCCGCTGTCGAACTCCGTGACGAGCACCTGCTCGCCGTCGCTCACCGCGAACGCCGTGCCGTCGGCCGAGACCGCGATGGCGTCGGAGCGCAGGTTGGCCGTGTCGATCTCCGGCGACAGTTCGCGCACCGCGCCGCTGGGCAGGTCGTGCGCCACGAACCGCTGCCGCGCCACGCTGAAGTAGGCGAGCCGGTGCCCGTCCGCGCTCAGCCGGAACCCCGGCATGACCGACGCGCCGCCCTTGGTCGGCACCCACACCGCCGCGTCGGTCACCCTGATCCGGTAGGCGTAGCCGCCGTCGGCGTCGCGCGTCTCGTCGTAGTCGGTGACGAGCGTCTCCTTCTTGCCGCTGAACGCGTGGATCCACCACGACCTGCACTCGGGCGGGCCGTCGGTCTCGGGACACTCGTCCGGTACGGCGTAGCGAACCGCCACGGGCACCGCCCCGTGCTTCCACTCCAGGCCACCGGGCGCGGCCTCAGAGGCGCCGCACGCCGCCGTCGTCGCCAGGACACCCGCGGTGAGCCACATTCGTACGTTCAGCACATGCATAGGACGTGCGCGACGCGGTCCTGGGTTCAACCCTCCAGGATCGTGAAGCCGATCCCCGCGGCGCGCAGACGGTCGATGAGCGGCCGCCCCATGGCGACGGCGGTGGTGAGCTGGCCCGCCACCTCGGGCACGTCGTCGAAGGCCAGGCACAGCGCCGACTCGGCCAGCATCTTCGCGGTCTCCGAGTAGCCGGGGTCGCCGCCCGAGACCTCGGTGACGACGCGCTCGCCCCCGCCCTCGCCGAGCAGGGTGAGCCTGAACCAGCTGCGCGCCCGCCGCTCCGCCGAAGGCCCGTCACCAGCGGCGATCTTCCTGAGCAGCCAGTCGCGGCCCGCCGGGAGCTGCGCGAGTGCCGCCATCGCCCCGGCCCCCGCCGCCACCGCCAGCGCCGAGGGCAGGTGCCGGACGGCGAAGTACTGGCGGTAGGCGAAGTCGGGACCGTAGCGGTCGAGGGCGCGGGCGGAGCGGCCGACGATCTGGTGGTCGATCGTGGGCATGGGCAGCGCCCAGCCGCCGACGTAGCGCACGCCGCCCGGCAGCGCGCTCACCCTGCGGCCCTTCGGCCGCGGCTCGACGGCACGGCGCCGCGCCGCGGCCTCGGCCATCCGCCGTGGCCTCGACATCGCGGTCACCGCCGAGTGCAGGGTGCCGCCCGAGGGCCTGCCGTCGCCCCGCAGGAACCCGCTGACCCTGATCGGCACGTCCGGCGGCAGCAGGCCCACCGTGAAGAGGACGCCGAGGTCGTAGGGGATGGAGTCGAAGCCGCACGCGTGCACGATCTTCGCTCCCGTCTCGCGGGCCAGGCCGTCGTGACGGACGTACATCCTGTCGACGAACTCCGGCTCTCCGGTGAGGTCGACGTAATGGGTGCCCGCCCGCGCGCACGCGGCGACCAGCGGCTCGCCGTACCGCAGATAGGGGCCGACGGTGGTGGCGACCACGCGAGCCCCGGCGGCGAGCGCGTCCAGGGAGGCGGTGTCGGTGACGTCGGCGTGCAGGAGGGGGACGTCCAGGCCCAGCGCCTCCAGCTTCGCCCGGTCGCGCCCGGCCAGCGCCCACCGGCATCCCGGAGGGACAGCCCTGGAGAGGTGGTCCGCAGTGAGGGCGCCGGTGAATCCGGTCGCGCCGAGCAGCACGATGTCGTACATGAGAGCCAGAATGTCATTCTGTGGACGTGGTGACGAGAGACTCAGGAACGGTCCTGCGACCGCTGACACCTCCGCTGACCGCGCGGGTCAGGCGGTGTCGCGAGACCGTCCCCCGGGCACCAACTGTGACGTCACGAACGGTTAACGGTTCCCTGGGAGGTTCCTTGGCGTCGTAAAGTTTGCGTCGTCAGGCCGAAGCCAACGTGGGGAAGACGAATGCCGCAGATCGCGCCGTTGATGGCGGGCGACCCCAGCCACCTGGGCTCGTTCACGCTGTCCGGGCGGATCGGGGAAGGCGGTCAGGGGATCGTCTACCTGGGGGCCGACAACCATGGCGAGCGCGCGGCGATCAAGCTGCTGCACGTGAAGTTCAGCGGCGACACGATCGCCAGGTCGCGCTTCGCCAGGGAGCTCAAGGCCGCCCAGCGCGTGGCCTCCTTCTGCACGGCGCGGGTGATCGAGGCCGACCTCGAGGGCAACACGCCCTACATCGCCAGCGAGTACATCGACGGGCGCTCCCTCAGGGACATCGTGGAGGACGACGGGCCGCTGACCGGTCAGGCGCTGGAACGGCTGGCGATCGGCACCGCGACCGCGCTGACCGCCATCCACCAGGCGTCGATCATCCACCGCGACTTCAAGCCCGACAACGTGCTCATCGCGGCCGACGGGCCGAGAGTGGTCGACTTCGGCATCGCGCGCATCATCGACTCGACCGGAACGATCACCAGCCGGGCGATCGGCACCCCCGCGTACATGGCGCCCGAGCAGATCGCCGGCGACGACATCGGGCCCTACACCGACGTGTTCGCCTGGGGCGCCACCATCGCCTACGCGGCGACCGGCGTGACCGTCTTCGAGGGCAACTCCATCGCGGTCGTGCTCAACCGCATCCTCAACCACGTCGTCGACGTCTCCATGCTGCCCGAGCCGTTGCGCGGGGTGGCCGCCGCGGCGCTGACCAAGGACCCGCGGGAGCGGCCCTCCGCCGACGAGATCCTGCTGCGCCTGCTCGGGCATCCCCCGCGTACGGCGGGCGCGTCCACGGCGGTGCTCAGCCAGGGCGTCAAGATCGCCAGCGACGACACGACGCCGATGGCGCGGCTCTCCCCGGCCACGCACGCCGCCCCCGCCGGCACCACCGCCTCCGGAGGCGCCGCGGCTTCCCACGGCTCAGCCGCTTCCCACAGTTCGGTGGGTTCCCGGGGTTCCGCGGCTCCCCACGGCCCCGTGCCCTCCCATGGTTCGGCGGCCTCCCACGGCTCCCCGACCTCCCACGGTTCCGGGGCCTCCCAGGGTTCTGCCGCTTCCCCTGGCTCTTCGGCTTCCCACGGCTCGGTGAGTTCCCAGGGCTCCGGGAGTTCCCCCGGTCCCGTGACCGCCCACGGCGCTTCGGCGTCCGGCCCTTCGACGGTGTCCGCGAGCCTGCCCGTCACCGCCTTCCCCGCGCTTCCCGGCGGCCGGCCGCCGACCCAGCCGCCCGGGCACGGGCCGCCCTCGCCGACCGACCAGCCCGCCCCGTACGGCGGGCCCGCCCCGGTGCCGCCGGCGAAGCGGCGCAGGTCCCTGACCCCATGGGTGGCGCTGCTGGCGGCCGTGCTGCTGGTCGCCGCGCTCGCCTTCGCCGCGCTCCAGTACGGCTGGCCGCTGGCGCTGGTCAGCGACCGGTCCCCGCAGCCCACACCGGGGGGCGAGTCGGTCGTCGACCGGGCGGCGGCCACGGGAAAGCTCACCATCGGGGTCAGGGCCGACGTGCCCGGCGTCGGCTACCGCGACCGCGACGGCGGGTTCTCCGGCTTCGACGTCGACGTCGCCAAGCACATCGCCAAGGAGCTGCGCGTCGCGGAGAGCGGCATCACCTTCGTCGCCGTTCCCGCGCCGAGGCGGGCCGAGGCCCTGGCCGACGGCGACGTCGACATCGTCGTGGCCACCTACTCGATCGACGACAGCGACGTGGAGTTCGCCGGGCCGTACATCATGGCCCACCAGGCACTGCTGGTGCGCGACGGGGACAGGGAGATCGCCAAGCCGGCCGACCTCAAGGGCAAGAAGCTGTGCGACCAGCGCAGCTCGGCCGTGCGCAAGGTGCAGAAGATGGTCGACATGGTGACCGTCAGCGCCGGCAACTACGCCGACTGCATCAGGATGCTGGCCGCGGGCCAGGTCGACGCGGTGGCCGGTGACGACCTCATTCTCGCCGGGTTCGCCAACCGGGAGAACGCCCGCTACCGGATCCTCGGCGCCACGCTGAGCGACGAGCGCTACGCCGTGGGCATCAAGAAGGGCGACGCGCGCACCTGTGAGGCGATCAAGGGCGCCATCTCCGACATGATCGCGCGGAACACCATCGGGCAGCTCGTGGCCACCCATTTCCCCCACGTGGAGTTCAAGGCCGATCTGAAGGTACCCGTGATGGAGTCCTGCGGATGACGAGCGAGTAGCATCCAGAAGTCACGATTAGATTCTTCTGAGTTAGGGGAAGGCCATGGCCGCGCCCGTCAAGGTAACCGTCACCGGAGCCGCCGGACAGATCGGTTATGCCCTGCTGTTCCGCATCGCCTCGGGTCAGCTGCTGGGCGCCGACGTCCCGGTCAAGCTGAGCCTGCTGGAGATCCCCCAGGCGGTGAAGGCGGCCGAGGGCACCGCCATGGAGCTCGACGACTGCGCCTTCCCGCTGCTGTCCGGCATCGAGATCACCGACGACCCCAACGTCGCCTTCAACGGCGCCAACGTCGCCCTGCTGGTCGGCGCCATGCCGCGCAAGGCCGGCATGGAGCGCGGCGACCTGCTCGGCGCCAACGGCGGCATCTTCGGCCCGCAGGGCAAGGCGATCAACGACCACGCCGCCGACGACATCAGGGTCCTGGTGGTCGGCAACCCGGCCAACACCAACGCGCTCATCGCCCAGCAGAACGCGCCCGACGTGCCCGCCGAGCGCTTCACCGCGATGACCCGCCTCGACCACAACCGCGCGCTGTCGCAGCTGGCCGCCAAGCTGCAGGTGCCGGTCACCGACATCCAGAAGATGACCATCTGGGGCAACCACTCCGCGACGCAGTACCCCGACCTGTTCCACGCCGAGGTCGGCGGGAAGATCGCCGCCGAGCAGGTCGACTCCGAGTGGCTGCGCGAGACCTTCATCCCGACCGTCGCCAAGCGCGGCGCGGCCATCATCGACGCCCGTGGCGCCTCCTCCGCCGCCTCCGCGGCCAACGCCGCCATCGACCACGTCTACGACTGGGTCAACGGCACCGAGTGGACCTCCGCCGCGATCCCGTCGGACGGCTCGTACGGGGT
The DNA here is from genome assembly GCF_053586935.1 of Nonomuraea sp. NPDC003727. Taxonomy (NCBI): domain Bacteria; kingdom Bacillati; phylum Actinomycetota; class Actinomycetes; order Streptosporangiales; family Streptosporangiaceae; genus Nonomuraea; species Nonomuraea sp. NPDC003727. The sequence continues at coordinate 209,686 of NZ_JBSFNE010000005.1, forward strand.
GCCGGAGGGGCTCATCTCGTCGTTCCCCGTCCGCTCGGTGGGCGGTCGCTGGGAGATCATCCAGGGGCTGGACATCGACGCGTTCTCCCGCGAGCGCATCGACGCCTCCGTCGCCGAGCTCGTCGAGGAGCGCGACGCGGTGCGCGAGCTGGGTCTCATCTGACCCACCACGACACGCCACGATCACGGCCACCGGGACATCCCGGTGGCCGTTCGTCTTCCTCACACCCGATCGGCCCCACCGACCCTCCCCGCAGCGGTCCGGTCGGCCTTCCCCTCGATCCCTCGGCCCCCTGGCTTCCTCAGCTCCCTCGGCCCCTCGATCCCTTGGGTTCCCGTCACCCCTCGGACCCGTGGGCACGGCACGGCTTGGGTGCCGCACCGCGACCCATGCGTGGCAGCGGCTGTCGTGGTGCGGTGTCCCGGGTCCTGCGCGCGGGCGGGGTGCGCGTGTCGGTCGGGGGGTTCTCGCAGGTCACCAGGGCAGAATGGGGGGCCGGTGAAGGGGGCGGAGTGCGCGTTGCGGTGAAGATGGTCGCCGGTGCGGTGGCTGCGGCAGTGGTGAGCGGTTCGATACCCGCGCGGGCGGCGGCGCCGGAGCCGGCGAACCTGTCGGTACGCGTGTCGGCCAGCCCTTCGACCGCCCAGCCTGGCCGGCCGATCACCTACCGGGTCGACGTCCGCAACGCCGGCCCCGGCGAGGCCGTCCGGCCGGTCCTGACCGTGGTCGTCCCCGACGCGGTCGACATCAGCAGCGTGGACGTGGTCAGCTGCCGGCCCGGCCGTACGCTCGGCGAAGTGGTCTGCCCTTCGCCGGAGAACGTCGCCGCGGGCGGCACGGGCGGGGTCACGATCACCGGCACCGTACGGCGCGACGCCGTCGGGCCGCTCCGGCTGGTGGCGCGCATGGCGGCCCAAGGCACCGACGCCGACGCCGGCAACGGCGCGACGCTCGTCACCGGCGTCGATCAGGGCGCGGACCTCGGGGTGCGGCTGAAGGCGAGACAGGAGCGCGATGGCGCCTTCACCGTCGTCGCCACCGTGCACAACAGGGGGCCGCGCGCGGTGCTTGACGCGCGTGTCGCGGTACGGGCCGAGGGCGCGCGCCCGGCCGGACCCGCCGCGGGCCAGTCGTGCCGGAGTAGGGAGGGTGAGACGGTGTGCGAGCCCGTCACGGTGCCCTCGGGCGGCACGATGCGCTTCGAGCTGCCGTATCTGGCCTCGCGCGGGCCGGTGCGCGTCAGGGGAGAGGTCCGCTCGTCACGCCTCGGTGACCGCCGCCCTGACGACAACGAGGCCGCCCTGCGCGTCGCCTCACGCTGACCTGGTCCTGGCGACAGCGAGGCCGCCCTGTGCGTCTCCGTACGCTGACCCGGTCCTGGCGACAGTGAGGCCGCCCTGCGCGGGCGGGCGGCCGCGTGGGCGATCAGCACGCAGGCCCACCGAGCTGAGGCATAAGACGGTGATGGACAGGCCGCGGCCCGTGGCGCGCAGCAGGACGGAGAAGGCGAGGGCGGGACCGCGGGCGGGGACAGCACGGCCGACCGGTTGTCGGTCGGCCCTTTCCGGCTTCTCAGGGCATGCAGCTGTGCGGCTGCTGTGTCGCCGAGGTGGGCTCCGTCGTGGCGAACACCACCCCGGCGGCGGTCACGGTGCTGCCGAGCACGATCGCGAGCGCGAACAGCACCTTCTGTGAAAAGGTCCTCACATTTCGCTATCTCAGCATATTTTTCTTTACCGAGTGATGGCATTCCAGGCATCCGCCACGATGTCGCGGATCGCGGCGCGCTCGGCCTTCCAGCCCAATTCGTGTCGGATCTTGTCGGATGAGGCGACGAGGACGGCGGGGTCGCCGGCCCGGCGCGGCCCGACGACGGCGGGGATCGGGTGGCCGGTCACCTCGCGGCAGACCTCGATCACCTCCTGGACCGAGAAGCCCGCGCCGTTGCCCAGGTTGTAGATCGTGTGGCGGCCCGGCGTGGTCGCGTCGAGGGCGAGCAGGTGGGCGCGGGCCAGGTCGGCGACGTGGATGTAGTCGCGCACGCAGGTGCCGTCGGGCGTGGGGTAGTCGGTGCCGAACACGCTGACCGACTCGCGCTCGCCGGTGGCGACCTTGAGGACGTTGGGGATGAGGTGCGTCTCGACGGTGTGGCGCTCGCGGTAGACGCGCCCGTCGGGGGCGGTGTAGGCGCCCGCCACGTTGAAGTAGCGCAGGCTGACCGTGCCGAGGCCGTGCAGGCCCGCGAAGGCGGTGAGCGTCGTGTCGACGGCCAGCTTGGAGGCGCCGTAGGGGTTGGTCGGGCGGGTCGGGTCGGTCTCGGTGATGGGGGAGCGCTCGGGCTCGCCGTACGTGGCGGCGGTGGAGGAGAAGACGATCCTGCGCACGCCGGCGACGCGCATGGCCTCCAGCAGCGCGAGGGTGCCGCCGAGGTTGGCGGCCCAGTACTCTCCCGGCTTCTCCACCGACTCGCCGACCAGCGACCTCGCCGCGAAGTGGAGCACGCCGTCGACCCCGTCGAGCGCGTCGCCGGGCTCGGTGACGGGCCGGTGGACGAACCTCGCGCCCTCGGGGACGGCGTCGGCGTGGCCGGTCGACAGGTCGTCGAGCACCGTCACCTCGTGGCCCGCCTCGACGAGCTGGGCGGCGACGACGCTGCCGATGTATCCGGCACCGCCCGTGACGAGCACCTTCATGTGCACCTCTGTTGATTCGTGTTGAATTTTGTACGGCCCCAGCATACTCGGCCCCCTGGACCTCGCCGGGTACGCTGGCAAACCACTACGTCGAAAGCACCTGCGTTGAACAGCGTTGCGGCCAATATCGCCATCGTCCTGCTCTTCATCCTGATCGGCGGCTTCTTCGCGGCAGCGGAGATGGCCATGGTCTCGCTGCGGGAGAGCCAGATCCGCAAGCTCGAGCAGCGGGGACGCAGAGGCGCGAGAGTCGCGAAGCTGGCCCAGGACCCGAACCGGTTCCTGTCGGCCGTCCAGATCGGTGTCACGGTCGCCACCATGCTCTCGGCCGCCTTCGGCGCCGACCGCCTGGCCGTCGAGCTCGAACCCGCCCTGGAGGCCTGGGGCCTGCTGCCGGGCGTCGCCGAGCCCGCCGCGCTGGTCCTGGTCACGCTCGCGATCTCCTACGTCTCCCTCGTGCTCGGCGAGCTCGCCCCCAAGCGCCTGGCCAGGCAGCGCGCCGAGGGACTGTCGCTCGTCGTCGCCCCCTTCCTCGACCGGCTGGCCAGTCTGTCCCGGCCGGTCATCTGGGCGCTGTCGAAGTCCACCGACGGCGTGGTCAGGCTGCTCGGCGGCAACCCCGAGGCCGACCGCGAGGAGATGACCACCGAAGAACTGCGCGACATGGTGGTCGGCCACACCGACCTGACCGCCGACGAGCGGCACCTGATCGGCGAGGTGTTCTCGGCGGGCAAGCGGCAACTGCGCGAGGTGATGCTGCCGCGCACCGAGGTGGAGTTCATGGAGGCCGACACGCCGCTGGCCGAGGCCGCGGTGCTGGCCGCCGCGATGCCGCACTCCCGCTTTCCCGTCTACCGCTCCTCCTACGACGAGATCCTCGGGTTCGTGCACGTCAGGGACCTGCTCGACCCGGTGCTGACCGGCCGTATCGAGCCGATCAGCCAACTGGTGCCGATCCGGCCCATCAAGCACGTGCCCGCCTCCAAGCGGGTGCTCACCACTCTGTCGGAGATGCGCGACGAAGGACATCACCTCGCCATCGTGGTCGACGAGTACGGCGGGACGGCCGGCATCGTCACCATGGAGGACCTGGTCGAGGAGCTCATCGGCGACATCAGGGACGAGTACGACCTCGAGGAGGAGACCGTCCTGCTGCCCGCGGGCGAGATCGAGGTCGACGGGCTGACCAATCTCAACGACTTCGCCGCCCAGACCGGCATCAGGCTCCCGGACGGCCCGTACGAGACGCTCGGCGGCTTCATGCTGGCCCGCCTCGGCCACCTGGCCACGACGGGCGAACAGGTGGAGATCCCGGGCTTCGAGTTCACGGTCACCGAGCTGGACGGCCGGCGGATCGCTCGCATCAGGGTGAAGCGCCGCGCGCTGGTCGAGTCGCCGCCCGAGCCGGATTCCTGACACAATTGCGGGCTATGGCCAGACCTCGCGTACTCTCCGGCATCCAGCCCACCGCGGACTCCTTCCACCTGGGCAACTACCTCGGTGCGGTTCGCCAGTGGGTCACGCTGCAGGAGACGCACGACGCGTTCTACTGCGTGGTCGACCTGCACGCGATCACCGTGCCCACCGACCCGGCCGACCTGCGCCGCCGCTCCCGCGTGGCCGCCGCGCAGCTGTTCGCCGCCGGCCTCGACCCCGAGCGTTCCACCGTCTTCGTCCAGTCCCACGTGCGCGAGCACAGCGAGCTCGCCTGGGTGCTGATCTGCCTCACCGGTATGGGCGAGGCGGCGCGCATGACGCAGTTCAAGGACAAGGCGGCCAAGTTCGGCGAGAGCGCCGCCAGCGTCGGGCTGTTCACCTACCCGATCCTGCAGGCCGCCGACATCCTGCTCTACCAGGCCAACAGCGTGCCGGTGGGCGCCGACCAGAAGCAGCACCTGGAGCTGACCCGCGACCTCGCGCAGCGCTTCAACCACCGCTTCGGCGACACCTTCACCCTGCCCGAGCCGCACATCCTCAAGGAGGTCGAGAAGATCACCGACCTCCAGGACCCGTCCGCCAAGATGTCGAAGTCCTCCTCGTCTCCCGCGGGCATCCTCGACGTGCTGGAGCAGCCAGGGCCGCTGCGCAAGAAGGTCATGCGCGCGGTCACCGACACCGGCTCCGAGGTGCTCTTCGACGAGGAGAACAAGCCGGGCATCTCCAACCTGCTGCGCATCCAGTCCGCGCTGTCGGGCACGCCGATCCCCGAGCTGGTGAAGCGCTACGAGGGCCAGGGCTACGGCACGTTCAAGAAGGACGTCGCCGAGGTCGTGGTCGAGACGTTCGCGCCGATCCGCGAGCGTACGGAGAAGCTGCTGGCCGACGAGGCCGAGCTCGACCGGCTGCTGGCCATCGGGGCCGAGCGCGCGGGCGCGGTGGCGCGGGAGACCATGGCGCGGGTGCGCGACCGCGTGGGATTCCTGCCGCGCGCGTTCTAGTACGGCTCAGCGGGCGCGGCGGCCCAGCGCGAGGGTGAGCTCGCGCAGGGCGTCGGCCGCCTGCCGGAGCGATGATGCGGGCGGCCCACGCCATGGAGCGCGGCCGGCCGGACGGGGCGGGGCTGGGCTTCACCACCCGCGACGCGCTGCGCGTGGCGACGATCGAGGGGGCCGAGGTGGTGGGGCCGGCCGACGTCACCGGGTCCCTGAAGGTGGGCAAGCAGGCCGACCTGCAGCTCCTGCGGACCGGCACGCCGTCCATGTCGGGGCTGCGCGACCCGATCGGCGCGGTGGTGCTCAACGCGGACACCGCCGCCGTCGACACGGTGCTGGTGGCCGGACGGGCGGTGAAGCGGGCGGGACGGCCGGTCACGGGATGAGGCCCGCCGCCGCGCCGGGATCCGCCCGGGTGCTGGCAGGATCCGTGCCGGATCGGGTAGAAGCGCCTCATGAGCACCTGGGCCGACCGGATCCTCGCGGTCAAGGAGTGGGGGCGCCGGACGACCGAACGGACACGGGTGCGCTGGCATCCCGTCGACCATCTCCTCAGGACCGTGCAGCGCTACCAGCTGCAGAACGGTGACCGGCTGGCCGGCGCCATCACCTACTTCGTGTTCCTGTCGCTCTTCCCGATCACCGCGCTGGCGTTCGCGGTGTTCGGCTTCGTCCTCGAGGAGCGGACCCAGATCCGCGAAGCGCTGCAGAAGGCCATCGAGGAGCAGTTGCCGGGCCTGGCCGGCCTCATCGACCTCCAGGGCATCGCCCAGGCACGCGTGAGCGCCGGGGTGATCGGCCTGCTCGGTCTGCTGTACGCGGGGCTCGGGTCCATCAACGCCCTGCGCGGGGCCCTGCACGAGATCTCGATGACGGCCAGCCCGCCGCTGAACTTCGTCGTCGGCAAGGCCCGCGACCTGGTCACCCTGATCATGATCGGTGTCGCGCTCATCGTCTCCACCCTGCTCGGCGGCTTCGCCACGCAGGCGACGACGACCGTGGCGACCTTCCTCGGCGTGGAGACCTCGGCGCTCGCCGGGGCCGCGCTGACCGGGGTCGGGCTCGCGGCCAGCGTGGGCGCCGACTGGGTGCTGTTCCTCATCGTCCTGGGCTGGGTGGGCCGGCCGGGCCAGCCGTTCAAGGTGCTGGCCCAGGGGGCGCTGCTGGGGGCGATCGGGTTCGGCGTGCTGAAGCAGGTGGCGACGCTGCTGCTGGCGGGCACGCTGAGCAATCCCGTGTACGGGACGTTCGCCGTGACGGTCGGGTTGCTCCTGTGGATCAACTTCTCGGCGCGGCTGACGATGTACGTGGCCGCGTGGACCGTCACGGCGGGCCTGTACCCGCCGCCCGACCCCACGCCGCTGCCGTCCAGCGGCTACACGACGGACTGCTGAACGACCGGACCCGTACCGGCGCCGCCGCCCTGCCGCCACATGGACGGCCGCGCCACACTCGGGCCGGCTAGCGCGCCGTCCGGCGCCTGCGGATGCCGTAGAGCAGCCAGCCCGCGCCACCGAGCACGCCCGCGCCGATGATCAGGGCGCTGACGGGGCCGCTCGCGCCGGGTCGCGGGGCCGGCGACGGCGCGACGGCCGGAGCGGACGGCTTGGCGCGCACCGTCACCTGGTCCACCGCCGGCTGGGCGGGTAGCGGATCCACCAGCACGCCCACCGGAACGACCTTGCCGCGGGCGGCGAAGCCCCAGTCGAGCAGCTTCTCGACCTCGTCCCAGAAGTAGCCCTCATGACGCATGATCGTCACGATGATCGTGTGGCCGTTGCGGGTGGCGGCGCCGACGAAGCTGCCCAGCGCCTTGGAGGTCCAGCCGTTCTTGATGCCGACCATGCCCTTGTAGCGCCACAGCAGCTTGTTGTGGTTGCCGATCTCGTAGTAGCCCTTGGGCGCGGGGAAGCGCGAGGACTTGAGGCTCACGTACCTGCGGAACTCGGCGTTGGCCAGGCCCGCGCGGGCGATCAGCGCCAGGTCGTAGGCCGAGCTGCTCTGCCCCGGCTTGTCCAGGCCGCTGGGCGTCTTGGCGACCGTGTCGTTGGCCTGAAGGCGCTTGGCCTCGGCGTTCATGTCGGCGAGAGTGGCGGCGAGACCCCCGTTCGCCTCGGCGAGCGCCATCGCCGCGTCGTTGCCCGAGCTGAGCATGAGCGCCTTGAACAGGTCGTCAACCTTGTAGATGGGCTTGGTGGACAGGCCGACCGCGCTGCCCTCCTGGTTGACGGCGTTCCTGCTGGGCTTGACCTTGAGGTTCCGGTCGAGCTTGGGAATGAGCGCCACGGCGGTGAGGGTCTTGAGCGTGCTGGCCGGCAGCAAGCGGCCATGGGGGTTCTTGGCGGCCAGCACCTGCCCTGTCTCTGCGTCGGCGATCACGAAGGAGGTGGCCTTCGTCTTTGGCGGCGCCTTCACTCCTGCGGGCACGACCAGGCCCTTGCCCGCCAGCTGGTCGCCGCCGAGCGGACCTTCGGCGGCAGGCGGGTCGGCCAGGGCAGGACCTGCCAGAGCGACCGCGGCGAGAAGTGCCGCGACCGGCACCAGTTTCGTCCCCATAGCGTCCTCAGCGTAGCTTCGTCACATAGCGCATGAGGCGTCACTACCCGCGAAGCAGCAGAGAGATGGGCATGTCACGAAAGATCGCCGGATTCCTGATCATCATTGGCGCGTTCATGGTCTTCGAATGGATCAACCTTGGATTCAACCTCGCCGACGGGCACCCGACCAGCTTCTACGTGGTCCACGGCATACTCATCGCCGTCAACGTGGTGCTGGGCGTCGTGCTGGCCCTGATCGGATGGCGCGGCTACATGCGCGCCCCGCGGCAGAAGGGTTGATCACTGACCGGCGGCCCGGTCAGCCCTCGCAGAGCGCCAGGTGGGTGATCCTGTGCAGTTCATCGGCCTCCTCCCGCGAGTCACCGATGCTCGTGAAGCCCAGCTTGCCGTGCTCGGGGATGGCGCCCAGCAGGTGCAGCACGTTGCCCGTACGGCGCCGCCGGTCGAAGCCGAGCCCGAGCCGCTCGATCATCCGTACCACCTGGCCGGGCGTGTGGCCGCGCAGGCAGCCCGCCGAGCAGTTGTCGGTCGCGGTGTAGTACTTCGGCCGGCCCTCGCTCATCAGCAGCCCGGTGGCCGGGTCGTAGCCGGCGTCCGTGGTCAGCAGCGCGGCGCCGAACGGGTGGGTGGTGCCGCCGATGCGCAGGTTCACCTCGCACAGCAGCGCCGCGTAGCCGGCGTCGGTCTTCATCGCGAAGAAGTCCATGCCGAACAGGCCGACCACGCCGCGCTCCGCCAGCAGCTTGGCGATCTTCGCGGCCGAGGCGCTGACCTCCTGCCGGTACTCCGACCGAGCGGGGAAGGTGCAGCCCTGGTAGACGGGGCCGTCGAGCACCTGGTCGTGGGTGGCGACGACGTCGTAGTGGCCGCCGGGGGTGATCCTGGCCAGCGCGCTGGGGTAGTAGAGCGGCCGGTGCTCGATGAACTCCTCGACCACCCCGCCCCGTTCGGCCAGCTTGGCCGCGAACCCGGCCCAGGTCTCGTCCGCGCCGGCGGAGAACTCCGTGGCGTTCCAGTCGTCCTTGGGCACGATCGCGTTGCCGAGACCCGAGTAGCCGTCGTTCAGCTTCACCATGACGCGCTCGCCCGGCAGTGACAGCACGGCCTGCTCGATCTGCGGCATCGTGTACAGGTCGCCGAAGCCGCGCGCCATCGGCACACCCGCCGCGGTGCCGATCTCGCGGGCCCCGCTCTTGGAGCCGTAGTAGGCCAGCGACATGGCCGGTCCGTAGATGGGGACGTTGAGTGACGCGGCGAGCTGCTCCTCCAGGTCGCTCATGACGAACGGCACCAGCCACGCGTCGTCCCCGATGACGCTCCGTACCCGGTCGATCACCTCGGGTCGGTCGAGCACCGTCCTGGTCAGCGGCTGGCTGGCCGGGTCGTTCACCGTGATCAGATGCAGCCGCCTGGCCGCGTCGTCCGGATCGGGAAGGAAGCCGAAGTAGTAGTCGACGATCTCCTGATGGATCGGCATCGAGGAGAGGTAGACCACCGAGATCCCCGGCTCGCGCAGGGTCAGCAGGAGGAAGAGCAGACGCTCCTCGTAACACCTTGCTGCCTTGATGCGGCGGAGCTCATCCTGCGGCAGGGAGAGCGAGGGTACGACCACCAGGGTCCCCTCGCTCGGCTCGAAGATGCTCAACCGTGCATGCTTCTCCCCGAACGGGATTTTAGTGATCATATTGCGAGTGAAACACGCATTCTTCTCATTTACATGCATCGTCGCAGTATGATCACCAGGACAGAAGGTGACAGGATTTGGGACATGGTCAACGTTTGGCCGCGGGCACAACGGGTGACAAACTAATGATCCGATGTGACTATTTCCGGACCAGATAAAGGCTCACGCAACGTGACGACCTGCGGTTACGGACATGCCCCGGCCCAACTTTTGGTGTAGTTGTCCGCGGGAGGGGCGGCAGGGGGGATAAAGTCGATGGCATCGCCATCAGGCTGACCGCCTAACCCCGCTCATCGTTCGGGTGTGTGGCATTCGCTTCACCGGGCAGCTGCCCCGACCGGACGGCTGAATCGTGTGATCGCACGAGAATACGGCGCAATGAGCCGTGCGACGGCGCTGTCGCACGTGACGGGACGGTGACTGATGCAGGGACGTGAGCTGCGGGGGGAACTCGACGCGTTCCTGGTGGAGAACGAGCAGGATCTGGTGGCCTTCCGCCGCGACCTGCACATGCACCCGGAGCTCGCCTTCGCCGAGTACCGCACGACCCAGAAGATCGCCGACCGGCTCGACGCCGCGGGCCTCAACCCGTCCGTGCTCCCCCGAGGCACCGGCCTGATCTGCGAGGTCGGCAGCGGCGACGGGCCCACCATCGCGCTCCGCGCCGACATCGACGCGCTCGCCCTGCCCGACGAGAAGGACGTGCCGTACCGGTCGACCGTCCAGGGCATCTGCCACGCCTGCGGCCACGACGTGCACACCACGATCCTGCTCGGCACCGGGCTGTTCCTCGCCCGCCAGGCCGCCGACGGCCTGCTGCCCGGCCGGGTCCGCCTGCTGTTCCAGCCCGCCGAGGAACTGCCCGGCGGCGCGCTCGAGGTCATGGCGCACGGCGGCATCAGCGGCGTCGAGCGCATCTTCGGCCTCCACTGCGACCCCCGCGTCGACGTCGGCCAGGTCGGCCTCAAGGCCGGTCCCATCACCTCCGCCTGCGACAAGCTCGCCATCCGGGTCAGCGGACCCGGCGGCCACACCGCCAGGCCCCACCTGACCGCCGACCTCGTCTTCGCCCTCGCCAAGATCCTCACCGAGCTGCCCGCCGCGCTCTCCCGCCGGGTCGACCCCCGCTCGTCGCTGTCGCTGGTGTGGGGCCGCGTCGAGTCGGGCTCGGCCGCCAACGCCATCCCCGACGACGGCATCGCCGAGGGCACCGTCCGCTGCCTGGACGAGTCCGCGTGGCACGCCGCCCCCGACCTCATCAAGGCACTGCTGGAGTCGGTCGCCGGCGCGTACGGCGTCGAGGCCACCATGGACTACTCCCGCGGCGTCCCGCCCGTCGTCAACGACGAGGAGAGCGTCCAGATGCTCGCCGAGGCCGCCGAGCGCGTGCTCGGGCACGGCTCGGTCGTCCCCACCCAGCAGTCGCTGGGCGGCGAGGACTTCGCCTGGTACCTCGAGTCGATCCCCGGGGCGTTCGCCCGGCTCGGCACGCGCTCGCCGGGTGGGCTCGACTACGACATCCACCAGGGCACCTTCGACGTCGACGAGAGCGCCATCGGCAGCGGCGTGCGCTTCATGGCGGCCACCGCGCTGACCGCCCTCTGGGACGGTCACCGTCCCGGACAGGTGAGCGAGCAGACGGTGGCCGAGTACATCTGACCTCGCCCGGACGGCGGTGCGGACCGGAGGGTCGGTGGACATGGGCTCCGCGATGCGCGGCGGTGTCCGGCACGGCGGGCGGCGGCGGACCGCCCGCCGTACGGGAGGGCCTCAGGACAGGCGGCCGAAGACCACCGGCAGTTCGAGCGACGACAGCCCGGGGGAGATCTCCACCTTCGTCCCCGCCGGGTACCGCAGCGTGAAGTCGTAGTCCGTCGAGGTCAGCACGAGGCCGATCTTGTGCCCCTTCTTGAACAGGTAGTCCTGCGGCTGGAAGTCCCAGCGGAAGGTGTAGGCCTTGCCCGCCCTGACGGGCTCGGTCCGGTCGGCGCGGTGCCGGTTGCGCACGTCGAGCCACCCGCGAGAGACGATCTTGTAGGGGGCCGAGACGGTCCCGTGCCGGTAGATGAACGTGCACCCGCTCTCGCCGGGCACCGCCTCGCCGTAGCAGTACTGCTCGCCGGTGTTCACCAGGCGCCCGTTGGCCCTGGTGTCGGTGCCGTAGTCCACCAGCAACGCGGTCAGGTACGGCGAGGCGCCGTCCTTGAGCGAGGCCCGCACCGTGACCGTCGGCGTGCCGGAGATCCGGACGTCGGTCGGCAGCGGATCGGTCAGGTAGGCGAGCCTGTTGGGGTCGGCGGCGGGAGCGGTCTCGACGAGCTGTTCGGCCTTGCGGGTGTTCTGGTCGACGTAGGACTCGCGCGCCGACAGCGGCCTGGGCAGCGGGCCCAGCGTGGCGGAGGAGCCCAGCCACAGGCGGACGGGAAGCGTGCCGGGCAGCGGCCACCTGGCGTGCTGACCCCACTGGCCGGGCGCGATCTCGACGTCGGCCTGCGGCTCGGACATGATGCCCGTGTCGATCCCGTACAGCCAGTGGTCGAACCACAGGTGGAGCTGCCGCAGCCACTCGACGGTCCTGACGTTGAACGGGTCGGCGTGGGCGCCCTGGTGCAGCCAGATCTTGCGGGGCACGTCCCGCTTGGCCAGCGCCTGCCACCACTGCGCGGCCTGCTTGGTCTTGACGTTCCAGTCGTTGAGCCCGTGGACGAGGAAGACGCTGGCCTTGACCTTGTCCACGTCGACGAGGAAGTCGCGGGCGGCCCAGAAGTCGCTGTAGTCGCCGGTGATCCGGTCCTGGGCGGCGGTGAACTCGTCCATCACCGGGGCGCAGATCTCCTTGCCCGCCCTGGTGAGGACGGCCTTCGCCATGACGTCGGCGTCTTCGCCCTGGTAGCCGCCCGGCGCGAGGACGCCGCCGTTGGCGCGGTAGTAGTCGTACCAGGAGGAGATGGCGGCGATCGGCACGATCGTCTTGAGCCCCTCGACGCCGGTGGCGGCCACCTGGTTGGGCAGCGTGCCGTTGTAGGAGACGCCGATCATGCCGACGTTGCCGGTGGACCAGGAGGCGGTCACGGGGTTGCCGGCCGCGTCGAAGCCCTTGGCCCTGCCGTTCAGCCAGTCGATGACGGCCTTGGGTCCGGCGCTCTCCTGCGCGTCGCCCGTGGTGGGGCAGCCGGTGGACCTGCCGCTGCCGAGGCTTTCGACGCGGGCCACGGCGTAACCGCGGGGGACGAAGTAGTTGTCGTAGTAGCCCGGGAAGGTCTCGACCGCGGCCTTGGTGTCGGCGGAGCGCAGGCCGGGGAGCGGGTTGCCGTTCTCGTCGACGTCCACCTTGTGGTTGGGCACGGTGCCGTCGATGCCCGCGTAGTACGGGCTGGACTCCATGATGATCGGAACCTTGAGCCCGGTCTCGGTCTCCTTGGGCCGCAGGAAGTCGGCCGCCACCCTGTCGTTGCGGCCGTCGCGGTCGCTGTCGACGCCTTCCACCTCGACGAAGACGGTCTGCTTGACGGCGTCAGCCCTGGAGTAGATGGGCTGCGTCGGTCCTGTGTCGGATAAAGCGGGATTCACGCCCGCCGCCGCGATCAGCACGGCGGCCAGCGGGACCGCGATCGTCCTCCGGGTGCGCATGGGGGGTGCTCCAGGTGGTATGGGAGATTTCTAGCCATCCAACGGAATCTCCCGCTTGACAGCAAGATCTTGACTTCCGGCAAGGTTGGGTGAACGGCGTGTAGTGGAGCCGTGGCCGGCCCATAAGCTGCAGGTCAGGCGCACAGCGCCGGCATCCAGGTCACAGACGCGCCTGATGTCGATAACGGAGCGGTTGCGGACCTGTGTGCTGGTTTGGACTGTCATGGCCGAACAACTATCTTCCGTGCAGGGTTGCCGTGCGTTTCTTCGCGCGTGCGATGAAAGTTGGACGGCGGGGAAATGGAAGGAGTCGCCTTGCTCAGCAAGCGATTCGGCAGGATTGCGGTCGGCACCGTCGCTGGTGCCATGCTCATGGCGGCCGCGGCGTGTGGTGGCGGCGGGAGCACGGGCGCGACCAGCTCCGCGGCTCCGAGCGGGGCGGCCAGCGAGCCCGCGAAGGCCAGCGGTCTGAAGGTGGGTCTCGCCTTCGACGTCGGCGGCCGTGGTGACAAGTCGTTCAACGACGCCGCCTACGCGGGCCTCGAGCGGGCCGCGAAGGAGCTCGGCGCCGACATCAAGGAGCTCAGCCCGGCCGCTGACGGCTCCAACCGTGGCGAGCTGCTGCGCCAGCTGGCCGAGGCCGGCTACAACCCGATCATCGGTGTCGGCTTCGCCTACGGCGAGGACATCAAGAAGGCGGCGCAGGAGTACACCGACGTCCAGTTCGCGGTCGTCGACTCGGCCTCCAACGCCCCGAACGTGACCGGTCTGCTGTTCGCCGAGGAGCAGGGCTCCTACCTGGCGGGCGTCGCAGCCGCGCTGAAGAGCAAGACCAACCACGTCGGCTTCGTCGGCGGCGTCGAGAACGACCTGATCAAGAAGTTCGAGGCGGGCTTCAGCGCCGGTGTCAAGGCCACCAAGCCCGACACCAAGGTCGACGTGAAGTACCTGACGCCCGACGGTGACTTCAGCGGCTTCAAGGCCCCCGACAAGGGCAAGATCGCCGCCGAGAAGATGTACCAGGACGGCGCGGACATCGTCTACCACGCCTCCGGCGACTCCGGCACCGGCGTCTTCCAGGCCGCCGGCGAGGCCAAGAAGCTGGCCATCGGCGTCGACTCCGACCAGCGGCAGACCGTGGACGCCGCGCTCCAGCCCGTCATCATGACCTCGATGATCAAGCGCGTCGACGTCGGCGTGTTCGAGTTCATCAAGGCGTTCCAGGGCGGCGCGAAGGGCGGCAAGAACGACGTCTACGACCTGAAGGTCGACGGCGTGGGCCTGTCCACCACCGGTGGCGAGATCGACGACATCCAGGAGCAGATCGACGCCGCCAAGAAGAAGATCGTGGACGGCGAAATCACCGTTCCGAGCAAGCCGTAATCTGGGTAGACACCCAAGAGGCCATGGAAGGCCCGGGCGCGTCCCGGGCCTTCGCTCTATCCCGGCTCTCCAGGAGACCGTATGAGCTCGGACACCCTCGCCCCGGCGAAACCCGCCGTTGAGCTGGAGGGCATCACCAAGCGTTTTCCCGGCGTCGTCGCCAACCATGACATCCGCATCACCATCGAGGCGGGCAGCGTCCACGCCATCTGCGGAGAGAACGGCGCGGGCAAGTCCACTCTGATGAAGATCCTGTACGGCATGCAGAAGCCGGACGAGGGCCAGATCAGGGTGAACGGCCAGGATGTCAGCTTCCGGACGCCGAGCGACGCGATCGCGGCCGGCATCGGCATGGTCCACCAGCACTTCATGCTGGCCGACAACCTGACCGTGCTGGAGAACATCGTCCTCGGCGCGGAGCCGAAGAGCGCCGGCTTCCTCGACGCGGCCGGCGCGCGCCACCGCATCCAGGAGCTGGCCGCGGCCCACGGCCTGCGGGTCGACCCCGACCGCCTGGTCGAGGACCTCGGCGTCGGCGACCGCCAGCGGGTGGAGATCCTGAAGGTCCTCTACCGGGGCGCCCGCGTCCTCATCCTCGACGAGCCCACCGCGGTCCTCGTGCCGCAGGAGGTCGAGGAGCTGTTCGACAACCTGCGCGAGCTCAAGGCCGACGGCCTCACGGTCATCTTCATCTCGCACAAGCTCGACGAGGTGCTCAGCATCGCCGACGAGATCACCGTGATCCGTCGCGGCACCACCGTCGCGAGCATGCCGCGCAGCCAGGTCACCAGCGCCCGCCAGCTCGCCGAGCTGATGGTCGGCAGCGAGCTGCCCACCCCCGAGACCCGCGAGTCCACCGTCACCGACACCGTCGAGCTGGCGATCTCCAACCTGACCATGGAGGCCGAAGGCTTCCGTCCGCTGCCCAAGGGCGTGTCCCTCCAGGAGTTCACGCGGGGCAGGCGGCTGCTGCTCGACGACGTGTCCTTCGAGATCCGCAAGGGTGAGATCGTCGGCATCGCCGGCGTCGAGGGCAACGGCCAGTCCGAGCTGATCGAGGCGATCATGGGCATGCGCCAGGCGCACGGCCAGATCAGGCTCGGCGCCGACGACATCAGCGAGTGGACCACGCTCAAGCGCCGCGAGGCGGGCATCGGCTACATCCCCGAGGACCGCCACCGCCAGGGCCTGCTGCTCGAGGCCTCGCTCTGGGAGAACCGGGTGCTCGGCCACCAGACGCGCAAGCCCGTCCGCAAGGGCATCTGGATCGACAGGAAGGCCGCCAAGGCCGACACCGAGCGCATCGTCAAGGACTACGACGTGCGCACCCCCAGCGTCGACACCCTCGCGCTGGCCCTGTCCGGGGGCAACCAGCAGAAGCTGATCGTCGGCAGGGAGATGAGCGGCGAGCCGTCGTTCCTCATCGCGGCCCACCCGACCAGAGGCGTGGACGTCGGCGCCCAGGCCTCCATCTGGGACCACCTGCGCCACGCCAGAGCCGCGGGGCTGGCCGTCCTGCTGATCTCGGCCGACCTCGACGAGCTGATCGGCCTGTCCGACACGCTGTACGTGATCTACCGGGGCCGGCTGGTGGCCAGGCTCGACCCCACCCAGGTGACGCCTGAGCAGCTCGGCGGCTACATGACAGGCGCCATCACCGAGGAAGGGGCATGATGCCCGCAGGGCTCTATCGCGTGCTGCTGACGGTGGGCGGCGCCGTCGCCGCCATCGTCCTGGCCATGCTGATCTCGAGCGTGGCCGTCCTGGTGGCGGGGGCCGACCCGCTGGCCGCGTTCGCCGCGCTGGTCGACTTCGGGCAGACCGAGAACAGCGTGGTCAACGGCATCACCACGGTGATCAACCGAGCGGTCCCGCTGTACATCGCCGGTCTCGCGGTCGCCGTGGGCTTCCGGATGAACCTCTTCAACATCGGTGTGGAGGGGCAGTACCGCCTCGCGGCCGTCTGCGCCGCCTACGTCGGTGCGACCTTCAGCGCGCCCGCGCCGATCCAGATCGTGGTCATCATGGTGGTCGCCGCGGCCGTCGGCGGCCTCTACGCGCTGATCCCGGCCCTGATGAAGGTCGGCAGGGGCGTCAACGAGGTCATCTCGACCATCATGCTCAACTACATCGCGATCAGCCTGGCCGCCTTCCTGGTGCGCGGGCCCTTCCAGGGGCCGCGGGCCGAGGGCCAGCTGACGGTGCAGACGGCCGACATCCCGCAGTCCGGCTGGTTCCCGGACGTCAACTTCCTGTTCACGATGTTCGGGCTGCCCGCGCCTCGTGGCGCGGGCCTGTGGGGCTTCCTCGGCGTGGCGGTCGTGCTCGGCATCGTGCTGTGGGTGGTGCTCGAACGCACCCGCTTCGGCTTCGACGTCAAGGCCAGCGGCCTGAACTCGATCGCCGCCCTCGCGTCGGGCGTCAAGCCGAAGAAGATGGTCATCTCGGCGATGGTGCTCTCCGGCGCCATCGCGGGGCTCATCGGCCTTCCCGAGATCCTCGGCCGCACCCACAACTACGGCACCAGCTTCACCGCCGGTCTCGGCTTCCTCGGCATCGCGGTCGCCCTGCTCGGCCGGAACAGGCCGGTCGGCATCGCGTTCGCCGCCCTGCTGTTCGGCTTCCTCGACCGGGCGCAGGGTCCGCTGCAGTTCGCGGACGTGCCGCCGTCGGTCATCATGATCATGCAGGGCACCATCGTGCTGCTGGTGGTCATCGCCAACGAGATCACCAGCAGGATGGCGCTCCGCCAGGAGGAACGGCGGGCCGCCCGCCAGCTCGCCACGACGAACCGCGTAGAGGTGGCCGCATGAGCGCCGTCGAGGCACGCAAGGTCAGGAAGTACCACCTCACGCTGATCGGCGTGGCGGTGCTCATCCTGCTGCTGTCCCTGGTGAGAGTCATCAGCGGCAAGGTCGACATCACCTCGTCCGGCACCTTCCAGGCGGCGCTGGTGCTGGCCGTACCCATCGGACTGGCCGGTCTGGGCGGGCTGTGGGCGGAGCGGGCCGGTGTGGTCAACATCGGTCTCGAGGGCATGATGGTGCTCGGCACCTGGTTCGCCGGCTGGGCCGGCTACCAGTGGGGCTGGCCCGCGGCCCTGCTCGCGGGCCTGGCGGCGGGAGCGGTCGGCGGCCTGCTGCACGCGATCGCCACGGTCGGCTTCGGCGTCGACCACATCATCAGCGGCGTCGCGATCAACCTGCTGGGCCCGGGCATCACCCGGTTCCTGTCCGAGGTCCTGTACGCCGAGGGCACGGCCGCCGCCGCCGCGGGAGCGGGCATCACCACCTCGCCCGCGCTGTCCTCCGAGCCGCCCGAGGTGAGCCTGCCCCTGTTCTCCTCGGGGCCCGACTGGCTCGGCGCGCTGGAGAACACGCACTGGTTTCTCATCTCGGACATCGCCGGCATCCTGCGCGGGCTCACCCACGACGTGGGCCTCCTGGTCATCGTGGCCGTCGCGCTGATCCCGCTGACCTATCTCGTGCTCTGGCACACGGCCTTCGGCCTCCGGCTGCGCTCGGCGGGCGAGAACCCGTGGGCGGCCGAGTCGCTGGGCGTGAACGTCTACCGCACCAAGTACGTCGCGACCGTCATCTCCGGCGCGATGGCCGGGCTCGGCGGCGTGTTCCTGGTCTTCTTCACCTCCAAGTACGTCGAGGGCCAGACGCAGGGCCGCGGCTTCATCGGCCTGGCCGCCATGATCTTCGGCAACTGGCGGCCCGGCGGGCTCGCGGCGGGCGCCTCGCTGTTCGGCTACGCCAACGGCCTGCAGCTGCGCAGCTCGGCGGCGGTGACCGGGTTCTTCCTGTTCGGCGCGATCCTGCTGTTCATCTACGTCGCCTACCGGATCAGGCAGCTGTTCCTGACCGGCCGCGAGACGCCGGCCGCGGCCGTCGCGGGGGCCAAGGACTACACCCTCATGGCGTTCGCCGCGGGCGGCGCGGTCGTGCTCATCTGGCTGTGGATCACCGTGGACCGCCTGCCGAACGAGTTCGTCTTCATCACCCCGCACGTCCTGACGCTGCTGGTCCTCCTGGTCGCCTCCCAGCGCCTGCGGATGCCCAAGGCGGACGGCGTGCGCTACCGCCGCGGGGAGCAGCATTGAGCATCGACTGGGACGCGCTCAGGGACGAGGCCACGCAGGCGATGCAGAACGCCTACGCGCCCTACTCCAAGTTCCCGGTGGGCGCCGCCGCCGTGGTCGACGACGGGCGTGTCGTCACCGGCTGCAACGTCGAGAACGCCTCCTACGGGCTCGGCCTGTGCGCCGAGTGCGGCCTCGTCTCGGCGCTGCACGCCACCGGCGGCGGCAGGCTGGTCGCCTTCACCTGCGTCGACGGCCACGGCGAGCTGCTCATGCCGTGCGGGCGCTGCCGCCAGTTGCTCTACGAGTTCGGCGGCGAGGAACTGCTGGTGGAGACGCCCGACGGACCCCGGCGGATGGGCGACATCCTGCCCTACGCCTTCGGACCCGACGACCTGTCCAGGGGGGCATGAGCATGGACGTCATCGACGTCATCGTCACCAAGCGGGGCCGCGGCGCGCTGACCACCGCGCAGATCGACTGGGTCATCGACGCCTACACCCGCGGCGACGTGGCCGACGAGCAGATGTCGGCTCTCGCGATGGCGATCCTGCTCAACGGCATGGACCGGCGCGAGATCGCCGACTGGACCCAGGCGATGATCCGCACCGGCGAGCGCATGGACTGGTCGGTGCTCGACCGCCCGACCGCGGACAAGCACTCCACCGGCGGCGTCGGCGACAAGATCACTCTGCCGCTCGCGCCGCTCGTGGCGGCGTGCGGCGCCTACGTCCCGCAGCTGTCGGGCCGCGGCCTCGGCCACACCGGCGGCACCCTGGACAAGCTGGAGTCGATCCCCGGCTGGCGGGCCTCGCTGTCCAACGGCGAGATGCTCGCCGTCCTGCGCGAGGCGGGCGCGGTCATCTGCGCGGCCGGCGCGGGGCTCGCCCCGGCCGACAAGAAGCTGTACGCCCTGCGCGACGTGACGGGAACCGTCGAGTCGATCCCGCTGATCGCTTCCTCGATCATGTCGAAGAAGATCGCCGAGGGGACCGGCTCGCTGGTCCTCGACGTCAAGGTGGGCTCCGGCGCGTTCATGAAGGACGTCGACTCGGCGCGCGAGCTGGCCGCCACCATGGTGTCGCTCGGCGCCGACGCGGGTGTGCGCACCGTCGCGCTGCTGACCGCGATGGACCGGCCGCTCGGCCTGGCCGTCGGCAACGCCCTGGAGGTCGCCGAGTCGGTCGAGGTCCTCGCCGGCGGCGGGCCCGCCGACGTGGTGGAGCTGACGGTACGGCTGGCCAGGGAGATGCTGGAGGCCGCGGGCGTGTCCGGCAAGGACCCCGCCGAGGCGTTGAAGGACGGCTCGGCGATGGACGCCTGGCGCCGCATGATCACCGCTCAGGGCGGCGACCCTGACGGGGTGCTGCCCAGGGCGGCCGAGACGATGACCGTGCAGTGTCCCGCCTCGGGCGTGCTGACCCGGCTGGACGCCTACGGGGTCGGGCTCGCCGCCTGGCGCCTGGGGGCGGGCCGGGCCCGCAAGGAGGACCCGGTCTCGTTCGGCGCGGGCATCACGCTGCACGCCAAGCCGGGCGACCTGGTCAGGGAGGGCCAGCCGCTGCTGACGCTGCACACGGACGAGACGGCCAGGTTCGCGCGGGCGCTGGAGGCGCTGGAGGGCGCCTACGAGGTCGGCCCGGCCTCCAGCCCGGAGCTGCTGCCCCTGGTCATCGACCGCATCACCGCCTGATCCCGCTGCCCCTCCCCGGCACGGCACCGGGGAGGGGTCAGAGCAGCCGGATCCGGTCGCCGACGCGGACCCGGCCGGGGCGGAGCACCTCGGCGTACGCGCCCACGCACGGCCGCGGCCCCATGCCCGGCAGCGGCTCGACCCTGTTGTGGACGGCGGGCACCTGGAGCGCGGAGGTGTCGCGGGGAAGCGGCCCGTGTTCGAGCGTGGGGACCGCGCACCGTGGCGTCGGGACGGTGACCCGCAGGACGACCTCGTCGCCGACGGCCACCTGCCTGCCGAGCCAGCCGTTCTCCACGTAGCCCTCGCCGCCCTCGCCTGCCGTACGGATGACCAGGTTGGGCCGGTAGCGGACGGCGTCGGCGGGCGCGCCGGTCGGTCCTGCGGCGCCGACGGCCGCGAGGGTGGAGGTGGCGAGCAGGTGGACGGGCGCGTAGTCGAAGAAGGTGCCGGGCGCCCCGCCGCCGAGCCTGCCCGGTTCGACGGCGACCTCGGCGGTGACGCCCGCGGCCAGCACCTCCTCGGGGACGGCCCGTTCCAGGGCGGCGCCCTCGGGCGGTGTGCCGGTGAGTGTCACCTTCCTGCCGACGGCCAGCGACAGCACCTCGTCGACGTCGGGGTCGTCGCTGTGCACGATCGTGCCGTCGGGCAGGGTGATCCTGGTACGGTCACCGTCCGTGACCGCCGACAGTGTGAGCATGCTCCGCCACAGGCGGGGGTTCTTGGGGCTGGCGACCTTTCCCGTCTCACGGTCGAGAAGGGCCAGGCGCCGGTCGCCGTCGAGCCCGAGCGAGGTGAGGGCGGCCTCGGCGACGTCCTCGCCGAGCAGGCCTTTGACGGGATGGCGGCGCATCCGTTCGATCGTGCCTAATTCCACGATCCTGTATTGTGCCATTAGTCATGACGGGATGAGCCCCGCCCCTTCCCTCAGGGCTCAGCGGAAGCTGTCGGCGTTCTCCGCGGCCCACTGCGCGAACGTCCGCGGGGCGCGGCCCGTGACGTCGAGCACCACGGAGTTGACGCGGTTGGCCTCCTCCGGGACGTTGCCGAAGACCTCGATCATGAAGTCGATCAACTCCTGCGGCGTCCCCTGCGCGGCCATCCGCTCCCTGGCCTGCTTCGGCGTCAGCTCGACGAACTCGATCTCCTTGCCGATCGCCGCGCCGATGATGCGGACCTTGTCGCGCGTGGTCAGCCGCTCGGGCCCGGTGAGGGGGTAGACCTTGCCCCCGTGGCCGTCCTCGACCAGGGCGGTGGCCGCCACGGCGGCGATGTCGGCCTCGTGCACCAGCGCCGTGGTGGCCTCGCCGAACGGCTCCCGCACCACGCCCTCGGCCCGTACGTCGTCGGTCCACTTCAGCAGGTTCGACATGAACTCGGTCGGCCGGATGTGCGTCCAGGCCAGATCGCTCTCCCTGAGGGCGGGCTCCAGCGTGCTCTCGTCCCAGCCGCCGAGCACGGTCACCCTGCGCACGCCGGCCTTCCTGGCCAGGTCGACGATCTCCTTGCCGTTCGGCAGCGGCGCGTAGTCGTCACCGCCGAAGTTGATCAGGTGGACGGCCGTCACGCCCTCGAAGGCGGCCTGCAGCGTGTCGGTGGCGGCCAGGTCGCCGCCCACGACCTCGACGCCCTCGGGGAAGGAGGCCTTGCCCGGGTTCCTGGTCAGGGCGCGTACGGCATGGCCGGCCTCGACGAGGTGGCTGACGATGTGGCGGCCGACGGTGCCGGTGGCTCCGGTCACGAGAATGGTCATCGCGTGCTCCCTGACGCTTCGGTTGCGGTGTCAGGAACAACAGTAGGAACCATCGCGGAAAGGACGGTTCCGCAATAGGGAGCCGATGCGTTAGGCGTTCGCGAAGACGTCGCAGAGGACCGCGCGGTGGGTCGGGCGGGCGGCGGCGTGGCGGCCGAGGCCCTCGTCGGTGATCCAGACGAAGACGCCGCGCCGGTCCATGTCGCAGACCCCGCGGCTGACCAGGCCGGCCTTCTCCAGGCGGGCCACGACGCGGGACAGGGCGCTCTGGCTCAGGTGCACCTCGTCGGCGAGCTCCTGCACGCGGAACTTCCGGCAGTCGGAGGAGACGATGCGATCGAGCACCTCGAACTCGCTGGCGCCGAGATCGTGCTTCTCGCCGAGCTCGCGCTCGAGCGCGCACTGCGCCTTCGCGTGCTTGGCCAGCACATCGTGCCAGGCCCTGACCACGGCCTCCTCGTTCATGACGCGGAGAATACCACCAGGTAAATATCTATGCAACCACATTAAATTCGCTTGCATCTAATGCAGGTGCATGTAGTCTCGGTGTCCATGTCCTCCACTTCTGCTCGTACTGCTGGGTGGGGCGCGCTCGCCGTGCTCTGCGCTGTGATCTTCCTTGACGCTCTTGACGTGTCGATGGTCGGTGTCGCCCTGCCGGCCATCCAGACGGATCTGGGGCTCTCTCCTTCGTCGTTGCAATGGGTGGTCAGCGGCTACGTGCTGGGATACGGCGGTCTTCTGCTTCTCGGGGGCAGGACCGCCGACCTGCTCGGGCGGCGCAGGGTGTTCCTGGTCGCGCTGGGCGTCTTCGCCGTGGCCTCGCTGCTCGGTGGCATCGTCGACGACGGCACGTTGCTGATCGTCGCCCGCTTCATCAAGGGCATGAGCGCGGCGTTCACCGCGCCGGCGGCGTTGTCGATCATCACGACGTCCTTTCCCGAGGGGCCCGAGCGCAACAGGGCGCTGAGCGTCTTCACCGCCTCGGGGGCCAGCGGGTTCTCCCTCGGCCTGGTGCTGTCCGGCCTGCTGACCGAGCTCGACTGGCGGGCGACGTTCCTGATGCCCGTGCCGGTCGCGATCCTCGCCCTGGTCGCCGCGCTCAAGGTGCTGCCCAAGGGCCACGAGGAGCGGGCCGAGGGCGGCTACGACCTGATCGGCGCGGTCCTGATCACGGCCTCGATGCTGCTGCTGGTGTTCACGGTGGTCCAGGCTCCGGAGGCGGGCTGGCTGTCGGTCCGCACCATCGGCTCGCTGCTGGCCTCCTTCGTCCTGCTCGGCCTGTTCGTCTTCGCCGAGCTGAGGGTCAAGCACCCGCTGGTGCGGCTCGGCCTGCTGCGCTCGGCTCCGATCGTGCGGGCCAACCTGGGCCTGGTCATCCTGTTCGGCTCCTACGTCGGCTTCCAGTTCGTGGCCATGCAGTACTTCCAGAACCTGCTGCACTGGTCGGCGATGCAGACCGCGCTCGCGTTCCTGCCCGCCGGTCTGCTCGTGGCGCTGACCTCCACCAAGATGGGCGACTTCGCCGACAGGTTCGGCACGGCCAAGCTCATCGTCATCGGCTCGGCCGCGCTGGCCGGCGGCTACGCCGTCTTCCTCGGGATCGACGAGAGCCCGAGCCTGGGCGGCCTGGTCATCCCCGGCATGGTGCTGCTGGGCATCGCCTTCGCGCTGTCCTTCCCGTCGCTCAACATCCAGGCGACCAACGGCGTGCACGACGACGAGCAGGGCCTTGCCTCCGGCCTGCTCAACACCTCGGGCCAGGTCGGCGGCGCGGTCGTGCTGGCCGTGGTCACGGCGGTGCTGACCTCCGGCTCGGCCGGCGGCATCACCATCGAGTCGCTCAAGACCTCGATCATCGTGCCGCTGATCCTGGCGGTGGTGGGCCTGCTGATCTCGGCCACGGGGCTGAGCTTCCGCCGGGCGCCCGCCGTCGAGGCCGACGAGGTCAAGGTCTACGAGACGGTCTGAGACGGTCCGCCCGTCCCGGCCGACAACGGCCTCCCCGCCGCGCGGGGAGGCCGTTCTCGTCATGTCATGAGCAGGCGCGCCTGCCGCCACAGGTCGTCCAGGACCGCGGGGTCGTTGGAGATCTTGGCGAAGAGCACCATGCCCTCCAGCTGGGCGACCAGCGCCCTGGCCGTGGCGCGCTCGGCGCCCGGCCCGAGCGCGCCGTGCACCAGGTCGACCTGCTCGTCGAAGATCTGCTCGAGCCTGGCCCTGACGACCTCGTCCTGGTTGCTCAGCTCCAGCGCCAGGTTGGCCAGCAGGCAGCCGTTGATGACGCCGCTGGTCTCCTTGGAGCGTCGCTGGGCCTCGGTCTGGTCGCGGAAGAGCTGTTCCAGCCCCGCGCCGGCGAGCGTGTCCACCCAGTCGGCCCGCTGCCTGCGCCAGTGCTCGTCGATCACCTCGAGCGTGAGCGCCTGCTTCGACTCGAAGAAGTGGTAGAAGCTGCCCTTCCTGACGTCGGCCTTCGCGCAGATCTCCGCGACGCCGATGCTGCCGTAGCCACGGCTGTGGATCAGCTCGCAGGCGGCGTCGAGAAGGCGCTCGCGGGCGTTGCTCTGTCGTCCCATGCGAGGAGCATACTTGAAAAATAGTTGACCGGTCGTCTACTGTGACCGCATGATCAAGGTTGCGATCGCGTATCACAGTGGCTCCGGCCACACCGCCCGCCAGGCCCGCGCAGTGGCGGCGGGCGTCGGCTCCGTTCCCGGCGCCACGGCCGACCTCCTGGAGGTGGCCGCCATGGACGACGGCCTGTGGCAGGCGCTGGCCGAGGCCGACGCCATCGTGTTCGGCTCGCCCACCTACATGGGCAGCCAGTCGGCGGCCTTCCAGGCCTTCGCGGAGGCCAGCTCCAAGGTCTGGGCCGAGATGGGCTGGCGGGACAAGGTCGGCGCGGCGTTCACCAACTCCGCCGGCGTCAACGGCGACAAGCTGCACACCCTGACGTCGATGGCGCTTCTGGCCGCCCAGCACGGCATGCACTGGGTGACGCTCGGGCTGCCGCCCGGCTGGCTCTACAGCTCGGCCGGTTCCCCCGAGGACCTCAACCGCCTCGGCGCCTTCATCGGCGCGATGGCCCAGTCCCCCTCCGACCTCGGCCCCGACGCGGCCCCGCTGGAGTCCGACCTGCGCACCGCCGAGCACCTCGGCTGCAGGGTGGCCACCACGGCCCTCCAGCTCGCCCACGGCCGGCGCGTTCAGGCGGTGGCGTGACCATGGGACGGTTGGAAGAGCTGCTCGGCCTCGACCACCCCGTCGTCCAGGGCCCGTTCGGCGGCGGCCTGTCGTCGGTGGCGCTGGCGGCCGCCGTCTCCAACGCCGGAGGCCTCGGCTCGTACGGCGGGCACATCCTGCCCCCCGACCGGCTCACCGCCCTCGTCGCCGAACTGAAGGCGGCGACGGACCGGTCCTTCGCCGTCAACCTCTGGGTCCCGCACCCCGAGGAGGAGGGCGCGGTCGCGACCGAGGCCGACGTGGAGCGGCTGCGGCCCTACTACGACGCGCTCGGCCTCACCCCGCCCACCCCGTCGCCCGCCCCCGACTTCACCGAGCAGGCCGCCGCCCTGCTGGACGCCGCCCCACCCGCGATCAGCTTCGTGATGGGCGTCCCGCCCGCCGAGGTGCTGGCCGAGGCCAGGCGCAAGGGCGTCGTGACGATCGGCACCGCCACGACCGTCGACGAGGCCGTCGCGCTGGAGGCGGCGGGGCTCGACGCGATCGTCGCCTCCGGCAGCGACGCGGGCGGCCACAGGGGAGCGTTCCTGCGGCCGGTACGCGAGTCGCTGGTCGGCACCTTCTCCCTGATCCCGCAGGTGGCCGACAAGGTCTCGGTCCCGGTCATCGCCGCGGGCGGGATCGCCGACCGGCGGGGCGTCGTGGCGGCGCTGGCCCTCGGCGCCGACGCCGTCCAGGTCGGCACCGGCTTCCTCGTCACCGAGGAGTCGGCGGTGGGGGAGGCGCACCTGCGGGCGCTGCTCGGCGACGAGGCCAGGGTGACCGTCCTGACCAGGCTCTTCTCCGGCCGTACGGCACGCACCATCCCCAACACGTTCGTCAGGGAGATGGCCGCCTTCGAGGACGTGGTGCCGCCCTATCCCGCGCAGAACCAGCTCATGCTGCCGATCCGCAGGGCGGGCGGCGCCGAGCACGCCAACCTGTGGTCGGGACAGGCCGCGCCGCTCGTCAGGAGGCACAAGGCCGCCGCGTACCTGTCCGATCTGGCCGGGCTTACCGCGGAGTGAGCCAGGGCATCTAGGAGGTATGCGGTCTTCGCGCGTTGGCGTCCTCGTGGTCGGGCTGGCCGTTCTGGCCGGATGTGGCACGGGCGCGCCGCCCACCGCCTCGGTGGCGCCCAGCGCCGGCCCTTCGGCCTCCACCGCCGCCGCCGGTGACACGTCCTCCGCCACGTCGGCTCCGAGCGCGGCCATGCCCGTGCCCACCGGCACCGCCGACGTCGAGGTGGAGGGCGATCCCGGTGAGGCCGTCCAGGTCAAGGCGGTCAGGTTCGCCGACCACGGATCCCTCGACAGGGTCGTCATCGACCTCGACGGCGACGTCGCCAACTACAGCGTCAGCTGGGTCGACGAACTGGTCCAGGACGGCTCGGGCGAGCCGATCGACGTGAAGGGCGGCGCCTACCTCCAGGTGACGCTCAAGCCCGCCCGCGCCCACACCGACAAGGGCGCGCCGACCTGGACCGGCGGGCCCGTCTTCCAGGCCGGGCTCGGCAACGTGCAGAACGTCGTCAAGACCGGCGACTTCGAGGGCGTGGTCGGCGTGGGCCTGGTGCTCGACCACCGGGCCCCGTTCTCGGTGGCGAAGCTGACCGGCCCCGATCGCCTGGTGATAGACGTGGCACACTGACAGGTGTGGTGAGAAAGATCGAAGGGGCGACCCGCATCCCCGTTCCCGGCGGCAAGGTCATCGACGAGCACATCGGCCGCGTCAACAGCGGCGACGAGGCCGTCTCCATCGCGCACATGACGGCGCCGCCAGGATGGGAGGAGCCCGCGCAGACGCCCGAGTTCACCGAGTACACGGTCGTGCTGCGCGGGACCGTCGTGATCGAGCACGCCGAAGGTGTCACGGAGGTTTCGGCGGGCCAGTCGTTCGTGTCCGAACCGGGGGAGAAGATCCGTTACAGCGTGGGGCCCGACGGCGCCGAGTACGTCGCGGTCTGCCTGCCGGCGTTCTCGCCCGACACCGCCAACCGCGACGAGTAGGGCCCCGGCCACCAGCTCCTCCTGCCCAGCAGCAGCAACGCCGCGGGCAGGATCAGCACGCGCACCACGACCGCGTCCAGCAGGACGGCGACAGCCAGGCTGAAGCCGATCTGCTTCATCTCGGCCAGGTGCAGGAAGACGAAGCTGGCGAACACCGTCACCATCACGACCGCCGCGCTCGTCACGACGCTCGCCGAGCGGGCGACGCCGTCGATGACCGCCTCCCTGGTCGTCAGGCCCCGCTCGACCGCCTCCTTGATCCTGCTGACGACGAACACCTGGTAGTCCATCGACAGCCCGAACAGGATGACCAGCAGGAACAGCGGCACCCGCGAGCCGACGGTGTGGAAGACCAGCGCGAGCACGCCCATGGAGGCGGACGCCGACAGCACGTTCAGCACGACCCCGATCGCCCCGATGACCACCGAGCGGAACACCGCCACCGTCATCACGAAGGTCACCACCAGCAGCGCCCCGCCGACCAGCGGCAGCTTGGCGTTCTGGTGGGCGAGGTAGTCGACGTCGCGGGCGATGTCCCCTGACACGTGCGCCTCGACGCCCTGGACGCCGCCGAGCGTCGCGGGCACGTGGACGCTCCTGAGGCGGTCGAGCGAGCGCGTCGCCTCGGCCGAACTGAGCCGGTACGGCGCGGCCAGGTCGAGCACCGCGACCGTGCCGTCCTCCGACGCGCGGGGCACGGGCTTCCCGGTGAACAGCGGGTCGTGCTGCGCCCGCCGTCCCAGCTCGCGAAGGGCGGCCGCCATCTCCTCCCGCCGGCCGGGTGCCGCCTTGGCCACGACCTGGTGGCGGATCCGCAGGTCGGGGAAGGCCGTCGTCAGCCGGTCGTAGGTCTGCAGGGCGGGGATCTCGCGCGAGTGGCTGTCCTTGTTGAGCACCCGCTGCTCCATGCCGAGGAGCGGCAGGGACAGCACCACCATGACCAGCGTGGAGACGGCCAGCGTGATCCCTGGACGCCTGGCGGCGGGTGTGAGGAGGGCGTTCCACAATCGCCCTTCACGCACCTTCCTCGTCCGCCCCCCGCTCCGCCGCCCGATGAGCACCAGCAGGGCGGGCAGCGCGGTCAGCGAGCTGACCACGGCGGCGAGGACGACCACGATCGTGCCGGTGGCCAGCGAGGAGAAGACCACGTCGGCGGCGAGGTAGAGGGTCGCGCTCGAGACGATCACCGCGATGCCCGAGACGACGATCATCCTGCCAGAGGTGGCGGCGGCCAGCTCGACCAGCGCCTCCGAACTGAGGCTGCCGCCCGCCTTCGCCCGCTCCTCGCGCTCGCGCTTGAGGTAGAACAGGGTGTAGTCGACGCCGACGGCCATGCCGATCAGCAGGATGACGTTGGTGCCCACACCCGCGTCCGGCGAGAGATGTGAGACCAGCATCGACAGGCCGACGGCTGCGGCGATCGACGAGAGCGCCAGCAGGAGCGGCACTCCCGCCATGACCACCGAGCCGAACACCACCAGCAGCGTGACCAGCGTGACGGGGAAGGTGATCGCCTCCGACAGCGCCAGGTCCGCGCCGCGCTGCTGATCCACGCCCTTGCCGATGGAGGCCGTGCCGGTCTGCTCGACGCGCAGCGCAGGATGGGCCTGCCGCACCGCCTCTGTCTGGGCGATGAGGGCGGCGACCTTGGCCTTGCCGTCCAGCTCGGCGCCCTTCATGGCGACCGAGACCAGGAGCGCCGCGCCGTCCGCCGACCTGACCGGCCTGGCGACGTCCTCGACCTCGGGCAGCGCCGCCATCCTGGCGGTGAGCTCGCGGGCGGCCGCGTCCGCCTCCTTGGCGGGGCCGGAGATCAGCACCCGCTCGACGGGTCTGTTCTCCAGGCCCGCGGCCTCGGCGATCGACTCGGCGCGGCCTGCCTCGCCGACGCGGTAGTCGGCGCTCGTGGCGGTCCTCGTGCCGACGGCCGAGCCGAGGGCCAGGCAGAGCGCCACGAACAGGAACCAGCAGCCGATCGCCCGCCACGGATGCGTGGCGCTCCACATCGCCGCTCTGACGGTCGGCGGTTTGCGTTCGAGCAGCATGAGCTGCTCTCCTTTCCTTGGAGGTTCGTGCGCGTTGAAGGCACGCCATAGCGGCGTGGGTCGCGCGACTTCCTGAACCGGGGCGGCGAGCGGCAACTCGCCGCCCCGGGCTTGTCCTGCGTCAGTCGACGCTGCGCAGGAGCTGTTCCACGGCGGCCACCCGGTCGGTCAGCTCGGCCAGCCTGGCGTTGGTCTGGTCGGCCAGCTCCCGGTAGCGCTGTTCGGCGGCCGTCTCGGCGCGCTGCCGTACGAGCCTGAAGTAGAACCCCAGGCTGCCCAGGGCGACCGCGCCGAGGGTCACCATGACCATGCCGGGGATGATGATTTCCTTCAAGCGGTCGGTCCTTCCTGGTCATCGGCTTGCAGCACGTCGAGGATCGTCCCCGCCGTCAGGTGGATGTCGAAGGGGAGCAGCCGGTAAAGCTTCATGGCCTTGCCGTCCAGGGACAGCTCCAGTTCCCCTGCGACCAGCCCGGCCTTCTCCATGCGTTCCAGGTGCATGTAGAGCAGCGGGCGCGAGATGCCCAGGCGCCTGGCCAGCTCGCTGACATGCACCCTGCCCTCTGCCAGCTCGGCCACGACCCGCAGGCGCAGCGGGTGGCCCACGGCGGCCAGCACCGCCAGCAGCTCTTCACTGGTCAGCGCCATCTCCTTTCACCTGTAAGAAAAGACTGACATGTGGAAGTGTGGCCGTCAAATGCCGGATGGGGAGCGATAGGATGACGAGATGAGCCAGCGACCCAGCCTTGCCGAGATCCGCCGGGCCCCGAAGGTGCTCCTGCACGACCACCTCGACGGTGGCCTGCGGGCGGAGACCATCGTCGATCTGGCCCGCGAGTCGGGCTACGACCGGCTGCCCACCACCGACCCTGACAACCTCAGGCAGTGGTTCGAGGAGGCCGCCGACTCCGGTTCGCTGGTGCGCTACCTGGAGACCTTCGACCACACGGTCGGGGTCATGCAGACCCGCGAGTCGCTGGTCAGGGTGGCCGCCGAGTGCGCCGAGGACCTGGCGGCCGACGGCGTCGTCTACGCCGAGGTGCGCTACGCGCCCGAGCAGCACACCACCACGGGGCTCAGTCTCGACCAGGTCGTGGAGGCGGTGCTCGAAGGCTTCCGGCAGGTGCCCGGCATCAAGGTCGGCACCCTGCTGACCGCGATGCGCCACCAGGCGCGCTCGATGGAGATCGCCGAGCTCGCCGTCCGCTACCGCGACGTCGGCGTGGTGGGCTTCGACATCGCCGGCGCCGAGGCCGGCTACCCGCCCACCCGGCACCTCGACGCGTTCGAATACCTCCAGCGGGAGAACGCCCACTTCACCATCCACGCCGGCGAGGCGTTCGGCCTGCCGTCGATCTGGCAGGCCATCCAGTGGTGCGGCGCCGACCGGCTCGGCCACGGCGTGCGGATCATCGACGACATCTCGGTGGCCGGCGACGGCACCGCCAAGCTCGGCCGGCTGGCCGCCTACGTCCGCGACAAGCGCATCCCGCTGGAGATGTGCCCGACCTCCAACCTGCAGACGGGGGCCGCCGCCTCGATCGCCGAGCACCCGATCGGGCTGCTGCGCAGCCTCCACTTCCGGGTGACGGTCAACACCGACAACCGGCTGATGAGCTCCACCACGGTCTCCCAGGAGTTCGCCAAGCTGGTCGAGGCGTTCGGCTACGGCTGGGACGACCTGCAGTGGTTCACGGTCAACGCGATGAAGTCGGCCTTCCTGCCCTTCGACGAGCGGCTCTCGCTCATCAACGGCGTCATCAAGCCGGGGTTCGCGCAGCTCAAGTGGCAGGCATGAAACAGACCTACCGCTCGGCGACCGCCTTCGTCCTCGGCTGGATCTGGCTCGCGTTCGTGGCGTTCAACGCCGTCGACCTGATCGTCCGCTACAGCGGCAAGTCGTCACTCGTGGCGGCGGCGGTGCTGGGCGTGCTGACCGCCGTCGTCTACGTCACGGCGTTGCGTCCCGCCACGATCCTCGTGGAGGACGGGCTGCGGGTGCGCAACCCGCTGCGCACCACGTTCCTGCCGTGGCCGGCGATCGACGACGTGCACGTCTCCCACACCATCAGCATCACCCACGGCGACGACGTGCTGCGCGCGTGGACACCGCAGGCCTCGGCGAGGGAGCGGGCCAAGGCCGGTCGCCGCGGCGCCCCCCGCCGGCAGCGCGGGCGCTTCCAGACCGAGCCCGTCCTGTCCAAGGGGGAGCAGGCCGCCCAGCAGGCCATGGCGGGCCGGACGCACGCCGACTGGGTGGCCGAGCAGATCACCGAGCGCGCCGAGAGCGCCAAGCGGCGCGGCGCGGCGCCCGGCCAGGTCCGCGCGGTCTGGGCGCCCGACGCGCTCGCGGCCTGCGCGGCCGCGCTGGTCCTGGTCGTGGTCGCCATCCTGCTCTGACCGCCGCGGGCTGATCTGACGTCGCGGGCTGACCGGACGTCGCGGGTTGACCCTGACACGGTGTGAGGCCCTACACCTGGAGCAGCCATGTTCAGCATCGGAGACTTCGCCAGGCTCGGCCTCGTGTCGGTGCGGATGCTGCGCCACTACGACGCCATCGGCCTGCTACGCCCCGCGCACGTCGACCCGGTCACCGGCTACCGCTCCTACCAGGCCGGGCAGCTGGCCAGGCTCAACCGCGTCGTCGCGCTCAAGGATCTCGGCTTCACCCTGGAGCAGGTGGGCTCGATCCTCGACGACAGGGTGAGCACCGAGGAACTGCACGGCATGGTACGGCTGCGCCGCGCCCAGCTGGCGGCGCGGATCAGCGCCGACCTGGCCAGGCTGCGCGGGGTGGAGGCGAGGCTCCGCGCCATCGAGAAGGAGGGCGCCATGAGCGCCGACGACGTCGTGGTCAAGAAGGTGGCGCCGGTCAGGGTGGCGCAGCTCAGCGCGCGGGCGGCCAGTTACGACACCGAGGACATCGGCCCCGTCATCAAGCCGCTCTACCGGCAGATCCGCGAACGCCTCGGTGCGGTCGGCGTGCCGATGCAGGGGCCCGGCATCGCCTACTACCTGGCCGAGGAGGACGGCTCGGTGACGGTGCACGCGACGTTCCCCGTCAACCTCGACGCGGGCGAGGTCCACGACTTCGAGGTCGTGGACCTGCCCGGCATCGAGACGGTCGCGACCATCATCCACCGGGGGCCGATGGAGAACGTCGGCCCGACCTTCCAGACGCTCGCCCACTGGGTCGAGGAGAACGGCTACCAGGCGCTCGGCCTGGCCCGCGAGGTCTCCCTGCACTGCCCGCCCGACATGGACGAGTGGGTGCACGAGCTGCAGATGGAGATCGCGAAGACCTGACGCCTCACAGCGCCAGGACCGAGCGCAGGTCCGCCTTGAGCGTCTCCAGGTCCGCCGCCGCCTCGGCGCGGGCGTCGGCGACCTCGCCCGTCACGGGGACGACGACCTCCAGGTAGCACTTGAGCTTCGGCTCGGTGCCCGAGGGCCGCACGACCACCCGGGCGCCCCCCGCCAGGTGGTAACGCAGGCCGTCGGTCGGCGGCAGCCCGCCCTCGCCCGCCGCCAGGTCGTCCCACGACTCCACGGTCCTGCCGCCCAGCGTCGCCGGCGGTGTCGCGCGCAACCGTGCCATGGCGCCGCCGATGAGCGCCAGGTCCGCCACGCGGAAGGACAGCTGCGACGTGGCGTGCAGGCCGTACCGCCTGGCCTGCTCGTCGAGCAGGTCGAGCAGCGTGCGCCCGGCGCGCTTGGCCGTGGCGGCGATGCCGGCGACGGTGAGCGCGGCGCCGATCCCGTCCTTGTCGTGGACGGGCAGGCCGTGCTCGCCGCCGACGCTGTGGCCGAGCGCCTCCTCGTAGCCGTAGACCAGCCCCTCACCAGCCCGCATGATCCACTTGAACCCGGTGAGCGTCTCGGCGTACCGCACGCCGTGCGCCTCGGCGATCTTGCCGAGCAGCGTCGAGGACACGATCGTGGTGGCCACCAGCCGGTCGCCGCGAGTGTGCGTGATCACGTGCTCGCCGAGCAGCGCGCCCACCTCGTCGCCCGTCAGCATCCTGAACCCGCCGCCGGCGAGCGGCACGCCCACCGCGCAGCGGTCGGCGTCGGGGTCGTTGGCCAGCACCAGGTCGGCCTCGATCTTCGCGGCCAGATCCAGCGCGAGGTCCATCGCGCCGGGCTCCTCCGGGTTGGGGAAGGCCACGGTGGGGAAGTCAGGGTCGGGGTCGCGCTGCTCGGCGACCGTCGCAGGCTCGTCGAAGCCGGTCCCGCGGAAGGCGCTGACAAGCGTCCGGTGGCCCACCCCGTGCATCGGCGTGTACGCGACGCGCAGGTCACGCGCCTCGCCCAGCGGCAGCTCGGCGAGCGCCGCCAGATAGGCCTCGACGACGGTCGCGTCGAGCACCTCGCCCTCGCCGAGCGGCAAGGAGCCGACGGGGGCGGCCGCGTCGATCGCGGCCGAGATCCAGCCGTCCACCGGCGGGACGATCTGCGACCCGTCACCCCAGTAGACCTTGTAGCCGTTGTCGCGGGGCGGGTTGTGGCTCGCCGTGACCGTCACACCCGCGTCGGCGCCCAGATGCCGTACGGCGAAGGCGAGCACGGGCGTGGGCAGCGGCTCGGGCAGCAACGAGGCGCGCAGCCCGGCGCCCGCCAGCACGGCAGCGGTGTCCCTGGCGAAGACGTCGGACTTGTGGCGGGCGTCGTAGCCGATGACCACGTGCTTGCCGGGGCCGAGCACGGCGGCCAGGCCGGCCGCGGCGCGCATCACGGTGACGCGGTTCATCCGGTTCGGGCCGGCGCCGAGCTCGCCGCGCAGGCCGGCCGTACCGAACTCGAGCTTGGCGCCGAAACGGTCGGTGAGCGCCGCGGGATCGTCGAGCAGGCTCTCCAGCTCCGCCCTGGTCTCGGGGTCAGGATCCTGGGCGAGCCAGGCCAGCGCCTGGTCCCTCAGCTTCACAGTTTGTCGACCACCTTGGCCAGCAGCACGCCCATCCGCGCCGCCGTGGCGCGGCCGACCTCGAGGACCTCCTCGTGGTTGAGCGGCTCGCCGACCAGGCCGGCGCCGGGGTTGGTGACCAGTGAGATGCCCAGCACCTCCGCGCCGCCCTCGCGCGCCGCGATGGCCTCCAGGACCGTGGACATGCCGACCATGTCGCCGCCGAGCGTGCGCAGCATCCTGATCTCGGCCGGCGTCTCGTAGGTCGGGCCGCGGAAGGCGACGTAGACGCCCTCCGCCAGCGACGGGTCGACCTCCCGGGCCAGCGTGCGCAGCCGCACGGAGTAGACCTCGGTGAGGTCGATGAAGGTGGCGCCGGTCAGCGGGTTGGCACCGGTCAGGTTGATGTGGTCGCTGATCAGAACCGGGTCGCCGACGTTCTGGGTCTCGGGCCGCAGCCCGCCGGCCGCGTTGGTGAGCACCACCGTGCGCACCCCGGCCGCCAATGCCGTGCGTACGCCGTGGACGACCGGCTCGACGCCGAGGCCCTCGTACAGGTGGGTGCGGCCGAGGAAGATCAGCGCGTGGCGCCCGGAGGGGGTGCGCACGACGCGGATCTTCCCGGCGTGGCCGGCCACGGCGGGCGGGGCGAAGCCCGGCAGGTCGGTCACCGGCAGCTCGACGAGCGTGTCGCCGATCGCGTCCGCGGCGGGCACCCAGCCCGATCCCATCACGAGCGCCACGTCGAAAACGTCGAGCCCGGTGGCCTTCCTCAGCGCGGCGGCGGCCTCCTGGGCGTGCACATAGGTCATCTCAGTAGTTTAGGAGGAGCCGGTCAAGCACCCGCACTCCGAACTGGAGCGACTCAACCGGGACACGCTCATCCACACCGTGGAACATCGCCGCGAAGTCCATGTCCTTCGGCAGACGCAGCGGAACGAACCCGAACCCGCGCACCCCCAGGTCGGCGAAGAAGGTCTTGTTGTCGGTGCCGCCCGACATGCAGTACGGCACCGCCCGCGCGGTCGGGTCCTCCGCCTTCAGCGCCGCGATCATCGCCTCGACCAGCGCGCCGTCGAACGTCGTCTCCAACGCGATGTCGTGCTGCACGAACTCGCGGCGCACGTTCGGGCCGAGCAGCTCGTCGACGGTCTTGAAGAAGTCGTCCTCGTAGCCGGGCAGGAAGCGACCGTCCACGACCGCGCTCGCCTGGCCGGGGATGACGTTGGCCTTGTAGCCCGCCCCCAGCATCGTCGGGTTGGTCGTGTGGTGCAGCGTCGCGCCGACGAAGCGGACCAGCGGGCCCAGCCTGTCCAGGACGGGACCCGGGTCCTCGGGGTCGAAGGGCAGGCCGAACGCCTCGGACACCTCGGTCAGGAACCGCCGCACGGTCGGAGTGAGCGTGATCGGCCACTCGTGGCCGCCCAGCCGCGCCACCGCCTTGGCCACCTCGGTCACCGCGTTGTCGGCGTTGAGCATGGAGCCGTGGCCGGCCGTGCCGTCGGCGACCAGCCGCATCCAGGCCAGGCCCTTCTGCGCCGTCTCGATGAGGTAGAGCCGCAGCGACGGGTCGACCTCCAGCGAGTAGCCGCCCACCTCGCTGATCGACTCGGTCACGCCGTCGAACAGGTCCCGGTGGTTGGCGGTGAGGTACTTGGCGCCGTAGACACCGCCCGCCTCCTCGTCGGCCACCCACGCGAAGACCAGGTCACGCCTGGGCCGCCGGCCCTCGCGGACCATCTGGCGCAGGACGGCCAGCATCATCGCGTCCATGTCCTTCATGTCGACCGCGCCGCGGCCCCAGATGTAGCCGTCGCGGACCTCGCCGGCGAACGGGTCGACGCTCCAGTCGGCGGCGTTGGCCGGCACCACGTCCAGGTGCCCGTGGACCAGCAGGGCGGGCAGGGACGGGTCGGTGCCCTCGATCCTGGTGACCACGTTGCCCCGGCCGGGAGCGCTCTCGCTGTAGTGGGCCTCGACGCCGACCTCGGCCAGCCGGGCCATGACGACCTCGGCGGCGGCGCGCTCGCCGGGTCCGCTCCCGTCGCCGTAGTTGCTGCTGTCCACGCGGATCAGCTCGGCGGTCAGCTCGGCGACTTCCAGTTCGGCGGGGGTCATGAGTACTCCAGGCTCTTGCGCAGGAATCCGCGCTTGTAGGCGCGGGTGATGAGGGTGACGTTGACGTCGGTGACGTCGTCCAGCGGGCCGACGACCTCCGTCAGGAACCGGTAGAGGTCGGCCTCGTGAGCGACCGCCACCTGGACGAGCATGGTGTAGGTGCCCGAGGTGGCCGCGCAGTAACGGACCCCGGGGTCGCCGGTGAGCCGCTCACCGACCTGGTCGAGGCCGTGCGGGCGGACCCGCAGCCACAGCTGCGCCTCGACGTCCAGGCCCAGCAGCGAGGGCTCGACCTCCGCTCGCAGCATCAGCAGCCGCCGCTCCAGCAGCGAGGCGACCCGGCGCCGGGCGGTCGGCACCGAGACGCCCAGCTCGTCGGCGATCGCGGTGAACCCGATCCGGCCGTCGCTGACCAGCAGCTCGGCCACCTCGCTCTCCAGCGGGGACAGCCCGTCGTGGTCGGGCAGCTCCACCGGCGGCGACGGGGGACGCAGCAGCGCCACCTCCTGCTCGGTGAGGTACGGCGCGTGCCACTCGGCCACCGTGCGGAAGGTGTGCAGCACCACCTGCGTCTGGGTGCCCGCGACGCCGTCGATGCCGTGCACCTCGACGTTGAGGATCTCGTGCAGCGCGGTCCTGCTGGGGGCGACGAGCTCGGCGCCGATGTCGGCCGCGCCGGTCACCGAGTAGACCGAACGCGTGTCGGGCCTGCTCGCCAGGGCGTCGGCGACCGCGGCCGCGGTGCCGGGCCGTACCTGGACGTGCAGGTGGACCGGACGGCCGTGGCCGGAGCGCAGGTCGTCGTAGATCGCTGTGACCTGTACCGCGCCCTCGGCGATCAGCCGTTGGAGCCGCCGGGCGACCGTGCGCTCGTGTTCGCCCACCGCCCTGCCGATCTCACCCCACGACGCGCGCGGGCTGACCTGCAGCGCGGCGACCAGGCGCCGGTCGAGAACGTCCACCTCGGGCTGTCTCCATGTCGGGTTTGTAAATATGTGGCGAGATATTTGACTGTTTCGGTCGTCCGGATGCACAGTAAGCCATCCCCGCACGCGAAGCAAAGGAGCCCCAGTGGCAACCCCCTCCCTTGAGCATTCGCCACTCGGCATCCCCCGAAGCCGCGGCCGCCAGCTCCTGGCGGCCAACGTCGGCAACGTGGTCGAGTGGTACGACTGGTACGCCTACAGCTTCCTGGCCGTGTACTTCTCCGAGCAGGTCTTCCCCAAGAACGACAACCCTCTCGTCCCCGTGCTGAGCGCGTTCGCGATCTTCGCTGTGGGCTTCTTCATGCGACCGCTCGGCGGCCTGCTGGTCGGCTCCTTCGCTGACAGGTTCGGCCGCAAGGCCGCGATGACGTTCACGATCGTGCTCATGGGCGCCGGCTCGCTCCTGCTGGCCGTCACCCCGACCTACACGGCCGCGGGCGTGCTGGCGCCGATCATCCTGACCCTCGCCAGGCTCATCCAGGGCCTGTCGGTCGGCGGCGAGTTCGCCGCCGCCACGACGTTCCTGGTCGAGTCGGCCCCTCCGGGCCGCAGAGGCCTGTTCTCCAGCTTCCAGTACGTCAGCACCACCATCGGCCAGCTCCTCGCCTCCGGCCTGGCCGCCCTGCTGGCGACCATGCTGGTCAAGGAGGACATGGACGCCTACGGCTGGCGCATCCCGTTCCTCATCGGCGCCGTCATCAGCCTGGTCGGCCTGTGGATCCGCAAGGGCGCCGACGAGACCTCCGCCGTGGCGCAGGAGATCCAGGAGGGCAGGGCCGAACGGCCCAAGCTCTTCGAGTTCCTGACCCGCTACCCGAGCAAGGCCGCCCTGATCGTCGGCATCACCGTGGCCGGCACCGTCGCCTACTACACCTGGACCACCTTCCTGCCCACCTACGCCCAGCAGAACGTCGGCTTCGACAAGGCCATGTCCCTGCAGGTCGGCACGATCTCGCTGCTGTTCTTCATGGTGCTGCAGCCCGTGCTCGGCATGCTGTCGGACCGGATCGGCCGCAGGCCGATGCTCATCGCCTTCGGCCTGGCCTTCACCCTGCTGCCGGTGCCGCTGCTCAGCGCGCTGTCGAACTCCTTCGCCAGCCTGCTGACCATCCAGCTCATCGGCATGGTCTTCCTCGGCTGCTTCACCTCGATCTCGGCCGCGGTGAACTCCGAGCTCTTCCCGACACGCGTGCGGGCCTCGGGTGCGGGCTTCCCGTACTCGCTGACCGTCGCCATCTTCGGCGGTACGGCGCCGCTGATCGGCACCGCGCTGAAGGACGCCGGCAACTCGGCACTGTTCCCCTGGTACATGTCGGCCCTTGCGTTGGTGTCGACCCTGGTCTACGTCTTCGCGCTGAAGGAGACCAAGGACCAGCCGCTGTCCTAGCTAGCCGCCCAGCGACGTGCAGGGCCTGCCGCGCAGGTCCTTCACGTAGTCGTCGGGGGCGCCTGCCTTCTCCGCCGCGTCGGCCAGGATGCCGAGGTAGCGGGCGGAGGGCAGGCCGCCCTCGTAGCTGTCGAGGACGTAGAACCAGGCGACGACCTCACCGTCGAGCGTCTGCACCCGCAGCCGCACCTTGTGGTAGAGGCCGCCGGCGGCGCCCTCCCACTGGTCGAGGGAGTTCTCGTCCCACTCGGGCACGTCGTAGAGGACGACGAAGACGTGCTCCTCGGGATCTTCCACGATCGTGGAGAGCGCGCCCTCCCAGCCGATGTCCTCCCCGCCGAACGTCAGGCGCCAGCCCTGCAACCAGCCGACGCCGCGCATCGGTGAGTGGGGGGCGCGCACGGCCATCTGCTTCGGGTCCATGTTGGAGCCATAGGCGGCGTAGACAGGCACAGCCACCAAGGGTAGCCCCGTTCGTCGGCGGGTTGCGAGATGCGGGACAATAGGACACGTGACAAGGATCGTGATCATCGGTGGCGGACCAGGTGGCTACGAAGCGGCCCTCGTGGCCGCGCAACTCGGCGCACAAGTCACGATGGTCGAAGAGGACGGCCCCGGCGGCGCGTGCGTGCTGACCGACTGCGTGCCGTCCAAGACCCTGATCGCGACCTCGGTCCGCAAGCAGGCGCTGCTCGACGCGCCGTCCCTGGGCGTCCACTACAGCGGCGGCTCCGACGGTGACGTCGGGGCGGCCGAAGTCGACATGCCGCTGGTCAACAAGCGGGTCAAGGAGCTGGCGCAGGCGCAGTCGGCCGACATCGGGACACGGGTCGCCGCCGAGGGCGTCGAGATCGTCAAGGCTCGCGGGCGCCTGGTCGACCCGCAGGTCGTGCGCGCGGGTGACCGTACGATCAGGGCCGACGTGGTGATCGTGGCGACGGGCGCCACCCCGCGCATCCTGCCGGGCGCCGAGCCCGACGGCGAGCGCATCCTCACCTGGCGGCAGCTCTACGACCTCGACGAGCTGCCCGAGCACCTCATCGTGGTCGGCTCCGGTGTCACGGGGGCCGAGTTCGCCGGCGCCTACCGCTCGCTCGGCTCCGAGGTCACGCTGGTCTCCTCCCGCGACCGCATGATGCCCAACGAGGACGCCGACGCGGCCGAGGCCCTCGAAGAGGTCTACCGGCGCCGCGGCATGAACGTCATGGGCCGCTCCCGCGCCGCGTCCGTCAAGCGCACCGCCGACGGCGTCGTGGTCACGCTGGAGGACGGGCGCACCGCCGAGGGCACCCACGCTCTGATGACGGTCGGCATGGTCCCCAACACCTCAGGACTCGGGCTCGAGGAGGCGGGCGTGACCCTCGACCGGGGCGGGTTCATCCAGGTCGACAAGGTGTCGCGGACCTCCGCTCCCGGCGTGTACGCCGCGGGCGACTGCACGGGCGTGCTCATGCTGGCCTCCGTCGCGGCCATGCAGGGCCGCATCGCCGTCTGGCACGCGCTCGGCGAGGCGGTGCAGCCGCTGCGGCTGGCGACCGTCGCCT
Source organism: Nonomuraea sp. NPDC003727 (assembly GCF_053586935.1). Taxonomy (NCBI): domain Bacteria; kingdom Bacillati; phylum Actinomycetota; class Actinomycetes; order Streptosporangiales; family Streptosporangiaceae; genus Nonomuraea; species Nonomuraea sp. NPDC003727. Next base: position 249,814 of record NZ_JBSFNE010000005.1, read on the forward strand.
CCAACATCTTCACCGACCCCGAGATCGCCTCCGTCGGCGTGTCGCAGAAGCAGATCGAGGCGGGGGAGATCGAGGCCAACGTCGTCAAGCTGCCGCTGTCGACCAACGCCCGGGCGAAGATGCAGGGCTTCAACGACGGCTTCGTCAAGCTCTTCTGCCGCCCGCACACCGGGATCGTGCTCGGCGGCGTCGTGGTGGCGCCCAGGGCCTCCGAGCTGATCCTCGCGGTGTCCGTCGCGGTGCAGCAGCGGCTCACGGTCGACCAGCTCGCCCACACCTTCGCGGTCTACCCGTCGCTGTCCGGGTCGATCACCGAGGCGGCGCGCAGGCTGATGCAGCCGACCGCCGCGATCGGCATCTGACACCCGGGCCGTCCGGCGGGCGTCCGGCGAGCGGGTGTGGTCAGGCGCGGTAGGCGCGCGGGCGCCGGGCGGCGCTCGCCCAGAGGGTGAGGGTGACGGCCAGCCCGAGAGAGCCGACGACCACCAGCACGAGCCCGACGGAGATCCTGGGCCCCGCCTGCGGCTGCGATTCGACGTCCAGGCGCATGGCGCTCTGCTCCTCGGGGGTCGGCGACGGCGTCGCCGTGGAGTAGCCCTTCACGCCCTCGGGAAGTGTCTTCGGCCTGCCGGTGGCGCCCGTCAGGTCGAGGTCGTCGGCGAAGGTGAAGTCGGCGTCCTGGACGTTGGCGCCGCGCAGGACGGCCCCGTCCATCTCGGCGGAGCTGAAACGCGCCTCGCGCAGGTCGGCGTCGCGGAAGACGGCGTTCGGCGCCTCGATCGAGATGAGCTCGGCCTCGTGCAGCTTCGCCTTCGTGAAGTCCGCCTTGCGGGCGTTGGCCTGACCGAGCTTGGCGTCGGCGAGGTCGGCGCCGACCAGCTTGGCCAGCGTGAGGTTCGACTGGCCGAGCACGGCCCTGGTGAGCCTGGCGCCGCTCAGGTTCGCTCGCGGGAACTGCGCCTGGGTGGCGCCCACGTCCACGAGGATCGCGTTCCGCAGGTCGGCGTAGTCGGCGTGCATCTGACCCAGGTCGGCCTCGCTCAGGTCGGCCTCCCTGAAGTCGGTGTACTTGGCGGTGACCTGGGTGAAGTCGGCCTGCTTCAGCGAGGCCCGCCGCAGGATCGCCCCCGTCAGGTCCTTCTGGGCGAGGTCGACGCCGTCGAGCTTGGCGCGCGTAAGGTCGGCGCAGCGCAGCGTCGAGGGCAGCGCGCGGCCCTTGGTGAAGTCGGCTCCGCGCAGGTTCACCCGGTCGCCGGGACGGCACGGCCCCGCCTGGGCGAGCGCGGGAGCAGCCGGCGCCAGCGCGAGAACGGGCACCAGAGCCACGGCGGTGCATAAGGCGAGGGCGATCAGACGGCACGGCAGAGCCACGGCGGTGCGCGGGGCGAGGGCGATCAGACGGCGCAACAGGGCCTCCTAGACACTGGCCCCGAGGTCTGCCAGGCGGGTGGTTTTGCCCCTACTTTACAAAGCGGACCCCCGTCCGCGCGCGGCGAGCCCGGCCGTGCACGCGAAAGCCCCCGGTGACGTTCACCGGGGGCCTTCGCTGTCAGATCAGGAGGCGGAGCCTGTCACCAGTCGCCGCCGCCGAAGTCGCCACCACCGAAGTCGCCGCCGCCGAAGTCACTCCAGCCGCCGCCGCCGCCGAAGTCGCCGCCACCGCCGAAGTCACCTCCGCCACCGAAGTCGCCGCCGCTCGCGTCGGAGTAGCCCTCGGCGTAGCCGGCGCCGTAGCCGCCGTAACCCCAGCCGCCGCCGAGCAGGCTGCCCATCATGGTGCCGACGAACATCATGGTCATGATGTCGCCGAAACCGCCGTAGTAGCCGTAGGCGTAGGGCTGGTAGGCGGGACCCGCGTCGTAGTACGGCCGGTACTGGCCGTTGACCATGACCTGGCGGGTCTGCGGGTCGTAGCCGCTCTCCACCGCCATGGCGTCGGCCGCGCAGGCGGGCACGTCGCGCGGGGCGCCGCCGGGCGGGGCCCAGCGCACATCGCGCACCGAGGGGCCGTGCTGCGGGTTGAAGAAGCAGGGCGCCCGCCGCTCGGGCACGGGCTGGTTGTTGACCTTGGCCTTCACCACGGCCAGCGCGTAGCGGCCGTCCTCGAGCGTCGTGGTGACGTCGCGGACCTGCTCGGCCTGCGTCACCGCGGCGAGCTGCGTCTTGGCCTTCTCGTAGGAGTCGAGGGCGGTCTGCCACTCGGTGATGTTCTGGCCGCCCTGGCCGGCGAGCTTGACGTCGGTGTCGAGCACGGTGATCTCCTCACCGAACTTGGTGACGTCCTCCTCGACGGTCGTCTTGACCGCGGCGAGCTCGGCGGCGCGCTGCGCGGCGAGCTTCTTCTTGCGGTTCTTGGAGTACAGGAAGTAGCCGCCACCGCCGGCGAGAGCCAGCACGCCGATGCCGATCAGCGCGCCCGTGCCCGAACCGCCGGAGCCGGCGGAGCTGCCCGAGTCGAGAGCGGAGGACTTGCCCTGAGCGGCCGCGTTGACGCGGTTGACGAAGTCGCTCATGCCGGTGACGACGTCGTCGTTGCTGCTCGTCGAGAGGTTGGCGAGCTGGCCGGCCAGCCCGCGCTTACCGAAGTTGGCCGCGGCGAGCAGCGAGTTGCCGTCGAGCACCGCGACCGCGTACTTGCCCGTCTTGCCCGCGGACTTCAGCCCGTTGCCGAGGGCGGGAAGGTAGGCGGCGGGGTCGGTGACGGTGCCGTCGGGGAAGGCAGCCACGTAGACGGGCGTGCCGGCGTCCTTCAGCGTGGAGCGGATCTCCGCCTGCTGGTCCGACGTCAGGGTGGCGCCGGAGCCGACGTACAGCCGGTCCTTCTGGTTCTTCCAGTAGGAAACCACCGTGTCGGCGTCGGGTGGAGCCGCGGCGTGCGCGGCGGGCGAAAACGCGAAGACAGCGAACAGACCGGCGATCAGAGCCGCGATCGCGGCCGTCGTCCGGCGCAGCGGATGGGTCATGGGCAGCAAGCCTCCTTCGTCCTTCAGGACGAATGAGCGGTTGGCAAAGTTCCTCTTCTGCGAAACTACCCGCTATGCGTCCTTGATCTCGCAGATGGTCGCGCCCGCGGTGACGGTCTGCCCCACGGTGGCGGCCAGGCCGGTGATCGTGCCGGACTTGTGGGCGGCGAGCGGCTGCTCCATCTTCATCGCCTCGAGCACCACCACCGTGTCGCCCTCCGCCACGCTGTCGCCGTCGGCGGCCACGATCTTGACGATCGTGCCCTGCATGGGGCTGACCAGCGCGTCGCCGCTCGCCGCCGCCTTCTTGGCGCCGCCGGCGGCACGCCGCGCCGGCTTGTTCGCGGCCGGCGCGCGGCTCCCTGAGGCCAACCCGGCGGGCAGTACGACCTCCAGGCGCTTGCCCCCGACCTCCACGGTCACCGTCTCCCTGGCGGCCGGCTCGGCGACCTCGGCGGCCCCCTCGTACGGCGGGATGCCGCCCGCCCACTCGGTCTCGATCCACCGGGTGTGGACGGAGAACGGCTCGGCCGTGAAGGCGGGGTCGTGCACCACCGCCCGGTGGAAGGGCAGCACGGTCGGCATGCCGTCGATCTCGAACTCGGCGAGGGCGCGGCGCGAGCGTTCGAGGGCCTCCTTGCGGGTGCGGCCCGTGACGATCAGCTTGGCGATCAGCGAGTCGAACGTCTGCGGAACGGTCATCCCGGCCTCGTAGCCCGCGTCGAGCCGCACGCCGGGCCCGGCAGGGGCGCGCATGGCGGTCAGCGTGCCGGGCGCGGGCAGGAAGTTCCTGCCCGGATCCTCGGCGTTGATCCGGAACTCGATCGAGTGGCCGCGCAGGACCGGGTCGTCGTAGCCGATCGCCTCGCCGGCGGCGACGCGGAACATCTCGCGCACCAGGTCGACGCCCGCGACCTCCTCGGTGACCGGGTGCTCGACCTGGAGGCGGGTGTTGACCTCGAGGAAGGAGATCGTGCCGTCCTGGCCGACGAGGAACTCACAGGTGCCGGCGCCGACGTAGCCGGCCTCGCGCAGGATCGCCTTGGAGCTGCTGTAGAGCAGCTCGACCTGCTCCTCGGACAGGAACGGCGCGGGCGCCTCCTCGACGAGCTTCTGGTGGCGCCGCTGCAGCGAGCAGTCGCGGGTGCTGACCACGACGACGTTGCCGTGGGAGTCGGCCAGGCACTGGGTCTCGACGTGGCGCGGGCGGTCGAGGTAGCGCTCGACGAAGCACTCGCCGCGGCCGAACGCCGTGACGGCCTCGCGGACCGCCGAGTCGTACAGGTCGGGGATCTCCTCGAGGGTCCTGGCGACCTTGAGGCCGCGGCCGCCGCCGCCGTACGCGGCCTTGATCGCGATGGGCAGGCCGTGCTCCTCGGCGAACGCGGCGACCTCCTCGACGCCCGCGACCGGGTCCTTGGTGCCCGCGACCAGGGGCGCGCCGACCTTCTGCGCGATGTGCCTGGCCTGCACCTTGTCGCCGAGCGCGGCGATGGCGGCCGGCGGCGGGCCGATCCAGACCAGCCCGGCGTCGATGACGGCCTGGGCGAAGGCGGCGTTCTCGGCGAGGAAGCCGTAGCCGGGATGGACGGCGTCCGCGCCGGTCTCCGCGGCGACGCGCAGCAGCTTGTCGATGTCGAGGTAGGTCTCGGCGGGTGACTGGCCGCCCAGCGCGTGGGCCTCTCCGGCGACCTTGACGTGGAGCGCGTCGAGATCCTGCTCGGCGTAGACGGCGACGCTGGCCAGGCCGGCGTCCTCACACGCCCTGGCGATCCGGACGGCGATCTCGCCACGGTTGGCGATCAGAACTTTCCGCACCGACGTCTTTCCTTTCTCCACCGGCCTGCAAAGGAGTCTAGGGGCGGTCACCTGCCCAGGTACGCGCCACCGTTCACATGGAGGACCTGCCCGGTGAAGTGGCCCGCGCCGGGGGAGGCGAGGAAGAGCACCGTCTGCGCGATGTCGTCAGGGGTGCCCGCGCGGCCGTTGCGGGTGCTGTCCACCCGGTGCCTGACGCCCTCGGGGGTCAGCCGGCCGCGGAAGAACTCGGTGTCGAGGACCAGCCCAGGGGCCACGACGTTGGCGGTGCCCCTGGAGCCCAGCTCCGCCGCCAGGTCGGCGGTCCACGACTCGAGGGCGGCCTTGGCCGCGCCGTACGAGCCTGAGCCGGTGCCGCGCGCCGCGATGGAGCCGAGCGAGATGATCCTGCCGCCCTTGACCAGGCGGGGCAGGAGGGCGGTGGTGACCAGGACTGCCGACAGCAGGTTGGCGTTGAGGTTGGCCCACCAGGCCTCCGCCAGGTCCATCAGGTCGTCCTCGCGCTTCTGCCTGTCGAGGTTGGTGTTGCCGCCCGCGTTGTTGACCAGCACGTCGACGGTGCTGGGCAGGTGCGGCAGCGCCTCCTGCACGGCGACGGGGCTGGCGGCGTTGAAGGCGACGTAGGAGGCGCCGCCCCCGAGCCTCTCGGCGGCCTCCTTCAGCACGTGCTCACGGCGACCGGTGATGGTGACCCTGTCGCCCTGGGCGGCGAACGCGGCCGCGATGGCGTAGCCGATGCCGGTTCCGCCGCCGGTGACCACGACCTCGCGCATGGTTGTCCCCCTTATATCCGAACAATCCTCTGGAGGACCATAGCCGCTCGGCATAACGGAGGGCGACGGCGGGGCCGGATGCCTATCGTGAGGGCGCCCGTCGGTCGATCCTGGAGGAGCGTATGACGCACAACTTGCTCGGTGGCAACCCTGCGGAGATGCAGCAGATGGCCACCCAGTTCACCCAGCAGGCCGAGGCGGTGCGCAGCACGATGGCGGTGCTGGACCGGGAGGCGGCCAAGGTCGGCACCGCCTGGACGGGGCCGGGGGCCGAGCGGTTCGGCGGGGCGTGGCAGAACTACCGGGCCGCGTTCCAGCGGATGTCGGAGGAGCTGCAGGAGGCGGCTCGGGTGATCAACACCTATCGCGGCAACATCGAGTCGGCCACCCGCTGACCCCGCTGCCCTCTCGGACACTCCGGCCCGGCGGACAGGTGACTGCCGGGCCGGGGCCTTCTCGCGGAGCGTTTTCAGGGGCGTTTTCAGGGGCGTTCCTGTGCGCGGGCGGGGGTCTTTCCGGTTTTTCCTGGAGGGTCTTCGCCGGTTCTGCCGGAAACGGCTACAGCGCGGCAAAAGGGGCAGGCTAGGCTCTGACTCCGTGATCGGAAGGGTCCTTTTCGCGCTCAGCGTGGCGATGACGTTCACGCTCGTGCCGGTCGCCGCCCAGGCCGCCCCTGCCAGATGCGAGGAGAGGCTGGACGAGGGCCTGACCGAGATCGGCACACCGTGGGCGCTGACCCGCCTCGACCCGCGAAGGGTCTGGCATCTCACCAGGGGCGCGAACGTCACGGTCGCGGTGATCGACAGCGGCGTCGCGCGGCATCCGCTGATCCCGCTCCGCAAGGAGATCGACTACAGCGGCACGGGCAACGGCGACTGCGTGGGCCACGGCACCGCGGTGGCGGGCATCATCGCCGGCCGCTACCGCGGCGACTTCCCCTTCTACGGCGTGGCCCCCGACGTCAGGCTCGTGTCGCTCAAGCAGACCAACAAGAAGACCGGCGACGTCGGCGTCCTCGTCCGGACCATCAAGGACGCGGCCGACATGGGCGTCAAAGTGATCAACATCTCCACTCAGACCACCGACCAGCCGGACCTGAGGGCGGCGGTCTACTACGCCCTCGACAAGGACGTCGTGATCGTGGCAGCCGCGGGCAACTCCGACCCCAAGGAGAAGGACAGCAAGGAGTACCCCGCCGCCTACGAGGGTGTGCTGTCGGTGGGTTCGGTGTCGGCGCAGGGCCAGCGTTCCGACTTCTCCAACACCGAGTCCAAGGTCGATGTCATGGCGCCGGGCCAGGACGTCACCAGTACGTGGCCCGACGGGCTCCTGATGGAGGGGCTCGACGGGACCAGTTTCGCCGCGCCGTACGTGGCCGGGGTGGCCGCGCTGGTGCGCTCTCGTTACCCCAGCCTCACCCAGGAGCAGGTACGGCGGCGCATCGAGGTGACCGCGGACGGCGCGCTCGGCGTCGGCACGGGAGCGGGCATCGTCAACCCGTTGCTGGCCGTCACGGCGGTGCTGCCGGCCGAGCAGGTGGAGCTGGCCCCTCCGCTGCCGCCGCCGCTGCCGAAGGACGCCGTGGCGAAGGTGCCCCCGGTCGACGGACGGGTGATCACGGTGGCCGCGATCGTTGCGGCGTCGGCGCTGGCACTCGCGGGCGCGATCATGGCCGTGCGGCTGGTCATGCCGTTGGGCAGAGCCAGGCGCTGGCGGGCCGGCCGGCCGAATTGATTACGACTTGACGGTGAACTGTCAGGATATGCGGCGAAACTATCGTTACGGGTGGGGCAAATTTGGTTCAATGTGCTCCGATCATGATTTGTCGTTGAAAGGTGGATCATGGACGCCTTGTCGCCGGGAGACCCGGAGCGCTTCGGTGACTACGCCATCGTCGGACGGCTGGGCGAGGGCCCGCGCGGCGTGGTCTACCTTGGGCGCGAGTCCGATGACGGAGAACTGCGCGCCATCAAGCCGCTGACCGGCGAGTCCGCGGAAGACAGCGAGACCCTCGACCGGTTGCGCAGCGTCAAGCGGATCTCCAGCGCCTACGTGGCCCGCGTGTTCGACGTGGGAGTCGAGGACGGCACGCCGTACGTGGTGCGCGAGCACATCGAGGGCCGCACGCTGGCGGAGACCGTCGAAGAAGAAGGCCCGCTCACGGATGACGCGCTCGAGCGGGTCGCCGTCGGCGTGCTCACCGCGCTGACCTCAGCGCATCTGGCGGGGGTCACCCACAGGGGCCTCACCCCGCACAACGTCATCCTCAGCGCGGACGGCCCGCGCGTGACCGACGCGGCCATCGGCGAGCCCGCCGGCGAGCTCGGTTACCGCTCGCCCGAGCAGCTGAAGGAGCTGCGGTACGGCCCGCCGTCCGACGTCTTCTCGTGGGCGGCGACCGTGGTGTACGCGGCCACGGGGCGGGCGCCGTTCGAGCACGAGACGCAGGCCGTGCTGAACGAGAAGCCCGACGTGGGCCCGCTGCCCCAGCCGCTGCGCAGGGTCGTGGTGTCGGCGCTGTCGAAGGAGGTCGCCAAGCGGCCGACCACCTACACCGCGCTGCTGCAGCTCCTGGGGGACAAGAACGCCGACAAGCTCGTGGCGGGCGCGCCCCTGCCCGCGGTGGTCGTCCCCGACCCCGCGCCGCCCCTGGAGGGCACGCTCAGGCTGCCGATGTACCGGACGCCAGAGCCCGAGCCCGCCGCGGCACCGCCTGTGCCGGCCGCGCCCCAGGCGTGGGGCCCGCCGCCGGCCGAGGCGCCGGAGCAGCCCGCGCCGCCGCAGGGCCCGCACCCTGTCGTCTCGGTGCCGGCGCAGGCGCCGCCGCCGAACCGCAGGCCGTTCCCCGTGGGTCTGGTCGCCGCGATGGCGGCGGTCGTGACGATCTCCGCGGTCGGGCTGTGGGGTGCCAACCGGTACGCGGGCACGCAGACCATCACCGCGGTGGCGGCTGAGGGCAGGCAGCCCGCCGACGCCGTACCGAGCCCGAACGGCGAGAGCGCGGTCACCACCTCAGGTAACGGGGTCGGGCAGCCGCAGCCCCAGCCGCAGGGCACGCAGCAGGGCCAGGGCCAGGGTCAGGGCCAGGGCAAGGTGGCGGTGCCGTGGGCCAAGACGCCGGCGCCGGACTCGACGGACGTCATGCCGTTCGAGCTGCCGACCGACGACCCGAACAGCCCGCTGCCCGAGCCGGAGCTGACCTCGGTCAGCTCGCCGGCGCCCGTGCCGACCCAGAACATCGCCGTGCCGCCCCAGACGGTCGCGCCCGTGCCCAGCCCGGCGGTGACGGTGACGGTCGAGCCCACGCGCAAGGCCGAGGACAAGCGCGAGGACAAGCGGGAGGACAAGCCCGAGCACAAGCCCACCAAGACAAAGGAGGGCGAGCCCGAGCCGCCGGCGGACGAGCGTCCGACGCCGACACCCGCCGAGGACCGGCGGCCGCCGCAGCAGGACCCGACGCCGACGCCGACCCGCACGGAGGAGCCGCCGAGCAGGACGCCGGAGCCGAAGCCGACGGAGACGAGGACGGCCGACCCCAGGCCCACCGAGCCGAGGCCGACGGTGACCGTGACCAAGCCGGCGGAGCCCCAGCCCACGGTGACGGTGACCAAACCGTCCGAGCCCAAGCCCACGGCGACGCCGACCAAACCGTCCGAGCCCCAGCCGACGCCGACCAAGCCTTCGGAGCCACCCGCCGAGACGACCAACCCGTACACGCCGGCCCAGGCCTGCGGCGGCGGCGGGTTCTACGTCCAGCGTCAGGCGAGCTTCGCCGGTGGCACGACCTACCAGCTGTACAGCGACAGCACCGGCTACAACTGTGTGGTCACCATGAAGACCGCCAAGATCGGTCAGCTGACCAGCGTCAGCGCGACCCTGGAGGTTCAGGGCAAGTCTCCCGTCACCGACAGCGGCTCGTACAAGTACTACGCGGTCGCCAAGGCGTACGGGAAGGGCAGCTGCGTGAAGTTCTCCGGCAGCACGGACCAGGGCAGCACCAGCTCCGGTTTCGCCAACTGCGGGTGAGCCGCCTGATACACGTAAGTAACCAGAGCTCGACTTCTGCGAAATGAACCGGGCGGATCATGGCCGAAAGGCGTGATCCGCCCGATTCATTTCCTGGGAGATCCTATGAGCGAGCCGCCACAGCTGGACGCGGACTTATCCCAGCACACCGTCGCCGCAACCACCTTCCGCGACATCGGCGCCGACTTCGTCGCGGCCGTGAACCACGCCGTCAGGGAACTGGAGGAGCTCGGCAACTGGCCGATCGAGGAGGAGTCGGATCGGAAGTTCGCCGAGTGGTACGCGCCCAAGCGCGTGGAGATGATGAAGCTGCTCGGCCAGTTCGGGCTGGCCTACGGCGACGTCGGCGACAAGCTGTCCATCATGCGGGACAACGTGGCGGTGGCCGACTGGGCCAGCGCCGACGACATGACGGTCCAGGACGTCCCCGTCTACGAGCTGCCGGACCTGCAGGGCTTCATGCCGAAGGGCCCGATGCCGTGATCGCCGCCGCCTTTCCCGTCAACCGCCTGATGATGACGTTCATGGCAGGCACCGCAGGCACGCTGGTGGGCCTGCGCGTGTGGGCGGGAGTCGTCGCCCCCGAGGCCTCGCCGGACAAGCTGCGCCGCGCCGCGCAGATCTTCGACGAGCTCGCCGACGCGATCGACGGAGGCGACGACCCGAAGAGCGGGCTCGCCTACCGGGCCGACCAGGCCTACGCCTCGGTGGTCAAGGACAACACGGGCGCCGGGATCGACTCTTTCTCCACCGTCTACAACACCAACATCAGGCCGCTGCCCGCCGCTTTCGTGGCCGACCTGCGGGTCGTGGCGATGGTCTGCACGGCCTACGCCAAGATCGTCGACGATGTGCGCCGCCGCTTCGCCGAGGTCGAGAACGACCTGCTGCAGATGGTGTGGATGGTCATGTTCCAGCCGATGACCACGTGGCTGTACGCCGTGGCCACCGTCAGGATCGTCAAGCTGATCAAGACGGCGCGGCTGCTCAAGGCCCTCTTCGGGGCGAACGCGGCCAAGATCTTCAGCGCGGGGTTCCCCTCGTACGCGCTGACCACTCTCGTCTACGCGACGGTGGACGGCATCGCCTACGCCGGTGGTTCCGTCGGCATCAAGGCCATGGTCAACCTCGCCCACGGCCAGCCGGTCGGCTCGGCGAAGGAGAACGGCGCCGAGTTCATGCGGATCTGGGCGGGCAACACTGGTTATGTCCTGGGTTACGACGCCGCCAAGTTCCCTCTGCGGAACCTGCCGTCCAGCCGTCTCACCGAGTTGTACGCCAGGCTGGCCGGCTCCGGCCTCGGCTACACCCCCACCTACAACCTGTCCGACGGCACGGACGGCCCGATCGCCACCACGCCCGAGGAGTGGGCGGGCAAGATCGAGGGACACGGGCTGCGCGCGCTGATCTTCCCGCCCGGCTGGCTGCCCGGCCGCTAGTACGGCCGGTAGCCGCCGCCCCGCTCCAGGGACGCGATGCCCGGATGGTGGGCCAGGTCGCCGTAGCGCTGGTAGGTGTAGAGGACGCCGGCGATGATGTTGTCGACCGGCTCCAGGATCCGCTTGTGGCCCGGCAGGCTGTGGGTGTCGAAGGTGGGCGGGATCGTCTGCATGAGCCCCTGTGAAGGCACGCCGTTGCGGGCGTTGATGTCCCAGTTGTTGATCGCGCTCGGGTTGCCGCCGGACTCGTGGTGGATGATCGTCCAGATCCGCTCGATGTCCTTGGGGTCGTTGGGGTCGAGGTCGCTCACGTCGATGCCGCGCCTGCGCATGATGCCGGCCATCTCCTCCGATCTGATGACCCGCAACGCCTCCTTGATCCACTCGACCACCTGGGCGCGCGGCGCGGGCACGTCACCCGCCGAGGAGACGCCACCTCCGCCGTAGCCGCCACCGCCACCGCTGCCGCCCGCGCCCCCGCCGCCCGTCGTGCCGGCGCCCGCGAGGTCGGTGGTCCGGCTCAGGTCGGTGCGCGTCCACTGTGTCTTGGTCCCGTTGCCGGGGACGAAGTCACGCTCGAGCGGGTTCTTGATGTTCTTGAACGTCTCCTTGCGCAGCTTCAGGGCGTTGCCGATGGCGGTCCTGGCGTCGTTGACGGCGGTGTTCGCCTTCGTGACCTCGCTCTCGGCATCGGACACCGCCTTGGTGCCTATGTCCGTCAACCCCTTGGTCACGCCGTCCGGGTCGTCGGGGTTGAGCTTGGCCCAGTCGCGCCTGTACTCGCCCGCGCGGACGAGCAGGTCCTCGCGGATCCACCTGACCTTGCCCTCCACGGTCTCGAGCACACCGGCCGCCGCCTCCACGGCGTTGGCGCAGCCCGCCAGCGCGTCGTGCATCCCGTCGCCGGCCTTGCCGTAGCCCTCCATGTACGACTGGAAGGAGGTCGCCGAATCGCCGTGCCACACCCGGCCCACTTCCACGACGGCCTTGCCGAGCTTGCCGGTCTCGTCCAGGGCCTCACTGGCGATCGTCCGCCATTGCGAGGCCATCGTGCGGATCGCCCCTGGGTCGCAGGTGACCTTGGTCACCAGCGCGTCGAGCTTGGCCAGGCCGGGAACGCTCGCGTCGCTCATGGCTGGTCGGCCGCGCGGATGTTCGCCTGCACCTTGTCGAGGGCGCGCTCGACGCCCCCCAGCTTCTCCCTCGCCTCGCCGAGTTCGCCGGTGATGTGGTCGCGCCAGATGGCGTCGATGTCCGCCGCCAGGTTCTGCGAGTTGTCGTACTTGCCGAAGATGTCGGCGTCGGTCACCTTGCTGGGCGGCGGCGTCTTGTCGGGCAGAATGTCGGCGGGAATGAGCACCTTGGCCGCGTTCGCCGCGACACCGGCGCATTCGTCCAAGGCTTGGAAGTAGACATCGAGACCCGCCACCGGCTGCGCCTCCCCGAGATGCGTATCTGGACAAGATCGAGCATAGCGGTCAGGGAGTTTCGTCAACATTCGCGCAGAGAAGCCGTTGTCCGAGGTCGTCCCCGCGGACGAGCCCGAGCCGATCGTCGTGCGCACCTGACCCGGCGAGCTCGCGGCGGGACGAGGACCTGTGCGGAATTCTCGACCGGCTTCGTCGAGAGTCTGGCAGTATTGCCCGCTAATGAGTCTTATGTGGTCGATGGGGCTGGTGTGACAGGCTTCACCGTTCGTTGGAACAGTGTCAGGCGACGCGGCTCCGACGCGAGGGAGGAGGCCGCGTTCATCAGGGACGTCAGGGACAAGGTGCTGGCCGCCTTCGCCGAGGCCGGCCGTCCGATGGGTCACGACCGGTACGGAGCCGAGGTGGAGAAGGCCTACCCCGCGATGCGCGACGGCATCCTCGACGCCCTCAAGAACTACGCCGACGAGGTGGAGCGCTCCGGCGACGGGCTGAAGGGCACCTCGCACACCTACGAGACGGCCGAGCGGCCCGAGGCCTGATCGCCGGTGTGGCTCGACGGTGTGCCCATCCCGGGGTTCGCGCGGCCGTGGATCGGCTGGGTGGTCGGCATGGACTGGCCCCAGGGCGACGAGAAGGCCCTGTTCCGGCTCGCCGACGCGCTCGTGGCGGCGCTCTACGAGGTGGTCGGCGGCCCGGACGGTGACCCGTCGAGGAGCCTGCTGGGCAGACGGCCGCCCGACGCGGACGAATGGGACGGCGACGCGCTGCAGGCCTTCGTCAAGCACGTCCTGACCACGACGCGGGGACACCAGGCCGACGCCGTCAACCGCCTGGCCGCCATGGCGCTCGCCCTGAACGATCTCGGGGTCCAGCTCGAGTACACCAAGCGCATGATCAAGTTGACCGTCGTGCTGCTGGTCGTGCAGATCGGCGCGGTGATCCTGCTGCTCGGCACCCCGCTGGCCGGGCCCACGTTCAAGTGGATCGGCTTCCGGGCGCTGCTGAGCCGCGCCGTGATCGCGCAACTGGCCAAGCGGCTGCTGTTCTGCTGCGGGCTCTTCGGCACGATCATGGGCGTGATGGACTACGCCATCCAGGCGAGCCAGTCACGCAGGGACCACGTCGACGTCGGCCAGGTCCTCACGTCCGCGGGCACCGGGGCGCTGTCCGGGGCGCTCATGGGCCTCGGCGCCGGGCTGCTGCCGACCCGGTCGATGCTGATCTTCATGGCCCAGTCGGGCGTGGTCGGCGGCATCACCGCGCTCGTCACGGAGGTGTGGAGCGCGGTCGGCAGCGGCCGGCCCGTGGACTGGAAGCTGGTGGCGGAGGGGCTGACCTCCGGCTTCGTCGGCGGCATCGACCGCACCGGCGCGGGCGGCGGCGCGCACTCCGGCCCCGGCAAGACCGGCGCCCACCTCTTTCCCCCCGACGTTCCCACCGACGGTACGGCGGGGCCGGCCGCGAGCTCGCTCGACGGCGTCGCCGCGGCGACCAAGCGCCTCGACGAGGACGGCCCGGCCACCTCGAAGCCGGCCGCCGATCCCTTCCTGGACGGCATGCGCACGGCGGCGCACGAGACGGACCGCGTGGCCGATGGCGACATGACCACCCTGGCGCGGGCCACGACCGACCGGGCGGCCGACGGGGCGCGGGCCGTGGGCGGGCAGGCGGCGGACGTCGCGCGAGCCGTACCCGACGAGATCAGGACGAGCCCGCACCGCGCGGACGACGGGACCCAGCCCGCGCCCCCGGTCAGGAGCGACCAGGTCCGCCCGCCTGTCCGCGCCGAGACGGCTGCCCGTGCGGAAGCCCCCGCGCGTGCGGAGGCTCGTGCGGAGACGCCTGCCCGGGGCGAGGCCGGGACGGCGTCGAGACCGGCGGCCGTGCCGGAGCGTGGGGCCGGGGGCGAGGTGACCCACGAACGGGCCGGACGCGCGGACGCCGATCCGGATCCCGGCGGCAGGCCGGACGCGCGCCCCGAGCGGACGGGCAGGCCGTCCGGCGACCCCGAACGGCCCTTCACGCATGCCAGGTCGACGGACCGGGGCGACGGCCCCGCCTCGCACGGCGACGGGTCCGCCGGCCGTACCGAGTCGACCGGGAGCCGGGGCGAGGGGGCGGGCCCGCGGACGCCGGAGAGCGGTGGCGGGGCCCGCGCGGACGGGCCCGTCACCCGGATGGCCGAGAGCACCGGCGCCCACGCCGACGGGCCGGTGGCGCGAGCAGGCGAGACCTCCTCCGCGATGGCGGAGCGCAGGCCCGAGCCGGCCAACCGGATCGAGGGCCTGATCAACTGGAGCACCACCCGCGCCGAGCCGCCACCGTCGTGGCACGGCATGACGCAGGAGCAGTTCGCCGCGCTGGCCGCCAAGGGCACCGTCGGCGACCCCGTCGTGCTGTCCAGCGGCACGGAGTCGGTCAAGGTCGAGCGGGTCACGCTGACCGACGGAGGACCGGCGGCCAGGAAGGAGACCGCCACCACCGAGATGCGCGACGCCGAGCACCTGTCCTCGATGCTCCTGCGCTCGCTGGGTCTGGACGTGCCCCCGACCCACCTCGTCGACGAGCACACGCTGATCACCGGCTGGGTCGAGGGCGAGCGGCCGGAACTCCGCTGGCACGGGGACCGCTGGGAGCTGCCCGAGCACGTCATGCACAGCCGTGACGCCGTGCTCATGGGCCTGGGCGACGCGCTCATCGGCAACTACGACCGGGCGCACGGCGACGGCATGCGGGTCGGCGACGACGGCCGTCTCCGCGGCTTCGACCACGACAAGACCTTCCGGCCGATGATGCCCGATCCGAACAGCCCGCTGACGAGGCTGTTCTTCCGGGAGGTGGAACCGGGCAGGTTCGACTGGGCACCGAACCCGATGTCGGTGCGGGACATGGCCACCCTCAAGGCCGCGGTCGAACGGTTACGGCCGGAGTTCGAACGCCTGGGCAGGGGCGACTGGTTCGCCAACGTCCAGTTCGTCCTGGACAAGGTGGCCGAGCACGCGGGCGGCGCCGACTCGGTGCTCAAGGCCCCGGTGGACAGGCCGTTCTTCTGGGCGGCCGACGAGGATCTCGCCGCGCGGGCGCGCGCCCATCGCGCGGTCACCGACCTGTCGACGGACCTGAGCCGTCCCCTGGTGGACCCGCGCGAGCAGCTCGCCGCGAGGACCGGGCGCGGGAGCGCGGGGGACCGGTTCGTCAACGGCGACGAGGGGTTCGCGGAGCTGGTCGTCCACCGCGACGGTTCGGAGGCGCTGGTCCTCCGTGACGAAGCCGCGAGGCGCGCAGAGGCCGAGGCGCTGCTGCGCGACGCCCTCGGCCTGGACGGCCCCGCCGTCCTCAGGATCGACGACGACACGGTCCACCAGGCATACGGCAGTGACCGGCTCAGGGCCGCCGTCCAGTCGGGCGTGCGGAACTCCCTCGTGATCGACACCATGCGGGGCCTCGAGGAGGTCGTCGAGTTCAACGACGGCACGTTCGCCATCCGCCGCGAGTTCGACGACATCGAGACGGCCGACCGGGCGGAACTGGCCGCGCTCGAGCTCGGCGCGGTCAAGGACGGCACGTCGGGGGTGTACCGGGCGGACACGACCGTCATGTACGAGCACCGGCTGGGCGCGAACCAGGGAGAGCTGGCCAGACGCGGCCTCCACACGCTGCTGATGGCCGACGGCCCCATTCCCGCCGAGCTGTTCCAGCGGATGGTGGCCGACAATCCGCTGCTTGAGCGGATCAGCGGGGACAAGGGGTTGTGGTCCCAGCGCGACATCGACGCGGTCACCACGAAGCTTCAGGAGCTCGGCCCCGAATTCGCCAGGCGCGGCCTGGCCGACCTGCACGAGCGGATCAGCGACAACTGGGCCGGCCTCGCGCGGCCTGCGCAGGACGCGCCCGTCCCGCTGGGTTCCCTGGACCACGGCCCCCGCCTGGTGCCCGACTACTCCGGTACGCCGTGGCGCCCGCCGGACCAGCCGATCCCCGCCCTGCCGCACCTGCTGGAGGGCACCAACCTGCGGCAGGTCAACGAGCTGGCGCACGGCGGCGATCCGCTGGCCGACGCGATGCTGCGCCAGGCCAGTGCCGAGCTGGCCCTCCTGCCGCGACAGGAGGGGACCGTCACGGTCAGGGTGCCGGAGGAGTGGGTCCCCGCGAACCTCGCGCCGGGCGCGGAGTTCGCCTTCAAGGGCATCCTGGAGGGCGTCGACGACCCCCGCTTCCTCGGCGACGAGCCGCGTACCGTGCGCCTGACCATCCGGGCCGGCGACTACGTGGCGGCGGAAGCGCTGTCCGGCCGGCCCCACCACGCGCTGTTCCGCGTCGACGCGCCCTTCAAGGTGCTCGCGTTGCAGGAGTTCTCCCACGGGGAGCGGCACTACTTCCTCGTCCAGGCGCCCGACGGGATGGGCACCGCCGCCTTCGCCGAGCCGGTCCACCGGGCCACGCCCGAACTGAGCCCGGCCGCCCGGCACCATTACGACCACCACCGGGTGGAGACGGGGGCGGGTATCTGGCTGCGCGATCCGGCCTTCTCCCACGACATGGGGATCGAGCGGTCCGCTCTAGAGGTGCGCTCCATCGACGGTGCCTACTACGTGGACGGACACGGCGGCCCTGACGGGCTGATGGTCGGCGGCAGGACCGTCAGGGCCGAGGATCTGGCGGCGATCATCCTGAACGATTCCTTTCTCCAACACGACGATCTGGTCATCCTCGCCAACTGCAACGTGGGCGCCCACACCTACGCGCAGGAGGTGGCCAGGCTCACCGGCCATGTCGTGGTGGCGGCCGACTCGCGGGTCAGGGTGGGCCCCTACGGCGACATGTTCGCGATGGACGCCGAGCACGGCGCCCTGGGCGGTCGCGGGAACCTGCGGATCTTCCTGCCGGACGACGTCGTGCCGCCCACCGCCTGGGAGCGGGTCAAGTCGGCGGTGCGCGGGTTCTTCGGCGTCGACGACTCGGTGACGCGTTCGGCCGAGCCGTACGCGCGGACGCTGGAGGGCGTCAGGGCCGGCATCGCGGGCTACGAGAGGTTCGCGGCCCGGGTGGAGGCCATGGTCCGCGACCTTCCCGAGAGCTCGCCGTTCCGGCGGCTGGCGATCGAGGAACTGGTGGCCCTGCACACCTACGCCAACGGGCTCGACGCGCCCATCGACAGGGCGATGGGCGACCCGAGGCTGCTGCCGCCGTACGAGGAGCACGTGCGCGGCATCCTCGGCGCGCTCGACACGCTGGGGGAGTACCAGGCGCCGTTCACCGGGCAGGCCCACCTCAGCGTGGTGCTGTCCGAGGCCGACAGAGCGGCCTACACGCAGGGGGCGGTCGTCTCCGACCCCAGGTTCACCACCGCCTACCGCGAGCCGCGCGAGCCCGTCGCGGTGCCCGGCCGCGTGGACTTCGTCATCACCTCCAGGACGGCCCACGACATCAGCGTCGCCGCCGGCGACCCCGCCGAAGGCAGGCTGATCTTCCGGCCGGACACCGAGTTCCGCGTGGACCGGGTCGACGGTGACACCGTCTACGTCAGCGAGGTGGCCAGGTCGGGCGACGGCTGGGTGCCCTGCGCGTGCGCGGAGGGCACCCACTGGGGCACCAACGGCGCCGCCGGGCTGCTGCTGCTCAGCAAGGGCGGCGACGGCGAGACGTACGTGCTCATGCAGCACCGCGCCGCCACCTCCGACGGCGGCGGCACCTGGTCGCTGCTCGGCGGTGCCAGGGACCTGAACGAGGGCGCCGTGGCCGCCGCGCTGCGGGAGGCCGCCGAGGAGAGCACGCTGGACCCCGCCACGGTGCGGATCCACGGCCGCCACGTCAACGACCACGGCGGCTGGTCCTACGAGACGGTCATCGCCACCCTGCCCGAACCGGTGGACATCAGGCCGTCCTCGTGGGAGTCGCAGGGCATCCGGTGGGTACGGCTCGACGAGCTGGCCACCCTCGACCTGCATCCAGGCTTCGCCGAGAGCTGGCCGGACGTGCAGGCGGAGAGCCACCGGGCCATCGACTGGGACACGGCCGCGCCCAGGGACGTGTCGCGCACCCTCTACCGCCACGACAAACTTCCGGCCGGCGACGTCGACGCCCTCCTGGCCAGGTTCGCCGAGGAGGGCGTCTCAGGAGAGCTCGTCCGCGGGAACAGCCGGCTGCCGGGGGAGGGCGTGCCGGTCGAGAGCGTCATCCGCACCGCCTCGGGTGACACGCTGCCGCCCGGCACGGCGCTGCGGGTGATCGCGGTGGAGCGCGACGCGACCATGCCGGACGGCAGGCGGGGGATCAGGCTCTACCTGACGGAGGGGAACGCCCCGGCCCGCGTGCCGGACCTGAGCCACCGGGTGCTCAGCGTGGACCAGCAGCGCTTCACCGCCGCGACACGGACGGAGTCGCCGGTGGGCGTCGGCTTCAGAGTCTTCGGCGACCTGGAGGACGCGGCCGTGACCAACAGGATGGCGGGGGCACGTCCGGTCGAGGGCGCGGTCACGGTCGGCATCAGGTCGGACTACCACGCCTTCCGGGTGGGCGACGTCCCGGTCCCGGTCAGGGACCTGGCCACCATGCTGGCGCTGGACCCGCGGCTGGTGGCCGAGCCCGGCGCCGCGATCGTGCTGAGGGGGCCGCACGCCGCCCACGACAAGCTGCTCATCCAGGAGCTGGCGGACCTGACGGGCCGCGTCGTGATCGCCTTCGAGGACCCCACCAGGCGGTGGCCGACGGACGGGGCCGCGAAGATCTTCCTTCCGGAGGCGGACCAGCCGGCCCCCGCGCACCCGCACCAGCCGGTCCCGGCGGGAGACCCGCCCACCCTCGGCGGGCTGGGTGCGGAGTGGCCGGAGGGACCGGCTCCGGTGCGGCCTGCACCCGACCTCCAGACGGTCAGGGAGTTCGCCCGCCTTCGCGAGCTGAGCAGCACAACGTACAACCTCGACTTCCAGGGCAGGACCGACACCGTCGAGTACGCCAGGGCGGTCGCCGAACGCGACTGGCTGGAGGCCAGGCTGGCCGAACGGATGCGGGATCGCGCCGAGGCCGCCTACATCGACCAGCACGCCGCCATCCTCCTCGAGACCAGGGCGCTGGCCGACGAGCTGGGCATGGACGTCGAACGGCTGCGCGCGCACCTTCGCGACGAGCTGGTCACCATGCTGGCGGACCGGCCGATCTCGATGCGGGTCAGCCCAGAGACGCTGCGGGCCGTACTGGCCGAGGGGCGGTTCAAGACGCAGTTCGAGGTCGCGAGCTCGGGCGGGGTCTACGACAACGTCCTGCGCTCCGCCTACGAGGAGAGCTGGTTCGGCTATCCCGCCGACCTGACCCCCGAACTGCGGCCGGTCTACGGCTACGTCAACCTGTACGAGCGGATCTCCGACCCGTCCCTGATCGGGATGGGCACCACGAACCGGGTGTCCGAGTACGGTGAGGTCCAGGTCACCCTGCGCCCCGAGGTCAGGGACAGGTCGACCTTCTGCGTCGGCGACTCCATCGAGGTCACCGAGACCGCGGTGCCCAGCAGGATCAACGACCCACGCCCCGAGTCGTACGCCGCGGCTCCCCTCCGCGGGTTCGACCCCGCGAAGGAACCGCTACGCGGTGTGCGGCGGGACTACGCGGGTCTGGACTGGCAGAACAACGCCTACGTCGAGGCGCAGATGCACGGCGGCGTGAGGGTGAGCGACATCAGCCATGTCGTCTTCACCGTCCGGCCCGACGCCGGCCTGGTGGCGGCGCTGGAGGCGGCGGGCATCGACTGGTACTACGTCTATCCCGGGAGTACGCGATGATCAGAACGGTGGGTCGCAGGTCCGACGGGGCGATCCTGGTGGCGCTCGGCGAGGCGGCGGTGATCCTGCCGCCCGGCACGCACGTGCTGCCGCTGGCCTCCGCGCTGGCGCACGCCGAGTGGGAGCCGGTCGACGAGCAGCCCCCCGACCTCCCCGCGCGCCTGGTCGAGGCGCTGACGAGGAAGGACGGGGAGCTGCGCGCGGCCGTCAGCCCGTTCATCCGCGAGCTCATGGAGCGGCGGCGTCAGGGGAGGTAGGCGGTCTGGATCAGCCGCGCGCCGGACTTCCGGTCGACGAAGTAGCCACGGCCGACCGGCAGCGGCTGCGGGCGGATGTTGCCGAAGACGTAGCCCTCGTCCTTGTTGCCGGACATGACCAGCGCGGGGCTCGCCATGTCCTTGATCTTGGTGATGATCGGGTCGAACATCGCCCTGCCGACGCCGCCCATCTGCCGCGACATGATCAGGTGCAGGCCGATGTCGCGGGCCTGCGGGAGCAGGTCGGCCAGCGGCTGCAGCGGGTTGTTCGAGGTGGCGACCAGGTCGTAGTCGTCGACCACGATGTACAGGTCCGAACCCTGCCACCAGCTGCGGGACCGCAGCTGCTCGGGCGTCAGGTCGGCGGGCGGCAGACGCTTCAGCAGCGCCTGCCTGGCGTCGTTGATCAGGCCGGCGGCGGCGGCGCTCGACGCGGCGTAGCCGATCCGGTGCTCGGTGGCCGCCGAGTCGAGCAGCGACCTGCGGTAGTCGATCACGATCATCATCGCCTCGCGCGGCGTCTGCCTGGACACCACGCTCTCGGCGATGAGCCGCAGCAGGTTCGACTTCCCGCTCTCGGTGTCGCCCACCACGATGAAGTGCGGATCGGCCTCCAGGTCGAGCAGGACGGGCGCGAGCATGGCCTCGTCGATGCCGATCGGGATGAGCTTGCGCCCCGTCTCCTCGATCCCGGGCAGCATCTCGGCGGGCAGCACCGAGGGCAGCAGCCGCACGCCCGGCGCCGGGGGACCCTGCCAGGCATCCCTGACCGTCTGCACCAGCGCGCGCACGCCCACCGACAGGTCCTCGGCGCTCTGCACGCCGTCGATCCTCGGCAGCGCGGACAGGAAGTGCATGCCTTCCTTGGTGAGCCCGCGTCCGGGCGTCCCCTCCGGTACGGCGAGCGCCGTCTTGCGGTTGATCTCCGACTCGTAGGCGTCGCCCAGCTTGAGCTCGATCCTGGTGCCGAACAGGTCGCGGATACCCGGCCGGAACTCCGACCACTTGTTGGTGGCGGCCACGATGTGGATGCCGTAGCCGAGGCCGCGCCCCGCCAGGTCGGTGATCGTCGGCTCCAGCGAGTCGAACTCCTGCCTGATGGTCAGCCAGCCGTCCACGACGAGGAAGATGTCGCCCCAGCCGTCGCCCTCGAACGAGCCCTCGGCGACCATCCGGCGATAGGTGGCGATCGAGTCGATGCCGTGGTCGGCGAACATGCGCTCGCGCTGCTGGAGGACTGTGGCGACCTCGGCGACCGTCCGGCGGACGCGGTCGGCGTCGAGGCGGCTGGCCACGCCGCCGATGTGCGGCAGGCCGTCGAGGCCCGCGAGCGAGCCGCCACCGAAGTCGAGGCAGTAGAACTGCACCTCGCGGGGGGTGTGCGTGAGCGCCATGCTGGTGATGAGCGTGCGCAGCACCGTGCTCTTGCCGCTCTGCGTGCCGCCCGCGACGCCGACGTGTCCCGACGCGCCCGACAGGTCCAGCCAGAACGGGTCACGCCGCTGCTCGAACGGCTTGTCGATGATGCCGATCACGGCGTGGAGCCTGCCGCGGCCCGACCAGTCGGTGGTCGACAGCCCGTAGGCGGGCGTGACCGACAGCGGCGGGAGCAGCTGCGCCAGGGTCGGCGCCTGGCCGAGCGGCGGCAGCCAGATGCGGTGCGCGGCGGGCCCCCGGTCGTGCAGCCGTCCCACCATGATGTCGAGCAGGCTGACCTGCGGCGTCTTCTCCTCCGCCGCGGCCAGCTCCTTGGGGGGCGTCTCCACCACGGGGACGGGCACGAAGGCCGGGCCGTACTCCACGACCTCGCGGACGGGCCCGCCGGCGGCGGAGGCCGCCGACTGGTAGGGGTCCGGCTGGTAGGGACCGGAGACGTAGGCGGCCTTGAACCGCGTCATGCCGGTGGTGTCGAACTTCAGGTAGCCGTTGCCGGGCGCGGACGGCAGCTCGTAGGCGTCGGCGACGCCGAGCACGACGCGGCTCTCCATGGCGGAGAAGGTGCGCAGACCGATCCGGTAGGACAGATGCGTGTCCAGGCCGCGCAGCCGGCCCTCCTCCAGCCGCTGGGAGGCGAGCAGCAGGTGGACGCCGAGCGAACGGCCGAGCCGGCCGATCATCACGAACAGGTCGATGAACTCGGGCTTGGCCGACAGCAGCTCGCTGAACTCGTCGAGCACGACGAACAGCGTGGGCATCGGCGCCAGCTCCGCGCCCTGCTCCCTGGCCCGCTCGTAGTCGCGCAGCGAGGCGTAGTTGCCGGCCGCGCGCAGCAGCTCCTGGCGGCGGACCATCTCGCCGTGCAACGCGTCGTGCATGCGGTCGACCAGCGGCAGCTCGTCCTCGAGGTTGGTGATGACCGCCGAGACGTGCGAGAGCGACTCGAGGCCGAGGAAGGTCGCGCCACCCTTGAAGTCGACCAGGACGAAGTTGAGGATCTCGGAGGAGTGCGTGACGGCCAGGCCGAGCACCAGCGTGCGCAGCAGCTCGCTCTTGCCGGAACCGGTGGCGCCGATGACCAGGCCGTGCGGGCCCATGCCGCCCTGCGCCGACTCCTTGATGTCGAGCTCCACCACGCGGCCGTCGGCGCCGAGGCCGATCGGCACGCGCAGCCGGTTGCGGCCCGCCCGTGGCCGCCAGGTGTGCTCGGTGTCGAGCCTGGTCGGATCGCCGACGCCGAGCAGGTCGGTGAGCGTGGTGTTGATCGACAGCACGTCCTGCGACTCGCCCCCTGCGGACCCCGACGAGAGCCTGAGCGGTGCCAGCTGCCTGGCCAGCCCCTCGCACATCAGGTAGTCGAGCTGGTCGGGATCGCCGAGACGGGTGCTGGTCGCCTTGCCTGCGTGGTCCAGCTTGATCATGTGGAAGGCGTCGCCCTGGATGTCCAGCCGCAGCATCGCCTTCTCCTCCACCAGCCCCGCGGCGTCGGACAGGTCGATCAGCGTCACACCCTGGATGGCGTCCATGCCGAGCTGGGAGTCGTGCGGCACGTACCCGCCGTCCACGATCACCACGTGGTACGGCAGGGAGTCGGCGGGCGCGCCCGGCTTGAACCTGGCCCGCTCCTTCAGCTCCCCCCCGACCAGCCGGTCGAGCTCGCTGAGATTCTCGGCCATCAGCCTGACCTGCCCCGCCAGGTCGGTCTGGTCGGGATGCAGGGCGTGCGGGAGCCACTTGACCCAGTCCCAGTGCGCCATCGACTCCTTGCCCGCGCAGACCAGGATCCGCAGGTCGTCGGGGGAGTGGAAGACGACCATCTGCGCGATCATCGCCCTGACCAGCCCGCGGATCGCCTGCTGGTCACCGCTCAGCTTGATGCGGGCGAAGGAGCCGAGCGCCACGGAGACGGGCAGCTCGGAGACCGTCGCATGCGCCCTGACGAACCGCCGCAGCGCGCCGGCCGTCAGGGCGTCGAGGTCCTCGACCGGCTTGGAGTCCGGCGGGATGAGCTGGATGGCCAGCTTCTGCATGCCGGTGCCGAGCCGTACGGTGCCGAAGTCGGGGTCGCGCGGCCGGCGCTCCCACAGGCGTGGGCTCATGGCGATCCACCAGAGCGAGTCGGGCGCGGGGCCGCTCCACTCCAGCGCCTCGCGCTGCTGCCTGGCGGCCCTGCGGGCCTTCCTGCGGACCTGTGACAGGTAACGGAAGTAGTCGCGGCGCAGGCCGTTGAGCCGGTGCTTGCGCTCGCCCGACTGCCTGCCGAGCTGCCCGATGGTCATGCCCATCATGGAAAAGGCGAACAGGCCGCTGGCCACGTACATGAGCGGGTTGGAATTTCCTCCCGCGGTGAACATCAACCCCATCGCCGCCCCGCCGGCCACCATCGGCAGGTAGGTCAGAACCCCCATGAAGCCTTGACCCTGGACTTCGGGGATCTCGGGTGGGCTTTCGAGCAGGACCTCGCCACGAGGTGGCTTGGGGCTGGCACGGCGTTCGGGCCGTCGCACAATCACGATGCTCACACGGCAATTTCTTACCATCAATGCGGGTCTTTCCGCTTGCCCGATATGTTTCCTTCCGTGAAGTCGCTTGCTCATGGACCATCCCCGCAAGGCCCGATGCAGCAGGGCGCTCTCGCGCAGATCCCCGCGCCGATGCCGGCCTTGTGCCACGTCACAATCGTCGGCCCGCGCAAGAGAGCCGATCTCGCGCTGCCCGCGGACATCCCGCTGCCGCACGTCCTGCCCGGCCTCCTCCGCGCGATGGACGAAGTGGGCGGCGAGGCCACGTCCGCCGCGGGATGGATGCTGCAGCGCCTCGGCGGCGCGCCGCTCGACATCGGCCAGAGCCTCGGCGCCCTCGGCGTCCTCGACGGCGAGGTGCTCTACCTCAGGCCGCGCGACGCCGTCCTGCCGCCGGCCCTCTACGACGACGTCGCCGACGTGGTCGCGGGCGGGGTCAAGGAGGGGGCGGGCAAGTGGACGCCCGACCACACCCGCCTGGCGGGCACCAGCGCCGCGTGCGGGCTGCTGGTCATGGGGGCGCTCGCGCTCTACGCGGCCGGTCCGCCGTGGACGATCAGGGCGATCGTCGCGGGCGTGCTGGCGCTGCTGCTCCTGGTGACGGGCGCGGTCATGTCGCGCGCGATCGGCGACTCGAAGGTGGGCGCGCCGATCGGATGGGCGGCGCTGCCGTACGGGTTCCTGGCGGGCCTGCTGGCCCCCGGCGGCGCAGGCTTCTCCGCGCCCAACCTGCTCGCCGCCTTCGCCTGCACGGCGCTGGTGGCCGCCTTCGGCGGCGCGCTGACCGCCGACGGCCAGTCCGGATTCCTCGGTACGGCCATCGCCTCGGTCACCGGGGCGGCGGGAGCGGCGGTCGTCATGATCTGGGGCACCTCGCCCGCGGGCGTGGCGGCGGTGTCGGCGACCGTCCTGCTGGCCTTCACCCCGCTCATCCCCACGCTGTCCTTCCGGATGGCGAAGCTGCCGCTGCCGAACATGCCGACGACCGCGGAGGAGCTGCGCAACGACAACCAGCTTCTCGACGCCACGCAGGTCAAGGAGCGCACCGCCAAGGCGCAGTCCTTCGTGACCAGCCTGATCGCCGCGGCGTGCCTGGTGGCGATGGGCGCGCTGTTCCTGCTGGTCATGGAGGGCGGGTGGGCCGCGAGGGTCATGGTCGTGGTGCTCGCGCTGACCCTGATCATGCGGGCGCGGGTCTTCCACGGGCTGGGCCAGCGGATCTGGCTGCTCGTGTCAGGACTGGCCGGGCTCGCGGCGCTGGGGTTGTCCGTGAGCGCCGGCATGGGCGACATCGCGGCCGTCGCCGTGGGCGTCGGGCTGCTGTGGGTCGCGCTCGTCGCGGCCGGACTCGGGACCTGGCTGCCCACGGGCAAGCCCTCGCCGTTCTGGGGCCGCGCGGGCGACATCGTGGACCTCATGCTGATCGCGGCGCTGTTCCCGCTCGCGCTCGGCGTCCTCGACGTCTACACGTGGGTGCGCGGCCTCTCGGGCTGAGCGTTTCCATGATTGCGGAGTAAACCGGCAACCGATACGTTGCTGGACGTTTCCCCCTCCAGGACGGAGTAGCCAGTGCAGGACTTCGGGGACTTCGCGAACCTCGACATCGACAAGCTCCTCAAGACCGCCGACGAGCAGTTCGCGCGCGTCGAGGAGATGCAGAAGACCATGGGCGAGCTCGTGGGCCGGGCGCAGGACGAGGACGGCCTGGTCAGCGCGGAGTACACCAGCGCCGGCCTGACCGGGCTCGAACTGCACCCCAAGGCCATGCGGCTGAGCTCGGGCGAACTGGCGGAGAAGGTCAAGGCCGTCGTCCAGGACGCGACGGCCGACCTGCAGCGTCAGGTCAACGAGACGATGGGGGAGGTCTTCGGCGAGGACGAGAACCCCATGAAGTTCATCAACAACCCGGACGCCGCCCTGGAGCAGGTCAAGAACGCCGAGGCCGCCTACAACAGGACGTTCGAAGACGTGATGGGCGAACTCGACAAGATCCGCCGCCGCCTCGACCTCTAGAGCCGTGCGGGATGGGGGAACGACCAGGGTGTTGACGATCAGCTCGCGAAGGCGGACCTCAACACCCTTCTCGCCGCGTTCCGAGGGCCGGCGGGGTGCTATGCCTGCGCCGGTGCCTTCTCGTTCAGCTTCTTCTCCCAGTTCGCCTCAGGCAGATTGAACGTGGCCTCGCCGCCGCCGTGGGGATCGTTGACCTTGGTGTCGAGCTGTGCGGCATTCGCGATGTGCCACGCTTCACCGGCGGCGAAGATCGCTGCGGCTGCGGAGATCACAATCACTCTTTTGTTGAGTAGGTTGAGAGCGATTTGCTCCAGCGTCGCGTTGGCGAGCCAGCCCTTGATTCCGGCCGCCGCCGTCCCGACCCCGGGCAGCGCCTTGATGGCCAGCAACACCATGGCGATGGTGAGGGCAGTGGTTGCGAGGGTCAGCGCTGCGTAGGCCATGACCTTGCCCTCGAGGCTGGTCTGACCGACAGTGCCGGACCTGCTCGTGCAGATCGCCTTATCTCTTTCGGCGTCCTTGAGAAACGCCTCGACGTTCTTTTTGAACTCTTCCTTGTCCTCGCTGGTCCAGTCCGCAGGCGGCTTGGCGTTCAGGGCCTTCGTCAATGCCGCGGTGGCCGTGTCCAGCAGCTTGACGGTCTCGTCCCATTTCTCGGTCAGCGCCTTCTGCTTTTCAGGTTCGCAGGCCAATGTCTCGATGGCGCCAGGAAGGCCGAAAGCAGCCTTCGGATTCATCTTGATCGCCGCGTTTGCCGAGGATCTCGGGTTCGGCCCGAATTTCATGTTGATGAGGGCGGCGAACGTGGCGAGTGTCGCTGCTGTGTGATAGACGCTGAGATAGCCCATTGGCTCAGCCCTTCTTGTACTCGCTGGCGTTGTCGGCGCCCTCCCAGACCAGGCCGGACTTCTTCAACGCGGTGTTCCAACGGCCAAGGAGCTCGACGCCGGAGTTCGTGTATTTAGCCGCCGCGTCGCGCGAGCTGTCGTGCTGCATCCGCATGGGTGTGCCCGCGAGGCCGAAGGTCATGAGGTCGACATGATTGCCCTTGAGCATGTCGTGGACCTTCTTCATATGGGGAGCGGCTTCATTGATCACGATGTTGGCCACATTGTTGTAGTCCTCCTTGGAGACGACCTTGGTCTGGCCGTCCGAGCCCCCTTTGTTCTTGCCGTCGTCCTTGTTCTTGCCGTCGTCCTTGTTCTGGTTGCCGTTCTTCGGGTTGTCCTTCTTTCCGTCGGGGTTTCCCGTCCCTGGGGGGTTGCCGCTGGGCCCTCCGCCACCGCTGGGCCCTCCGCCGCCTCCGCTGGGGCCGCCGCCACCGCCACCCGGGATGTTCGGCGTCTCCGGGGCAGGGGTGTCCCCGGTACCGTCGCCTTCCCCGGGCTTTTCCTCGCCGGGCTTCTCTTCGCCCGGCTTTTCCTCACCGGGCTTCTCTTCGCCCGGCTTCTCTTCACCGGGCTTCTCTTCACCGGGCTTCTCTTCGCCCGGCTTCTCTTCACCGGGCTTCTCTTCGCCCGGCTTCTCTTCACCGGGCTTCTCTTCACCGGGCTTTTCCTCGCCCGGCTTTTCCTCGCCCGGCTTCTCTTCGCCCGGCTTGTCGTCGCCTGGTTTGTTGTCGCCGGGCTTGTCGCCGCCCGGGTTCATGGGGTCTCCGCCGGGGTTGGTCGGGTCGCCGGTCCCGTTGTCACCGGGGGTCTCGCCGGGCTGCTGGTCCGAGCCGTCGCCGCCGGAGTTCCCCTGGTCGGAGTCGTTCTGTCCTGAGCCGTCGCCGTTGCCGTCGCCGCCGTTGCCGTCCTGGTCGCCCTGGCTGTCGGAGCCGGTGTCCGGGTCGTCGATGTCGTCCAGGCCGCCCTCGAGATCGGCGGGGTCGGCGTCGCCGCTGCCCTCGACGTAGCCGTCGTCCCCGGACGGGTCGACGCCGGCTTCGTCGGCCGGGTCCCAGGCGGGATCTCCCTCGGCCGCCTCGGGCTCGACGAGCCCCGGCTCGGTGTCCTCCGGCTCGCCCGGGTCGACGGCGCCGGAGTCGGTGGCCTCGCCCGAGCCGTCGGGCTGACCGGACGGGCCGGACTGGGCGGGATCGCTGGAGGCCAGTTCCGTCTCGGCCGCGCTCGACCCTTCCAGGTCGGCCGGCGCGGCGGGGCCCGTGACGGGCGCGCCGCTCGTGTCGACGGGCGACGAGGGCGCCGGTTCGCCGAACGCTATGGTTGCACCGCTCGCGCCCCGCGCGTCGTCGATGTCCCGTAAGCGATCAGGCTCGGCGGCCAGCCCCCAGTTCAGAAGGCTGTCCATGCTGCGTTGTTCGCTCACCCGGCCTCCGTCCCCCGGCTTTCAGTGATCCGAAACAGTAGCTCAAGTCGGGGCACTCCGGGCAGGCGGAGGGGCCGATCGTCCTTTTCGTTGACTCCGAATCGACAGCCGGGGTCAATGGCCCGCAATCCACCTACCTGCGCGTTTGCCGCCGAGCCGCCGTGTCGTTATCGAGCTGTGATCTGCATGCTTGTTAGTTATGTTGCGACGGGGGTCCTATGTGCCCTTTGATGTTGGATGCGGTGATCGCTCCCCGTCTCTTGACGGCTGAGGCCGTAAGGGGGGTGGCACTGCTCTTGCACAGGGCCACACGGCACAGGAGGTACCAGTGGCGGACATCGACTTCTATCAGGCGAGCAAAAGCCAGCTCGTTCGGGCCAGGGACCTCGTGGTCGCCGCGCACGAGGAGATGGAGGGCCTGCGCCAGGCCGTCATCATGACGGGCGAGAACCTCGCGACCGGCTGGGCGGGCAAGGCGGCGCAGACGTTCGGCCAGGCCATGATCGGCTGGGACGACAACATGATTCTCGTCCGCGACGACCTCTTCACCGTCGCCGAGAGGCTGGGCGCGAACGCCGAGACCTATCAGAAGGCGGACGACGAAGCCGACGGCGCGAACTTCGTCCAGGGTCTCATCAACCGGTAGGAGATCATCATGCCTCAGCACAACGATATCGGCGCGCACGGAGCAAGCGACCGCGTCAAGGTCAACTTCGGGACGATGGACGTCGTCACCGGTGACCTCACGGCGATGGTGAACAGGTTCGAGCAGATCACCACCGACCTGCTGCGCGACCTCGCGCTGGTCCTCGGCACCGGCGACGGCCAGGACGAGAAGGGCGACGTCAACGCCTGGGCCGGTGGCGCGAAGACCTTCTTCGAGGAGAAGAAGGTCAAGTGGAACCAGCAGGCCGAGCAGATGCGCAACGAACTGCTCGCCGCCAAGAACCACGTCAACCAGGCCAGCGAGAACTACCAGATCGCCGAGCGCCACAACAAGGCCATGTGGTCGCAGTACTGAGGCCGGTCGACTCACCGGTCACCGCTTTCGGGTGGTGGCCGGATTTGTCGTCGTCATGAGGATGGAAGGGCATCATGGCAGGACCTGACGGCGGGTGGCCGGGTCTCAAGGGTGACGAGAACACCGTCGAGTTCAGCGTCGAGCGGATGCGCGCGATCGCCAAGGAGATGCGCGGCATCCTCACGGTCATGAACGGCAGGGGCATGGGCGGCCCGGCCAACCCCGGCGACCGGTACATGACCGGCGCCCTGGAGAGCGTTCAGGGGCACGCCAGGATCAGCCACAACGAGATCGGCAGCTGGTCCACGGCGAGCAGGTTCGCCCACGCGGTCGGCTCGACCGACCCGGACCCCGGCGGCGTGGTCAGTCTCGAAGGCAATTCGCGCGGCTTCGAAGCGGTCTACGCGAAGTTCGTCTCGACGTTCGAGAAGGTCGTGCAGGCGCTCGAGGACCACGCGGTCGAGTACGAGAAGAGCAACGTCTTCAACGGCGGCTGACGTCCGCCAATTGGAAGGTGCAGGGTGGCCAGCGAGTCGAACACCTACACGATCAAGACCGGCGAGGCTCCCGAAGCCGGTCAGGTGACGGCGTCCGCGGACCAGATCAAGGTCTGGCTGGACAACACCGATTCCGCTGCCGTGGTCCGGGCCGCCGACGCCTACTCCAGCGCCGCCTCGATGATCGGGCTGGCGAGGGAGTCGCTGATGGCCGCGGCCAAGGGGCTCAGCGAGATGTGGGGCGGCCCCACCGCCGCGCTCTTCCAGGCCGGGCTGCACAAGCTCGACACCACGGGCGACGAGCTGGCCACCAAGATGAAGGCGGTCTCGACGGCGCTCAGCGACTACGGCGGCACGCACCTTCCCGACGCGGTCACCAAGGTGAACGCCATCGAGCCGCTGCCCGGCACGTCTTCGGGCAGCTCGGAGCCCGCGCCGACGCCCACGGTCACCACCACGCCCAGTCCGACGTCGAAGCCCTCGGCGACCGCCACGCCCAAGCCCTCGCCGGGCCCGACGCCGCTCCCGCCGGGCTCGGACCCGGTGGCGGAGGCCAAGGCCAGGCGGGACGAGAAGGCGCGGCAGATCCTGGAGGATCTGAACAAGCAGATCGTCTCCCTCTACGCCCAGGTGCCGGACGAGGTCTCCTACGACCTGGAGATCCCGGCCCCGCCCAGCGCGACCGACGGATACCAGTCCACCAGCTACACCTCCCGGGACCGGTACCAGCCCGCCTTCAGGGGCGGCACCCCCGACGCGCCGGCCTTCGAGGACGGCGACACGCGACCCGGCACGGGTGGCGGTGTCGACCGGCCCGGCACCGGCGGATCCGGGCAGGGCCCTGGCAC
Source organism: Nonomuraea sp. NPDC003727 (assembly GCF_053586935.1). NCBI lineage: Bacteria > Bacillati > Actinomycetota > Actinomycetes > Streptosporangiales > Streptosporangiaceae > Nonomuraea > Nonomuraea sp. NPDC003727. The sequence goes on from NZ_JBSFNE010000005.1 coordinate 280,943, forward strand.
GGGCTCCGGTGAGGGTGACAGTGACGGTGACGGATCCACGCCGACGAACCCCGAGAAGCCGGGCACGCCCCCGGGTACCCCGCCGGGCACCGGCACTCCGCCGCCCGGAGGCGACCCGACCGTTCCCGGCGGCAACGGCGACCCCGGCACGGGGACGGGCCCGGGTGGCACGGGCAGGGGCGACGGCACCACGCCACCGGTGATCGGCCAGGACGACGGCTCCCGCCAGACGGAGACGGCCTCCTACAGGCCGCTCCAGACCCCCCCGACCACACCGTCGACCACGCCGACGACCACGCCGACGCTGACCACGCCGACGACGCCGTACACCCAGATCCCGGCGACCACGCCGCCCACCATCTCCACCACGCCGGGGCTGCCGAACACCGTCGTCGGGCCGACGAACGGCGCGCCCGGCGTTCCCTCGGTGATCGGCGGCGGGACCCTCGGCGGGCAGAACGCGGTGACCTCGGCGGCCGCCCGCGCCGGCTACGGCACGGGCATGCCGCACCTGATGGGCGGCTTGGGGGGCACCATCGGCGGCGGTGGCGAAAACGAGGAGAACACACACACGACGAACCTGCGGGAGGACCGCAACCCGTGGGCTTCCTCGCATGACGTGACCACGGACCTCCTCGGCAGGACGGGCGAGGCCTGATGGCTTCCCCCACCGGCCAGTGGCCGGAGATGACGACCGTGGGCGCGGTGAACCAGTCGCCGTCCTCCGGCATCCGCTTCGTCAAGGATCAGCTGAAGCCGACGTCGGCCGGTCTGGAGGACAACGCGGAGACGGCCGACGCGCTGGCCACGCGGACGAGCAGCGTCAGCATCTACTACCCCATGGCGCTCATGGGCGTGAAGAGCGCCCACGAGCAGGCCCGCGACCAGGAGGCCGAGTCGGCCAGGGTCGCCGGCGAGGCGCTCAAGACGTGGCGCACCGCGCTCACGATGGCCGACGCCAACTACCGCAAGTCGGATGAAGACAGCCAGTTCAAGCCGCCTGGCATCACCCCGGCGGGGCTCGGTGACCTCGGCGGTCTCGGGAATCTGGGCGGCCTGGGCAACCTTGGCGGCGCCGGCCTGAACCCGGGCGGCATCAACACCCCCGGTCTCGACCGGCCGGACCTCCACACGCCCAAGCTGCCGCTCGACGACCCGAACCTCAAGACCCCCGATCTCAAGACCCCTGACCTCAAGACTCCCGATCTCAAGACCCCCGATCTCAAGACCCCCGATCTCAAGACTCCGGACCTGAACAACCCGGATCTGAAGACGCCGGATCTCAGGACACCGGACCTCAACAGTCCCGACCTCAACCGGCCGGACCTCAAGACCCCGGACCTGAACAACCCGAACCTCAAGACCCCGGACCTGAACGACCCGCGGTCGACGGGCCTGGCGGACTACCAGCCGCCGAACCTGCAGACACCGAACCTGCGCACCCCTGAAGTCACGCCGACCACCTACACGGGCGACCCGACCGCGTCGTACGGCAGGACAGGCACGGGCATGGGGACGGGCACGGGTACCGGCACGGGGCCCGGCTCCGGCCTCGGTGGCGCGGGCGCCGGCCTGGGCGGCGCGCGTGGCCTCAACGGCGCGGGCGGCGCGCCGATGATGCCGATGATGCCGCCGATGGGCGCGGGCGGCGGCCAGGGCGACAACAAGGAAAGGGAAAGGGACACCTACGAGCTTCGCGAGGACGAGGGTGTCTGGATGGACCAGGACGGTATCGCGCCCCAGACGCTGACTCACGAGGTGTGACCATGGGACCCACTTTGACGCGCTACGTGACCGCGATCAGCATCATGGCGGGCGCCGCCTTGTGGATCAGGCGGCTGTGGGCGGGGGCGGTTCCCCTGGCGTTCGCGGCGTGCGCCGCGGACACCGAACCCATCGATGGTGGCGGGCGGGCGTACAAGTCCACGGAGAACGGCGGCGAGACGACGGAGATCGCCGCCGTGCGCGACGCGCTGGCCAAGTTCGAGAAGGACCTGCAGGAACGCGCCGAGTGGGAGGGCCCGGCCTGGGCCTCCTTCAAGCCGTACCTCGACGACTTCAAGAATGAATGGAACAAGAAGGGCGAACATCGCAACACCTTGGGCGAGGCGGTCGGCTCCCCCAAGGGGCTGATCGAGGCCGGCGCCTACCTCGCCGAGGTCACCTCTCTGGCCATGCTGTCTCTGGCCGTCTTCATGCGGGGGACGTGGGCGGCAGGCCCCGCGGGAGTGGTGGCGGGTGAGACGGCCGCGAGCACCGTGGGTCCGCAGATCGGCCGGATCTCCACCGGGGCGCTCAAGAAGATGACGCTCGTCGGCCTCGCCATCACCCCCATCGTGATGGCCGTCATGCAGCTCGGCCAGCAGCAGGCGGCGAAGTTCCAGGACATGAAGGCGATGCCCGCCTTCGACGCCCTCGGCCTGCAGTACGACAAGGCCTCGGGCCGCATCATGCCGAAGACGGTCGGCAACCAGACCTTGCCGGGGATGCCCCAGGGGTCGACGGGCCTGCCGGACACGTTCCCGGTCTGAGCACGGCGGGGCGGGCCTCAGCCGGGAATGGTGAGGACCTGCCCCACCCGCAGGACCGTCGGGTCGGGGCCGATCAGGTCGCGGTTGGCGTTGTAGATCTCCCGCCACCGGGAGCCGTCGCCCCACACCTTGTCGGCGACCTCCCACAGCGAGCCCTCGTTCACCGACCACCGGTCGACGGTGGGCCGCTCCCACGACGGCAGTTGCTCGGGCACGTCCGACGTGTGCAGCGGCCGCCACACCCGGAACACGGCCGTCGGCGTGAAGCCGAGCGCCTGCTTCTGCGCGTCGGGCCCCAGCTTGGCCAGCCACGGAAGCTTCGAGGTGGCCCAGTTGCGCGCCGCGACGAAGCTGCCGAAGGCCATGCCGGACTCGGCGACCGCCGTACCGCTCTTGGTCAGCGTGGCCGCCCAGGAGGCGGCCGAGCCGCCCTGGAACAGGCCCTTGCTGAACGGCCCTGCGATGGGCAGGAAGACGCCCGCGAGGGTGGCCGCCGTGGTGATGCGCCCTGCCTGCGCGAACGTGAGGGGGGAGAGGTTGAAGATGCTCTCGCCCTTCATTCCCTGCGCGGCCATCTGGGTGCCGATGACGCCGCCGTAGACCCAGGCGGAGGTCTTGGCGTAGGAGCTGAAGCTCGCCGAGGCCAGCTTGGTCATGACCTTGACGTCGAAGGGGCGCAGAGCGGCCGTCTTGAGCATGTTCCCGATCTTCGGCACGACGGTCAGCCGGCCGGCGAGCGGCAGCCTGGACAGGACCATTCCCGCGGCCTTGAGCAACCCAGAGAGCCGTTGCAGCAGCGCGACCGCGGCCATGACCAGCCTGGTGGTCCTGAGGTAGGCCAGGTAGGCGGCCCAGAGGGAGGCGGCCAGCCGCAGCGCGAAGAACAGCGCCGCCCAGAGCACGGCCGTCCTGACCAGCTCGACGATGGCCTGCTTGGTCATCTTGGTGGCGGAGAGGACGGCCTCGAGAACCTCCGCGACGCCGACGCAGCTCTGCTTGAGGGCGGCGCGGGCCTTCGGGTCGACGACCTTGCCCCACGCCGTTCTGAACTGGTCGGCGGCCCCGCCCTGCCACTCCTGCACGATCTTGGCCACCGCCGGGTCGATCGCCTGGTGCAGGCGATCGAGGTCGCGGTCGAGCTGGCGGTGGGCGCCGGCGGCCCCCATCAGGCGGTCCTCGATGCGGTCGTCGAACATCCGGGGCAGCGCGTGCCACATGGCGGCCAGCGTGCTGAACAGCGGCCCGGGATTGAGCACCGTGCCCGGATCGAAGTCCCAGCCCCACGAGGCGGGGTTCCAGTTCCAGGTGAACGGGTTGACGCTGGGCTCTCGCGTCATCGGGGCGCCGCCTTCTCGTAGGCGTCCTCGGACCGGTCGAGCGCGACGGCGATGAACTGCAGCGCCTGAAGGAGGTCGGACAGGTAGGTGTCCACGCTCTCGTAGCGTCCCGGCTCGCCGACGTAGGCGTCGGCGACCTCCTCGGCGCCCGGGGCGAGCCCGAAGTCCTGCCGGGTCAGCGCGGCCGGAGCGAAGGCGTGCCGCATCGCGGCGACGTCGTCCACCTGATCGGCACACACCCGCATGGCCCTGCGGAGCGAGTCCGGCAGGTAGGTGAACCCTTGTGAATCCTGCCCCACAAACACTCCTCATCCGTTTTACGGGGGAGGATAGGAACTCGAGTTAACGGTGGTGAAATATTCGGTGTCAGATTTGAGGAGTTGTTGAGCATGCGGATCCTGCTCGTCGAGGACGACGACAGGTTCGCCGACGCGCTCGCGACCGCGTTACGGCGGCACGGACACCATGTCGAGCGGGCCCGTTCGGCCGCCGAGGCGCAGGCCGCGGCGGAGGACGCGGCGCGGGAGCTCGTCCTGCTCGACCTCGGACTGCCCGACCTGGACGGGGTGGACCTCCTGCGCCGCCTGCGCGCCGACTCGCAGATCGGGATCATCGTGGTCACGGCGCGGGGCGAGGAGGCGCAGCGGGTGCGCGGCCTGCGCGCCGGGGCCGACGACTACATCGTCAAACCGTTCGGCGTGGCCGAGCTGGAGGCGCGGATGGAGGCGGTCATGCGCAGGGTGCGCAGCCACCGCCCCACCGCGCGCGGCACCAGCACGTACGGCCCGCTCGACGTGGACGAGGTCGGCCGCGCGGTCAGGGTGAACGGCGTCGACGTCCGCCTCACCCGCAAGGAGTTCGACCTGCTGAACGCCCTGGTCCGCGCCGACGGCGCGGTGATCGGCAGGGACGGCCTGCTGGCCGAGGTCTGGCAGACCACCTGGCAGGGCGGGGCGCGCACGCTCGAGGTCCACATCGCCAGCCTGCGCGCCAAGCTCGGCGACCCCGGCCTGATCGAGACCGTTCGCGGCATGGGCTACCGCATGCGAACGCTGTGACATGCGCCGCCGCCTGCTGATCAGCTACATGTCGCTGCTGGCGCTGTCGCTGGCCGTCCTCATGGTGCCGCTGGCGGTCAACCTGGCCGTGCGCGAGACGCACGAGTCGTTCATCGAGCAGCAGGGCGACACCCAGCGCTTCGCCTCGCAGGCCGACCCGGCGCTCGGCCCGGCCAAGAACGTGGGGCTACGGGCCGAGCTGATCCGCTACCACGAGCTGTTCGGCATCGGCGCCGCCGTCCTCGACGCGGAGGGCAAGATCGTCGCGGTGGCCCCGCCGACGCTGTCGCTCGGCGCGGCGCGCAGGCCCGTCGAGCGGGCCCTGTCGGCCGACCAGCGGCCCCCCGAGACGATCTGGCCGTGGCAGGCCGCCGACCTCGTCGTCGCGGTTCCGGTGATCCAGGAGGGCGAGGTGGTCGGCGCCGCGGTGACGATCGCGCCCACCGGCACGCTGCGCGCGCGGATCGCCGGTACCTGGGTGGTCCTGTTCGCCGGCTACCTGCTCGCCCTGGCGCTGACCTGGCTGGCGGCCAGACGGCTGGCCCGATGGACGCTCCGCCCGGTGCTCGAGCTCGACGCCGTCACCCACGACATCATCCACGGACGGCTGACCGCCAGGGTCGCCAGGATGGACGGACCACCGGAGCTGCGGCGCCTGGCACGCTCGTTCAACCGCATGGCCGACACCGTCACGGACCTGCTCGAACGCCAGCAGGCCTTCGTCTCGGACGCCAGCCACCAGCTGCGCACCCCGCTGGGCGTGCTGCGGCTGCGCGTGGAGAACCTGGCCGACCACCTGAACGAGAGCGGGCTGCGCGAGCACGCGCTCACGGTGGAGGAGACCGAGCGCCTCACCCGCATCCTGGAGGGGCTGCTGGCGCTGGCCACGGCGGAGCGCCACGACGGCCCCGGGCAGGTCGAGGTCGACGCGGAGGAGGTCGTGGACGGGCGTGTGGCGGCATGGCAGGGCCAGGGCGCGGTGCTGCGCCGTACGGGCGGGCTGGACGCGCCGGTCCTCGCGCTGCCCGAGGCGCTGGACCAGATCCTCGACGCGTTGATCGACAACGCGCTCAAGTTCGGCGCCCGCACGGTCACCGTCCACCTGGAGCGGGTGGCGGGACAGGCCGTGATCCGCGTGATGGACGACGGGCCCGGACTGCCGGAGGAGGAGCTCGCGCGGGCCACGGAGCGGTTCTGGCGCTCGGCCAGGCACCAGAACGTGGACGGCACGGGCCTCGGCCTGTCGATCGTCAACGTGCTGGCCGGTGCCTCGGGCGGCTGCGTCGAACTCCAGGCCCGCGAGCCCACGGGCCTGGAGGTCAGGATCTGCTTTCCCGGTAGTAGCGGATCGCGCCCTGATGCAGCGGCACGGGATGGGTGGCGAAAGCGGACCTGACGTTGAGCCTGCGCGCCTCCGGGTGTGCCCGCTCGAGCGCGTCCCTGTCGCTGAACAGCAGGCGCGTCAGGTCGTAGGCGAGGTCCTCGGCCATGCCCCGCCGGACGACCAGGTAGTCGGGCACGCCGATCGAGCCGCAGGCGGGCAGGCCGTACGTGGAGGCGGGGATGGTGCGCGGGCTGTAGAACTCGCCGTGCCTGCGCCGCATCGGCTCGGCGTGGTCGCGCAGGTCCACCAGGCGGACCAGCCGGCGCGCGGCCAGCTGGCTGATCGTCTGGGTGGGCAGCCCGCCGGAGAAGAAGAAGGCGTCGATCGACCCCGACGCCAGCGCCGCGGCCGACGATGCCAGGTCGAGCCGGTCGACCGCGCGTGGCCTGACCCTGGCGAGGGACAGCAGCCGCCTGGCGATGATCTCGGTGCCCGAGCCGGCGGCGCCGCACGAGACCCGCCGTCCGCGCAGGCCGGCGAGCGCCACGATGCCCGAGCCCGTACGCACCACCAGATGGAGGTAGTTGTCGTACAGCCTGGCCAGCGCGCGCACCGGCTGCGGCGCCTCGAACGGCGGCTCGCCGGCGACGGCGAGCGCGGCCGAGTCGGCCAGCGTGAAGGCCACGTCGGCCTGGCCGGCGGACACGAGCCTGAGGTTGTCCAGCGACGCGCCCGTGGCGATCACCTTCGGCCGCAGGCCGGAGCCCTCCGCGGCGATCGCCGAGGCCAGGCCCTCGCCGTAGTCGAAGTACACGCCGCCGCGCTGGCCCGTGGCGATCACCAGCGGCGTCGTCCCGTGCCCGCCCGCGCAGCCGGCCGGCGCGCCGAGCGGGGCCGCGAGCAGGGCGGCCAGCACCGCCCTGCGGCTACTGCCCGACCGCAACGGGGTTCAGCGCCTTGGCCGGATCGAGCGTCGGGCCGGGCGGGATGGCGTGGAGCAGATGGGTCGGCACCGGGGTCACGTCGGCGGCGTCGTAGCCGAGCTTGCCCACCAGGTCGCCCGACTGCAGCGGGAACTTGCGGCCCTGGTCGGTGATGAGCTCGTAGGTGTTGATCGCGGCCTGCTGGTTCTCTCCCGGCAGCAGCCCGGCCAGCGCGGCTCCGCCCGCAGGGAGGATCACCTGGTCGAAGTACTGCTCGCTGCCCGTCACCGCGGGCGGCTTGATGGTGATGGTGCTGCCGATCGTCAGCTTGGCCTTGACCGAGCCCTTGGCGGTGTCGGAGTAGACCGCGCACAGCGGCGACGTGCCCGGCACCGTGACGACCTTGGGGAGGGTTTGCGGCAGGCCGTTGCTCGTCCAGTTCTTCGTCGCCGACAGCCTGCTGTTGGCGGTGGCCGCGTCGATCTCGCGCTCGACGGCCCTGCCGCCGGGGTAGGCCGCCTTGATCCTGGTGTCCTGGAGGAACAGGCTCGCCTGGGTCTGGCTGATGGGCGCCAGGCCGTCGGACAGCAGGACGAACCACCGGTCGGGGCTGCCCGCGACGCCGGACGTGGTGAAGATCTGGCCGATCCTCGCGGTGCGCCCGTCCGGGCCCTTCGTCCGCCTGCCCAGGCCGTCGACGGCCGGCGCGCGGAAGTCGGGGCCGTCGGGGATGGCGTTCAGCCAGGAGGCCGGCACCTTCCGGGTGGCGCTCGCGCCCAGCGCCTGCAGGCCCTCGGGCCCCACCCGCATCTTCTGGTCGTTGAAGATCACGTATGCGGTCGGCCGGCCGGTGCGCCGGGCCTCCGCCACCACCATGGCGTCCGACCCGACCGGCCTTCCGCCCACCGGGATGCCGCCCAGCAGCGACACGAACTGCTTGCGGTCGCTCGACAGCGTGGGGTTGTCCATGACACAGGCCGACCACGGCCCCTTGACCAGCTTGTCCTTGGCCGGCAGGGAGTCGGGCAGGCCCGGGATGCCGACCATCGGGCCGCGCTCGAACGTCGCCAGCGAGGCGGCCTTCACGCTGCGCACCTGGACGTCCGTGCTGTCGAGCAGCAGCCGCGCGGAGACGTAGTTGGCGACGGGCAGCAACCTGCCCTGCTGCTGGCTGTAGACGAACGTGGCGCCGCTGTCCTCCTCGACGAGCAACTGCCCCGGGTCGGTGAGGTTGGTGGCGTGGCCCGGCTTGATCAGACCCCAGATCCCGAACCCGGCGACGACCAGCACCCCGATGAGCACGCCGCAGAACATCGCCACGTTCTGCCTGCGCATCGGCGACTCGGGGACGTCCGGTTCGGCCTGCAGGAGGGCCATGCCCATCCGCTGCATCATCAGCCGGTGGGCCTGGTAGAGATCCTTTCGGGTCTGCATGAAGGCCAGCATAGGAGGCTATGTCCAAGTTCCACATGACTTGGTCAGGTTCCACTACAGTCGAGATCACGATGACGGAGGTGGGCACATGGCAGAGCCAAGAGAAACGGTAAGCGTCGAGGACAGGTGGCCCGGTCTGGACCCGAAGCCCGGCGAGATCGACCTGACGTCGAAAGAGCAGCTTGTCAACATCCTCAAGGATCTGGCCGGTGCGCTGGAACGCCTCGAAGGACTGGAGGTCGGCTCGCTGCCCGACCTCAAGCGTCGTGCCCTGCTCATGAAGCCGGTCGTCATGGGGGGCTGGCCGGCGGGCGATGACTTCTTCGACGCGACCACCAATGCCTATACCTATGTCAGCCATATCTACGAGTCCATCAACTACAAGTTGCGAGCCGCGATCCAGAAGATCAACGACGGGGGCGGCCTCCTCGTGGACGTCGATGATCTGAACAAGGGGAGGCAGAGCGTCTGATGGTGGATGTCACGCCGAAGGAATACCCCGTCAAGGTCAAGGGCGCTGACTTCGAAGTCCACGGCGACCAGGCGGTGGAAAAGGTCAAGAGCATCATCGAGGGCCTGGACGCGCGCGCCATCGAGAAGGCCGGGGCCGCGTACCTCAGCGCCGGCACCATGCTGGCGCAGCTCATGAAGACGATCGAGGACGCCGCCTTCGCGATGGCGAAGATCTGGGGCGAGAAGTCGTCCGTCGACGCGCAGCAGTCCCTGCGCGCGATCTACGTCACCACGAAAAACCTGACGGGCTCCTGCAATGTGATAGGTCGTCAGCTCGAATCGCTCGGCAAGACCGTGATTCCCGCCTACCGCGATTACGGCGGGGATTACTCCTGGGCCGAGGGGCCCTCATGGACGCACGGCATCCCGGACCTCTGGGTCAACACCAAGGGCGACGGCGGCATGTGGTTCACCTCCGACAACGGCGCCGCCAAGGAGCATCTCAAGAACTTCCAGAAAGAACTCCAGACCATTCACGACCTGCTCCCGGAGTCGGTGCGCGAAGACCTGCCGGACATCACGCAGCAGAACGTACCGCCTCCCCAGATCACGCCCCCCAAGATCCCGAACCCCACCGTTCCGACGCCCAACTTCGCCAACACGGGCTACGACCCGAACACCGGTGGCTACAAGCCAGGGAACGGCGACTCCACGGGCAAGTGGCCGGACTACACCTTCCCTGACGGCAACGGGTCCGGCGGGAACGGGTCCGGCGGCAACGGCTCAGGCGGGAACGGGTCCGGTGGCAACGGGTCTGGTGGCAACGGGTCCGGCGGCAACGACCCGAAGTACCCCGACTACCCCGGATCGGGCGACGGCTCGTCCACTGCTCCTCCAGGCGGAAGCGGAGTCAACCCCGTGAAGCTGCCCCACGACCCCACAGCAGGTATGAACACTCCCGACGCGCGCACCACCGAACTGGCCGACTTCCAGCGGCCCAACTTCGACAACCCGTCGAACAACCAGCAGATCGACGCCCGCACCGGGCTGCCCACGAACACCGGCACGAACACCGGGACGAACACCGGCACGAACACTGGTACCGGCTCGAACACCGGCACCGGCACGGGAACGGGCACCGGCACGGGATCGGGAGCGGGATCGGGCGGCTACGGCTCGGTCGCCCCGGCGAGCGCGCGCGGCGCCAACGGCCTCGGCACGGGCATGCCGATGCCGCTGGGCGGCGGAGCGCCGCACGGCCAGCAGGCGCAGCAGAGCGACCACTCGACCTGGCTGCTCGAGGATGAGGACGTGTGGGGCGGCGCCGCCGACGGCGTCACCAACCACACCCTGGGCCACCAGAACCCCAACCCGAGCCAGCAACAGGTCTAGCCGGGCAGCGCCGCCTGGACGGGGGTGACGGTGCCGAGCGTCACCAGCAGCCCCCGTCCCGGCGGCCCGCCGACCGCGCCGCGCGGCAGCCGTACGGTGAACAGGTCGCCGTCGGCGGGGCTCTGCACCGACAGCAGCAGTCCCGTGCGCGACTTGCGGGTCTCGGCGACGAAGCCGCGGTAGGCGGTCGCCAGGTCGGCCGTCGCGCCCGCGATGATCAGGCCGTGCTCGCCGTCCCTGCCGGTTCTGAGCGTCTCCTCCAGGAGCTGTCCCAGGGGCGAGTCGGGGTTGACCAGCTCGGCGTCGTCGACGACCAGGACGTACCGGTCACGGCCGGACAGCAGCTCGCCCAGCCCGGCGGCGTCGCCGTCGAGGACGGCCAGCGCGCCCTCCAGACCGCGCAGCGGGCTGCGGCGGGGACAGACGGCGGCGACGGGCGTGCCGGTGGCGACCAGCGACCGGGCCGCGGTCAGCAGCGAGGAGGAGCGCCCCGACCGGGGCGGGCCGGCGATCACCGCGCCGGGGCCGTGCGCCAGCAGGTCCACGCCGACCGGGGCGAGCGCGTCGCCGCCCACCCCGAGCAGGGCCCACAGCGGACCCTTCGGCGCGGGGCCGAGCTCCAGGGCCTGGCTCGCGGTCACGCGCATCGGCAGCGCGTCGACGCGCAGCGGCGGCTCGCCCTCGGGCTCGCGGGCGCGGGCCAGCTTCTGCAGCGCGGCGACCTGCGCGGGACCTGACGGGTCGGGGTCGAGCAGCGCGATCTGGCTCTCCACGACGCCCTGCTCCCGCACGGACAGCGCGCGGCCCTGCGGCATCGCGGCGGGCAGGTCCTTCACCGGCAGCCCGGCCAGGCCGTAGTCGGCCGGATCGGCCAGGCGGAGGACCAGCCGCTCGTCGAAGACCGTCGACACCTGGCCGAGCAGCGCCGAACGGTCGCCCGTCACCACCGCTCGCAGCCCCACCGCCGGCCCCTCCCTGAGCAGCTGCAACAGCCCCTCGGTGAGCCTGCCGTAGTCGTAGCCCTCGAACGCGGCGACGTATCCCTCCCACCTGTCGAGCATCAGCACCAGCCACGGCAGCCGGTGGCCCGCCGCCCGGTACTCGGCCAGCGAGGCGTGACCCGCCTCGGCCAGCAGTTGCTGCCTGCGGCCGATCTCCTCGCGCAACCCGGCGAGCAGCCGTTCGACCCGGTCGAGCTGGTCGCGCGTCACGACCGCGCCGCAGTGCGGCAGCGCGACCAGCGGCAGCAGCGCGCCGGACCCGCAGTCGACGGCGTGGACGTGCACGTCGGCGGGGGAGTACCCGGCGGCGATGGCGCCCGCGATCGTGCGCAGCGCGGTGGACCGGCCGCTGCGCGCGGCGCCCGCGATCAGCAGGTGCCCGCCCCGCTCGAGGTCGAGCCGCAGCGGCCGCCGCGCCTGCGCCCACGGCAGGTCGCTCACCCCGAAGGCCAGCCCCTCCGGCCGATCGAGGACCACCTGCTCGGGCAGCGGCGGCAGCCACGGGCTCGGCTGCTCGGGCACGCCGGCCCGCTCCGCCGCCACCGCGATCGTGTCGGCCAGGATCGCCAGGTCGCTGATCGCCGGCCCCTCGAGGGGTTCGGGCGGCGGCGGCAGCGCCCTTCCCAGCGCGTGCCAGCCCAGCTCGACCGCCCGCAGCCGCGCCTGCGCGTCGCCGGGCGCCCGGCCGCCCACCCGCGCCGCCTGGACGGCGACCGCCGCCCCCGCGCCCGACCTGACGTAGCACCGGCCCGGCGTCGCCTTGGAGATGTGCGCGGCGTCGGGAAGGCCGATCACGTCGGCCGACTCGGCCGCCTCGGTCACCCTGAGCGCGATCCGCAGCGAGGTGTTGGCCTGGATCTCGGCCGTCACCACACCGGCCGGCCGCTGCGTGGCCAGGATCAGGTGGACGCCGAGCGACCGCCCCCTGCGCGCGATGTCGACCAGCCCCGCAACGAAGTCGGGCAGCTCGGCGACCAGCGCCGCGAACTCGTCGATGATCAGCACCAGGCGCGGCAGCGTGCCGTCGTGGTCGTCGATGTCCTTGACGCCCGCCTCCAGCAGCAGCCGCTCCCTGCGCCTGAGCTCGGCGGCCAGCGAGGTGAGGGCGCGCTGGGTGAGGTGGCCGTCGAGGTCGCTGACCATGCCGACAGTGTGCGGGAGCCTGGCGCAGTCCTTGAACGCCGCCCCGCCCTTGTAGTCGATCAGCACGAACGACAGCTGGTCGGGCCGGTTGCGCGCGGCCAGCGCGCAGATGAGGGTCTGCAGCAGCTCCGACTTGCCCGCGCCCGTCGTGCCGGCGACCAGGGCGTGGGGGCCGTCGGCGGCGAGGTCGACGGTGAACGGGCCCTCGGGTCCGACGCCGAGCACCGCCCGCGTGGTCGGCGCGGACCACTGGACCGGCGGGTCGAGCAGGTCGAGCAGGCGCACGGCCTCGGGCAGGCTGCCCGACGGGTCGTCGCGGGAGACGTCGCGAAGCGGCGACAGCGCCCTGGCCAGGCGCTCGCACCACGACGGCGGCACCCGGTCGGCGAGCGCGGCGCCGAGAGCGTCGAGGCCGCCGCCGCGCAGCCGTACCAGGCCGTCGGGGCCGCACGTGGCGACGGTCTCGCACTCCTCGGGCAGCAGCCGCTGCTCGTCGTCGACGGCCAGGGTGTACACGCCGGCGCGCGGGCCCTGCCGCAGCACCTGCGGCATGCCGGGCAGGCCGCGCAGCACCTGCGCGCCGTCGAGCACGACCAGCACGTCGTAGGGCCGTTCGTCGTAGGCGGGCCGCCGGTCGGCCGCCTCGGGGCCGCCCAGGTCGTCCCAGCCGGTCGGGACCTTCCCGAACTCGGGGATCGAGGTGCTGAGCCGTTCGTCGACCAGCGCGGTCAGCTCCGCCACCCGCCTGCCCGCCGACTCGGGGTCGGCGCCGACCAGCGCCACGCAGTCCTCGCCACGGTGCGGCGCGCAGTGCGGCAGCCAGCGGACCCAGCCCCACCGCTCCCGCGCGTCGGTGCTCGCCGAGAGCACCACGATCGCCAGGTCGCGCGGGCTGTGCAGCGCCGCCGCCTGGGCGACCAGCCAGGCCACCAGGCCGGCGGCCTCCTCGCGCGGCCCCGTGACGCCCGCGACCCCGAGCCTGCGCATCGGCAGCGCCACCGGCACCTTCTCGCACACCGGAACGGGGTACGGCACGTCGAAGTCCAGCTCGGCCGGCAGGTCGGCGAGCCCGACGCGCAGCCGGAGCGCGTCGGCGTCGTGGATCCTGCGCTCCCACAGCCGCCCGCGCGGCCCGGTCGCCGTCAACAGCACCTCGGCCGGGTCGGGGGCCGCCGCCCTCCTGGCCCGCTGGTCGTTCCTGCGGGCCAGCTCGACCTCCTCCTGGAAGAGGGCCAGCTCCTCGCGGTACCGCCTGACGGAGCGCTTGTGCTGCCTGCGCCCGTGGCGCCGCTCGCTCCACCACTGACCGACCATGATGAGCGGTGTCATGAGCGCGATGAGCAGGTAGTACCACTGGCCGGTGACCAGCATCATCGTCACGCCCAGCACCGCGGGCAGGAACGCGGCCAGCAGCTGCAGCCGCATCGTCTCCACGCGCCCTGGCTCCCGCGGCACCTCGAACCCGCGCGCCGTGTCGGGCCGCTTCAGCCGTGGCGGGCGGTTGTAGGACAGGCCGCCGTCGGGGTGCGGCGCCAGGTGCGCGTCGGCGGGCTCGATCGCGGTCAGCGTGAAGATCGAGGAGCCGGCGGTGAGGAAGGCGTGCTCGGGCCATTCGACGGCGGCCGTGACGGGCTCGCCGTCCAGCAGGATGCCGGGGGGCTCGCCCGCCGGCGGGGTATCCCGCAGCGCCAGCTCGTCGAGCTCCTCGGCGTACCTGCCTTTCGCCTTCTTCCTGGGCGGCTCGGCGGGCGGGCGTGGCGGTGGCTCGACGGTGATCTCGGCGGGGGTGATCCTCACGACCGCGGCCTCGGCGGCCAGCGCCGGATCCCGTACGGCCATCGCGCACGTGAGGTCGGCGCCGATGACGTGCACGCCCAGGCCCAGGCGGTGGACGGCGCCCGCGTCGGGGCCGCCGACGACCCTGACCTCGGCCACCCCGCCGGGCTCGGCCACCACGGTCAGGCCGGCCAGGCGGGGGTCGAGGGTGATCGTGTCGCCGTCACGCAGGACCGCTCGGGCGGGCGCCCTCGGGTCGGCGGGCCGGCCGTCGCGCCACACCGTCGGCCCCCCGAACCCGAGACCGGTGTCGCTCACCGGAGGGGCCGCCACGCGCGGCGCGTCACGCTGCCGGGGGATGCGGGGCGGTTCGCCGAGTCCGTACGGCGCGCGGCTCCTGGGCAGGCGGACCACCTTGGCCAGCGGCTCGCCGGGCGGCTCGGCCAGCGCCTCGGCCACCTGGGCGACCGTCGTGGCCGCGGTGCCCTCGATCACGACGTCACGGTCGCCGCGCTCGTCGAGCACGGTGAGCATGATCCGCATGTGCCGTCTCCTCGGGATCGGACCGGCGGCCACGCTAACGCGCGCCTGCCGTACCCGCCGCCCGGACGACGACATCGGCATGAATCCTCGCGGGACCCGACCCCGCGCCCCGGGTCAGGAAGGGGGGCGCCGGTGCGCCCGCGTGCGGTCCTTCAGCTCCTCGGCCTTCTCCTCCAGCAGCCCGGCGTACGCGTTCACCTCGGCCGTCACCTCGACCAGGTTCGACGCCGCGCGGTGCAGCCGCCCGACCACCCGCGAGGTCGCTGGAGCGCCGGCGACCCGCGCCACCCAACGCCGGCGGAGCCGGGTGAAGAACCCACCCATCCTGCTCATGTCGCCCAGCATCGCACAGTTTGAACAGGTTCAGGGTGACGGGCGCGTGAATTCTGTGACCAATGTGGTTGCTATCACTGAATAACGGGGCAATTCAAGTGACTTTAATGAACGGGTCTGGTTGACAGCCTCCCACCTGCGAAACGAGCATTAGTCCTCGCATTCGGGCCCCGCGCCAGGCCGGTAGATGCACATAATGGCCTGAATTCCGCAAATTCATCATGGGAGCCCCCCACCTATGAGGACCAGCGAAAAACCCGCCGCCAACGCGGCGGGACCCGCAGGCGCGCTCTCCAGCAGCACGTCACGCAAGCTCCCCGTGCCGCCCCGCGAGCGGAAACCCGCGCTCGCCGCGCTCGCCGTCCTCCTCATTCTCGGTGGCGCGCTGGCCACCACCCTGCTGGTGATGCGCAGCGGCGACCGCATTTCCGCGATCAGAGTCGTGCAACAGATCGGCGCGGGTCAGAAGATCTCCCCGAACGCGCTGGAAGAAGTGCAGATAGCCGATACGGGCATCGATTATGTGGCGTGGTCGCGGCGGTTCGCGGTGATCGAGACCTACGCGAGCGTGACCCTCCTGCCCGGCACCCTCCTCACCGACGAGATGACCGTCACCGCCAGCCAGGAGCTCGGCCCCGGCAAGGCGAAGGTGGGGCTCGCGCTCAAGCCGGGACAGGCGCCCGCCGGGCTGAAGGAGGGCGACCGCGTGCAGGTCATCCACGTGCCCGGCAGGTCGGCGACCGCGCAGGGCAGGGTGCTGGCCCCCAATGCCCTGGTCCACATCGTGGGCGCGCCCACCAGGTCAGGATCGGCCGGACTGGTCACGGTGATCGTCGACGCCACCGTGTCGCCGCAGATCGCCGCCTACGCCTCCAGCGGCGAGATCGCGGTGGCCGAGCTGCCGGGAGCGCGCTGACGTGGCGCTGATCGTGCTGGCCGCCGACAAGGGCGCGCCGGGCGTCACCACCGCGGCGACCGCGCTCGGCGCCGTCTGGCCGCGCGCCGTCCTGCTGGCCGAGTGCGACCTGGCCGGCGGCGACCTCGCCTACCGGCTGCCCGCCGCCGACGGCGGCATGCTCAACCCCGGCAGGGGCCTGCTCACCCTCGGCGCGACCGCCAGGCGCGGGCTCGAACCAGGGCAGATCCACGAGCACACGCAGAAGATCATCGGCGGGCTCGACGTCCTGGCCGGGCTGACCCACGGCGAGCAGGCGGCGGGGCTCACCTGGATGTGGGGGCCGCTCGGCCGCGCGCTGGCCGGCCTGCCGTACGCGGACGTGCTGGCCGACTGCGGCAGGCTCGGCGGCCACCCGCAAATGGACGAGCTGATCGCCGAGGCCGAACTCCTCGTGCTGTTCACCAGGGCCAGCCTCGACCACGTCGCCCACCTGCGCGAACGCCTCGCCGTCCGGCCCAGAGGGCCACAGGTCGGGGTGGTCGTCATCGCCGACCCGCGCAGCTACCGCGCCTCCGTCGACGAGGTGCGCAGGATCGTCGGCGGCCAGGCGGCGTTCGTGGCGGGGCTCGCGCACGACCCCAAGGGGGCCGAACTGCTGCGCGGCCAGTGGGGCGGCAGGCTCGACCGCTCCCTGCTCATCCGTACGGCCCGCGAGCTCGCCGGACGCCTGTCCGCCCAGGTGAGGGTGCCATGACGCTCGACCACGCGCTGGTGAAGCGCTTCCGCCAGGAGGTCGGCGACCGGCTGGCCCACCAGCGCCGCCTCGACCAGGCCAACGGCATGCCCGCGATGACCGGCGAGGACGAGCGGCAGTTCGCCAGGGCGCTGATCTCCCAGGTGCTGGAGGAGTTCGCGCGCGGCGAGATCGGCTCCGGCCGTACCCCTCCGACGCTGGAGGAGGAGGAGGCGCTGGCGGCCGGGATCCACGCCGCGCTGTTCGGCGTCGGCCGCCTCCAGCCGCTGCTCGACGACCCCGACGTCGAGAACATCGACATCAACGGCTGCGACCGCGTCTTCGTCGGCTACGCCGACGGCCAGGAGCTCACCCACGAGCCCGTCGCCGAGTCCGACGAGGAGCTGATCGAGCTCATCCAGATCCTGGCCGCCTACTCCGGGCTGTCCAGCCGGCCGTTCGACACCGCCAACCCGCAGCTCGACCTGCGCCTGCCCGACGGATCGCGGCTCTCGGCCGTCATGGACGTGACGGTCAGGCCAGCCGTGTCGATCCGGCGCGCCAGGCTCGGCAAGGTCTTCCTGTCCGACCTGGTGGGCAACGGCACGCTGAGCCCCGCCCTGGCGCGCTTCCTCACCGCCGCGGTCGCCGCCAGGAAGAACATCATGATCGCCGGGTCCACCAACGCGGGCAAGACGACGCTCCTGCGGGCCCTGGCCAACGAGATCCCCGCCGCCGAGCGGCTGATCACCGTCGAACGCGCGCTGGAGCTCGGCCTCGACCAGTTCCCCGACCTGCACCCCAACGTCGTCGCCTGCGAGCAGCGCCTGCCCAACGCCGAGGGCCAGGGCGAGATCACCATGGCCGAGCTGGTGCGCAGGTCGCTGCGGATGAACCCGTCCCGCGTGATCGTCGGCGAGGTGCTCGGCGACGAGATCGTCACCATGCTCAACGCCATGACGCAGGGCAACGACGGCTCCCTGTCGACCATCCACGCCAACTCCAGCATGGAGGTCTTCAACCGCATCGCCACCTACGCGCTCCAGGCCGCCGAACGGCTCCCGGTCGACGCCACCCACATGCTCATCGCCGGCGCGATCGACTTCGTCGTCTTCATCGAGAAGCGCAACGACTACGCCTCCGGCGGCACGCTGCGGCGCTTCGTCTCCAGCGTCAGGGAGGTGAACGGCGTCGACGGGCGCGTCCTGTCCAGCGAGATCTTCGCGGCAGGGCCGGACGGCTCCGCCGTACCGCACGCGCCCGTCTCCTGCCTCGACGAGCTCACCCCCCACGGCTACGTCCCGGGAGCATGGTGATGATCGGCCTCGACCCCCTGGCCATGTTCGCCGGCGCCGGCGCCGGCGGCGGCCTCTTCCTGCTGGTCCTCTCCATCCACGGCGTCCGCCCCCGCCCCCGGCCGGCCTCGCGCGGGCTGCTCCGCACGCTGTCCACGCGTACGGCGGTGGCCGCGGTCCTCGCCACGGTGATCCTGGCCGTCACCCAGTGGCCGGTGATGGCGGTGGGCGCCGCGCTGCTCGTCTTCGCCTGGCGCGGCCTGTCCGGCGGCGCGGCCTCCGAACGGGCCGCCATGGTGCGCCTGGAGGGCCTGGCAGCCTGGACCGAGTCACTGCGCGACACGATCGCCGGCGCCGCCGGACTGGAGCAGGCCATCCCCTCCTCGATCCGGGCCGCCGCGCCGATGCTGCGGCCCCACCTGCGGGCCATGGTCGACCGGCTGCACACGAGGATGGCGCTGCCGCAGGCCCTGCGGCTGTTCGCCGACGAGCTCGACGACCCCTCCGCCGACCTGGTCGTCGCGGCGCTCATCCTCAACGCCAGGCTGCGCGGGCCCGGCCTGCGCGACGTGCTGGGGGCGCTGGCGGTCTCGGCCAGGGAGGAGCTGGACATGCGCCGCCGGGTCGAGGCGGAGCGCCGCTCCACCCGCAGGTCCGTGCAGATCGTCGTGCTCACCGCGCTCGGGTTCGCGGCGGCGCTGGTGGTGTTCAACCCGTCCTACGTGGCCGAGTACCGCTCGTGGCTGGGCCAGGCGGTTCTCGTCGTGGTGGCGGGGCTGTTCGGGGCGGGGTTCGCGTGGATGCGGCGGCTGGCCCGCTTCGACAAGCCGACCCGCCTGCTCGCCCTCGACCCGCCCAAGCCCGCCGCGCACCGCCCGCCGAGCGCCTCGGACGCCTCAGGCGCCGCAGGCGACTCGGGGGTCGGCTCGGCCGGTCCGGTCGGTCCCGGTCCGGTCGGCCCGGTCGGTTCCGGCTCGGGCGGTGTCGGTCCCGGTCCGGGCGGTCCCGTCGGCTTGGGTGGCTTGGGCGGTCCGGGCGGCTCGCCGTACCTGAGAGGAGGCCTGGATGGTTGAGGGCGTGCTGGCCGGAGGGGCCCTCGGGCTCGGGGTCTTCCTCCTGACGCGGGCGATCTTCCCGGCCCGCCCCGGGCTCGTCGCCCGCCTGATGGCCCTCGACGCCGCCAGGCAGGACGCCGACGCCCCGCGGCTCCCGCTGATCCTGCCCGAGGAGGAGGTCAGCGCGTTCCGGCGCGGCCTCGGGGTACGGCTGGCCCGGTTCTACGCCACGCGGGGCTGGGAGGTCCGCTCGATCAAGGCCGACCTCGCGCTCGTCGGACGCTCGTTCGAGGGTTTCCTGGCCACCAAGGCGCTGCTGGCCGCCTCGGGGCTGCTCGCCTTCCCCGTGCTCGTCGGGTGGCTGACGCTGATGGAGTGGGGCGTCTCGCTGACCGTCCCGTTCTGGGCGGCGCTGGCGGTGTCGCTGGTCTTCTTCCTGCTGCCCGACCTGCAGATCAGACGCGACGCCGCGGCCAAGCGGCGCGACTTCCGCCACGTCGTCGGCGCGTTCCTCGACCTGGTCGCCATGAACCTGGCCGGCGGGCGCGGCGTCCCCGAGGCGCTCATGATGGCCGTCTCGGTCAGCGGCGAGTCGCCGAACTGGGCGATGTCCCGCATCAGGGAGGCGCTCAGCGGCGCGCGGATCGTCGGCATCACCCCGTGGCAGGCGCTCGGCCAGCTCGGCGAGGAGATCAACGTCGACGAGCTGCGCGACCTGTCGGCGGCGCTCGGGCTGGTCGCCGACGACGGCGCGAAGGTGCGCGCCTCCCTGACCGCCCGCGCCGCCACCCTGCGCCGCCGCGAGCTCGCCGAGATCGAGGGGCGGGCGGGCGAGCGGTCCCAGTCCATGCTCGTCGCCCAGCTCCTGCTGTGCGCCGGGTTCGTGATCTTTCTCAGTTTTCCCGCCGCGATGAAGATGTTGGGGTCCTGATGAACCATCCCTGGATCGTTTACCTGACGGCCTACCTCGGGGTTCGCCTGCACCGCGCCCGCACCGCCCCCACCCGCGGGGCGTCCGCCGTCGAGTGGGTGATCATCACCGCGATCATCGCGGGAGTGGCGCTCGGGCTCGCGACGCTCATCAAGACGCTGGTGGAGCAGAAGCAGTCCGACCTCCAGAACAGCTTCGGCGGCGGCGGCGGGTCCGGCGGCGACGAGTGAACCCTGGTGGCGCGAGGCGGCGGCGGGTCCGGCGCCGGCGAGTGCGCCCCGGTGGCGCGGGGCGGTGGCAGGTCCGGCGGCGACGCGTGAACCCCGGAGGCGTGGGGCGGCGGGAACGAGGGGCCACGGTGGTCGAGCTGGCGCTCGTCATGCCGGTCGTGCTCGCCGTGGTCCTGCTCATCGTGCAGGTCGCGCTCTGGTTCCACGGACGGCAGGTGGCCGACGCCGCCGCGCGGGAGGGGGCGAGGGTCGCCAGGTCGGCCCCGTTCGACTCGACGGGCTGGCAGGACGAGGCCGTCGCCAGAGCCGAGGACGTCGCGCGCGCCATCGGTCCTCGCATCCTCGGCGGCGCCGCCGCGTCGGCCGTACCGAGGGGGACCGACGAACGGTGGGTGACGGTGACGGGCAGCGCCGTCCAGGTGATCCCGCTGCTCCCCGACCTGTCGTTCACGATCACGGCGACGTCGGGTGGCCCGGTGGAGTGCTTCCGCCCCGACAACGGAGGCGAGGACTGCCGTTGAGCACGACGAACGCCGACAGCGGCTCGATGGCCGTGGAGACCGTGCTGCTGGCCCCGGTCTTCCTGTTGTTCCTGCTGTTCCTGGCGGGCGCGGGACGGCTGGTCGAGGCGCAGGGCGAGGTGAACGGCGCGGCCATGGACGCCGCGCGGGCCGCCTCCGTCCAGCGCACGCTCGATGCCGCCGAGGCCGCCGCCACGGACAGCGCCCGGTCGGCGCTGGAAGGCGAGTGCGACGCCCCGCGGGTCTCGCTGTCGGGAACCCGGTGGGAGGAGGGCGGCCATGTGCAGGCCGCCGTCACCTGCGAGCTGGACCTGGAGTTCCTGGGCTTCGGGGCCGGCAAACGGATGACCGGCACTTCGGTCGTCCCCCTGGAGCAGTTCAGGAGGGTCGAGTGAGCGGCGAGCGCGGGTCGATGTCGGTGTTCACCGTGCTGTTCTCGGTGGTGGTCTTCCTGCTGGCGGGCCTGCTCGTGGACGGCGGCGCGGCGATCAACGCCAGGCTGCGCGCCGCCGACGTGGCCGAGCAGGCGGCCAGGGCGGGCGCGGACCGGATCGACGTGGAGCACCTGCGCCAGACCGGCCAGGCCCGCCTGCTGGGCCAGGACGAGGTGTGCGCCCGTGCCGCGGAGGTGGTCGAGGCCTACTCCGCCGCCGCCTCCTCGGCCGCCTCCTCCGATGTACGGCCCGCCGCCTGCACGGTCACCGACGCGCAGACGCAGGTGACGGTCGCGGTACGGGTGCGGTGGACGGCGTACTTCCTCGGAGCGCTGGGCTTCCCAGGCGCGCAGATGGAGGGGCAGGCCACCGCCGCGCCCGACGCCCGCTGAACCAGACCCAACCACGTCACCCGCCGGCCCGGCCCGCGGCGGGTGACGACGCTGGATGTGAAGGAGGGAGAGGCCATGCCGACGCGAGAACCCGCGCGCGCGGACGGTCCCGCACACCCCGAAGACGGTACGGCCTCTGCCGCGCCCGGTCCCGCGAAACCAGCGGAGCGGCCGGTGCGACCGACCGACGACCTCGGACGTTCCTTGGGACCCGCGGAAGACCTCGGGCCGCCAGTGGGATCGGGGGACGCCCCCGGCCGGCCGGCGGGATCGGCGGATGGGTTGGGGCGGCAGACGAGACCGGCCGGCGATCCCGGCCGGCCGGTGCGCGGTTCGGAGGGTCCCCCGGGTGGTGCGGGGCGTCCCCTGGCTGGTGCCATGCGTCCTCCGGGTGGTGCCATGCGTCCTTCGGGTGGTGTCGGGCGTCCTTCGGGTGGTGTTGGGCGGCCGGCTGACCGGTCGAGGGGGGCCGGTCAGCGGCCGAGGCCCGCTCCCGTGCGCATCCCGTCGAAACGGACGCCCGGTGACATCGTCGCGGGGCTCGGCGCGCTCGTGGTGCTGGTCACGCTCGTGGGCGGCGTGCCGTACGCGCTGCTGACGCTGGCGGGCCCGCCGATCTCGCCAGAACTGCTCGACCTCGACCTCCTGACCAGCCAGGTCGGGCCCGGCACGGTCGTCGCGCTGATGGTGCTGCTGGTGTGGCTGGCCTGGTTCCAGCTGTTCGTGTGCGTGGTCGTCGAGGTCTACGGCGGGGTGCGCCGGGTCGGCATGCCGGCGCGCGTGCCGCTGTCGGGGGCGACGCAGGCGCTGGCCAACAGGCTGGTGTCGGCGGTGCTGCTGCTGTTCACGGCGGGGGCGGTGGTCGTGCCGGTGTCCGGGCTGGGCGCACCGGTCGCGCGGCCCGCGATGACCGCGGTGGCGTACGCGGCCCCGGTGCCCGAGGCGGAGACGGTCGCCTACAAGGCCAAGAAGGTCTACACCGTGCAGCCGCCGCACGGCAGGCACCACGAGAGCCTGTGGGAGATCGCGGAGAAGTGCCTGGGCGACGGGCGGCGATATCCGGAGATCTTCCAGCTGAACCAGCACAAGGAGCAGCCCGACGGGTCCCGCCTGCGGATGGCGGACCTGATCAGGCCGGGCTGGGTGCTGGACATGCCGGACGACGCGGTCAACGTGCACATCGTGCCCGCCGGGCAGTCGAGGGAGCGGACGCTGGAGGAGCACCCCGGCCCGCCCCGCGAGACGCCGGCCACGGTGGGGGAGAAGGCCGGACCCGGCCGCCAGGACTCACGGACCCAGCAGCCGAAACCCGAGGCCACCAAGCGGGCCGAGGCCACCAAGCAAGCAGAGGACGCCAAACGGGCCGAGGCGGCCAAGCAGGCAGAGGCCACCAAGCGGGCCGAGGCCAAGCAAGCAGAGGACGCCAAGCAGGCAGAGGCAGAGGACGCCAAGCGCGCGGAGGCGGCCGAGCAGGCGAGGGAGGCAAAGCAGGCGGAGGAGGCCAAGCGCGCCGAGGAGGCGAAGCGGGCGGCCAACGCCGAGCACGCGAAGGAGGCCGAGCGGGCGAACGAGGCCAAGCAGGCGGAGGCGGCCAACCAGGCGGAGGCGGCGAAGCGGGCTGACGAGGCCGCGCGAGCGAACGAGGCCAACCGGTCCGATCGCGCCGACCTGAATCCCGGGCTGGACCTCGTCGACTACCTCGCGGGCGCGTCACTGGCCGCCGCCGGTCTGCTGGTGATCCTCGGCGGCAGGCGGCGCCGCCAGCTCTGGCATCGCGCCTTCGGCCACCGCATCGCCCGCCCCCGCGACGACGCCGCCAAGGCCGAGGTGGCGCTCCGCCTCGGCGCCGACGCCCCCGGCGCCCGCATGCTGGACATCGGCCTGCGCCTGCTCGGCGCCGAGCTGGCCGCCCAGGACCGTGTCCCGCCCACCGTCTACGCCGCGCACCTGTCCGCCAGGACCCTCGACCTGTGGATCCATCCGGCCGGCCAGGACGCCCCCGAGCCGTGGGAGGCGCAGGACGGCGGGCAGGTCTGGCGGCTGGCCGCCCACGCGGGCAGGCTGCTGGAGGAGCAGCACGGCGGCGCGCCGTACCCGGGGCTGGTCTCGCTGGGCACGGACGGCGGCGGCCGCGTCCTCGTCGACCTGGAGGCCGCCCACGGGCTGATCAACATCCGCGGCCCGCACACCACCGCCGCCCTGGCCGCCCTGGCGGTCGAGCTGGCCACCAACAGGTGGTCGGACGAGATGCGGGTCACGCTGGTCGGCTTCGGCGAGGAGCTGACCGCGATCGCCCCTGGCCGGGTCAGGTCCGTGGGAAGCCTGTCGGAGGTCCTTCCGGAGCTGGAGAGGTCGGCAGCGCCGCGCCAGGAGGTGCTGACCGGGCGGGTCAACGGCCGCTCGCATCTGGCCCACTACCTGCTCAGCACCGTCGCGCCCACCCAGGAGGAGGCCCGCCGCCTGGCGTTGCTCGCCAGGAAGGACACGGCGGGCTTCGTGGTCACGGGGGAGGTGCCGCACGCCACCTGGACCATGGAGATCACCGAGGACGGCCGCGCCCGCGTCCCCGAGCTGGGCCTGGAGGTGACGGCGCAGCTGCTGCCCCGCCGCCACTACCACGCGCTGCTGGACCTGTTCGACACCGCCGGGCGCCACGAGGGCGAGGCGATGCCGGACCCCGAACCGCTGGAGGACCTGCACCCGCCCGCCGTCGAGATCAGGCTGCTCGGCCCGGTCGAGGTCATCGGCCCGGAGGCGATGGAGGAGGGGCGGATGGAGCTGGCCACCGAGCTGCTGGTCTACCTGGCCACGCACCCGGGCGGGGTCCATCCCGTCGTGCTCGGCGGCGTGCTGTGGCCGCGCGGCGTGCAGGCGCTGGTCCGCGACGCCACGATCGCGCGGGTTGCGCACTGGCTCGGCGAGGAGCACCTGCACACCGACGCGGCGGGCCGTCTCAGGCTCGGCCCGGAGGTGCGTACCGACTGGATGCTCTTCCGCGAGCTGGTCAGGCGCTCGCACGACGACCCGACCGCGCGCGCCGTCCTGCTGGAGAGGGCGCTCGGGCTGGTCAGGGGGCCGCTGCTGGCGGGCAGGCCGGCCGGCAGGTACGCGTGGCTGGCCGCCGACGAGCTGGAGTACGACGTGGCGGCGGCCGTCGCCGACGCCGCCCACCGGCTGTGCGAGGTCAGGCTGGCCCACGGCGACGCGGACGCGGCGGTGGCGGCGGTGCGGGCGGGACTGCTGCTCGCCGCCGACGACGAGGGCCTCTGGCGTGACCTGTTGCGCGCCACGCACGCCACGGCCGACCCGGTACGGCTGCGCGCCGTCGTCGAGGGCCTGACGCGCCGGGCCGCCTCGCACCCGTACGGCGGCGGCATGGCGCCCGAGACCGAGGCGCTCATCGACGACCTGCTTCCGTCATGGCGGATCCACGTGGTCAGGGAGTCGTCGGCATGACCCATACCGAAACCCGCACCTCATTGGCTCCCGGACGGCGGGGAGACCTAGCGTGATCCGCATGCGTGGGCTGATCGCACCGGTGGTCGCCGCCCTGCTCGGGGCCGGTTGCGCGGCCTCCGGCGGCGACCGGCCCTTCGCGCCGCGCCAGGCGGTCGCCCCCGCGACGGACGCCGCCGTCCCCTCGACCGTGACGATCCCGGTGGGGCCGAGGACGAAGGTGCTGGTGGAACGGCCCGCCACCGCCGACCCGCGGCAGGCCGCGCTGCTGACGGCGTTCACCGACATCTACGCCGGCATGTGGAAGGCGGTTCTCACCGGCGACGACGCCTACCTGGCGAGGGTGGCGGACCCTGGCGGCCGCGCGGCGCTCGACTGGGTGGAGAGCTTCGCCGGACGGTCGGTGCGCGGCACCGCGCGGATCTACGCGATGAACGTGACGGCCGTCATGGACGGCGGCGCCGAGGTCGCCGCCTGCGTGGACGAGACGCGCCTGCGGCTGCTGACGGGCAGGGGCGGCGTCGCCGTACCGACCCAGCCCGCCTGGACGCGCGCCGCCTACCTGCAGGCCATGATCCTCGCCCGGGGCGACGACGGCGTCTGGCGGGTCAAGGACTTCAGACACGGCAACGAAGGGTGCGCCCGATGAACCGCCTCCTCTCCGCCGCCGCCGCGGGACTCCTGCTGCTCGACCCGGGAGGTCCGCGCGGCGACGGCTTCCAGGACGGCCGGACGGCCGGCGTCCGCCTCGAGAACTCCAAGATCGTGATCACCGGGAACGGCGCCAGGGGCGGGAAGGGCGACGGCTACCAGCTCGACCGCCCCTGCTGGTACGAGCCGGGGCCGGACGCCTCGGAGATGTTCAGGACCCAGGAGGACGTCAGGGCCTACTGGTTCCGGATGCACCCCGACGGCACGGAGGCGCAGTTCCAGGCCTTCCTCAAGCAGTTCAAGGACAAGATCGGGCAGCCGGGCCGCTGGTGGACCCCCGCCTACAACGAGGCCGACGCGCGGGGCAGGGCCTGCTGGGGCGCGCTCGACCAGTTCGTGTGGGTGCCGCCGGGCACCACACCGCCGGCCGGCATCACGCTGGCCGAGCTGGTGGAGATCGCCAGGGCCGCGCTGACCGTGCCGGAGCCGCAGGTGCGGCTGAACCCCGACGCCAAGAGCTACGTCAACCTGCCGACCTGGGTGTGGCTCGGCGGGGTGGGGGAGAGCACGCGTTCGGTGACCGCGTCCATCCCTGGGGTGATGAGCGCGACCGTCACCGCTTCGCTCCAGGACATCAAGATCGACCCGGGCACGTCGCCGGACCGGGCCGAAGTGCGCGAGGACTGCGGGACGTCGGGCCGGCCGTACCGGAAGGGCGGCGAGTTCACCTGCGGCGTGCGCTACCTGCGGGCCTCCGTCGACCAGCCGCGGGAGGTGTACGTGCTGACGGTCACCACGGTCTGGCCCGTCGAGGTGGAGGACGACGTGGTGCCGTTCGCCTACGACCCGGTCGAGGTGGGCGCCAGTCGCGACGTCCCCGTCGGCGAGGTCCAGAGCACCGTCAGGCGCCGCTGACCGTGTGCACCGTCAGGCGTCGCTGACCGTGTGCACCGTCAGGCGTCGCTGACCGTGTGCGCCGTCAGGCGTCGCTGACCAGTTTCTGGAGGAGCTCGCGCAGTTCCCGCTCGGGCTCGGGGCCGCCGAGCAGCTCGCGTACCTGCGCCTGGAGCGCCTGCTGCGCCTCGCCGGCCGTGGCGAGCCGCCGCCTGCCGAGGTCGGTGAGATCCAGCGCGTAGCGGCGGCGGTCGTGCGGGTCTCTGCCGCGCGCCACGAGGCCCGCGTCGACCAGCTCGTTGACCACCTCCGCCGCGGCCGGTTCGGTGATCCCGAGGTGGCGGGCGAGCCGGTGCTGGGGGCAGGGCGCGAGCTCGTCGAGCCCGGCGAGGGGGCCGAAGTGCCTGGTCCGCAGCCCGCTGTCGGCCAGCAGGGCGTCGCCGAGCCGGCGCAGCCGGTAGTGCGCCTGGGTGATCAGGTACGCGGTGCTCTGGACCTGCTCGGGCTCGGGGAGCAGCAGGGTCAGCAGCTCGTTCAGCCGGGTGCGCTCGGCCGGCGTCAGGGCGGCGGTCACCTCGGCGTCGTGGGCGGCCGCGGCCTCGCGCATGCCTTTCAGCGCCTCGCGGCCCTTGGCGGTCAGGCGCAGCTCGTTGGAGCGGCGGTTGCGGAGGTTGCGGGTCCTGGTGACGTGGCCCGCCTCCTCCAGCGCGTCGACGAGCCGCACCATGATCGTCCGGTTGATGCCCAGCCGCTCCACCAGGTCCTGCTGCGAGCAGCCGTCCTGGTCGGCCAGGACGTCGAGCACCACGAACTCGCGCGAGCGCGACTCGCCGGCCAGCCGTACGGACGCCTGGCGCAGCAGGTTGCCGAGGGAGAGTTTGAGCAGGTCGGACAGCGTCGTGGACACGAGAATCATCATATCAGCACATTGATAGTTGGAATGTTGACAGTTAGGCATGTGTCGCTTTACGGTTCCGGCATGACGTACAAGCTGGACATGACGATGATGGTCACGGTGCACGACGCCCTCCGGCGCGAAGCGGAGCGCATCGCCCGCATCACCGCCCGCACGGACGACGACCCGCGGCGGCTGCTCGGCGCGGCCGTGGGCTGGGAGATGTTCAAGACCTACCTGCGGGTGCACCACACCACCGAGGACGACATGCTGTGGCCGGTGATGGAACGCGCCCTCGCCGGCCGGACCGACGAGCTGGCCCTCCTCGCCGCCATGGAGGCCGAGCACGCGCTCATCGACCCCCTCCTGGAGTCCTTCGACGCGGCCATCGCCGACCCCGACACGGGCCACGAACGGCTCGGCGACCTCGCCGACAGCCTGACCACGGTGCTCGGCGGCCACCTCCGGCACGAGGAGCGTGAGGCGCTCGCGGTGATCGACCTGAGCGTCACCGAGGAGCAGTGGCGGACCTTCGGCCAGGAGCACTCCAGGCGGATCGGCGCCGACGCGTCCCGCTACCTGCCCTGGGTGCTGGACAGCGCGGGCGAGGAGCGGACCGCGCTCATCCTCGGCCGCATGCCCGACCACATCCGGGCCGCCTACCGCGACGAGTGGCGTGCCGCCTACGACGCGTTGAAGATCTGGGAACCGTCCGGAAGACGATGATCGTCGGCACTCGCCCGCACCCCTACGATGATCATCGATTGGTGTCCTTCGTCCCTTGGGGGAGCGGTTCCGGTGTTTCGTCAGGAACGCGTGCGTGCGGTCCTCGAAAGCTCGCTCGTGCAGCGAGCGGTCATCCTGGTGATCGTGATCAACGCGATCACCATCGGATGCGAGACCAGTTCATTCCTGATGGAGCGGTTCGGGGGGCTGCTGCACACGATCGACAGGATCGCGCTGGCGATCTTCGCCGTCGAGATCGCCGCGCGCCTGTACGCCTACCGCAGGTCCTTCTTCGCCGACCCCTGGAACTGGTTCGACACCGTGATCGTGGCGGTCGCGCTGGTGCCCGCCTCCGGACCCACCTCGGTGCTCAGGGCGCTGCGCATCCTGCGGGCGCTGCGCCTGGTGTCGGCGGTGCCGAGCATGCGCCGCGTGGTCGGCGCCCTGCTCGCCGCGGTGCCGGGGATGGCCTCCATCATCGGCCTGCTGGTGCTGATGATCTACATCGCCGCGGTGATCGCGACCAAGCTCTTCGGCGAGATCGTGCCCGAGCGCTTCGACGAGCTGCCGCGCTCGCTGTTCACGCTGTTCCAGATCATGACGGGGGACGACTGGGGCAACGTGGCGCAGGAGGTGATGAAGGAGAAGCCGTGGGCGTGGCTCTTCTTCATCGTCTACATCCTGATGTCGACCTTCGTCGCGCTCAACCTGTTCATCGCGGTCGTCGTCAACGCCATGAACGACACCGAGCCGTCCGCCGCGGAGACGCGGACCCAGGTCGAGCTCGCGGCGGTCAAGGAGGAACTGGCCGTCCTGCACGCCAAACTCGACCAGCTGCTCCTGCGGCCGGAGCCCGAGCCCGCCACCGGCCCGCGCCGCCGGTCCCCGAAGACCGCCTCGGCCGTGGGTCCGGGCCGCCAGTCGCAGAAGACGGTCACCATCCAGGAGTCCCGCCGTCAGCCCTCGGAGACCGCCGCGGCAGGGGGTGCGCGTCGCCGATCCCCCGAGGCGGCCGCCGTCTCCGAGACGCGCCGTCAGCCGCCGGAGACCGCCAGCCCCTGATGGTCGCCGAAGTGGATGCCGATCAGCCGGTCGGCGTCCGCGCGGTCGAGCACGAGCGCGCCCGCCGCGGGGTCCGGGTCGCCCGCGCGCACCCGGTCGAGGAGCGCGCGCCAGTGGCGGCGGTGCCGGGTGAAGGTCGCGCCCGCCACGACCCTGCCCCTGGCGTACTGCCCGGCGAGAGCGACCTCAGGGGGCGCGTCGAGCAGCAGCAGGTGCAGCTGCGCGCGATGGCGGCGGGCCAGCCACGCGAAGCCCCGCAGCACGCGTGGCCCGCAGCCCCTGTTGTGCGCGATCACCGGGCCGCCCACGCGCAGGCCGCGGCTGATCCGCCACACGTGCGTGGCGAACACCACACCGGTGCGCACCGGTTTGGGCGCCCAGCGCAGCCTGCCGTCCCATCGGGCGCGTGACTGCTGCGAGTCGATCACCGTCACCGGCCCCGCGGTGAACGGGACGCGCTCGGTGCCGTCCATGCCGTACAGGCGGCGCAGGAGGGTCGTCTTGCCCGCGCCCGGCAGGCCGGTGACGATCACCAACGACTTGACTGGGTAGCGCAGGGTGCCGATCGCCCCGGGGACGGTCATGCGCGCCAGCATACGTCGCGCGATCAGTAACCGGCGCCGCGAGCGCCGGTCAGGCGCGCGACGACTCGTGCTCCAGCAGCCACTCCTTGACCGGCACGCCGTAGTAGTAGCCGCCGAACCCGCCCGTGCTGGGCAGCACCCGGTGGCAGGGCACGAACGGCGCGATCAGGTTCTGGGCGCAGGCCGACCCCGCCGCCCTGGCCGCGGTCCGGGGCAGCCCCGCCCGCTCGGCCAGCTCCGCGTACGACACCGTGGTCCCCGCCTTCACCTCGCGCAGCGCCTGGTGCAGCCGCTTGCGGGTGGGGGAGCCCGGCTGCTCGACGGGAACGGTGTCGAGGGCGTCGAGGTCGCCCGCCAGGTAGGCGCGTACCGCCTCCGCCGGGGCGCCGAGGTCGGCCACGACGTCGAGGCCGAGCGCCTGCAGCTCGGGCGAGAGCCGGGCGAACATGTCGGCGGGCTCGGCGGTGAACCCAGCGGCCACGATCACGCCGTCCCGCGCCAGCAGCGCGAGCGGGCCGGCAGGGGTGGGCAGCAGCTGTGCTTCGATCATGAAGAGCTCCAGAGGTGAAGGGCGGCGTAGGCCCGCCAGGGCCGCCACCGCTCGAGATGGTCCTGAGGGATGCCGAGCGCGGCCATGCGCTTGTCCAGGACGAGGTCGCCGGCCGGCCACGCGTCGGGGTCGCGCAGCGCGCGCAGGGAGATGTAGCCGGCCGTCCACGGGCCGATGCCCGGCACCGTGAGCAGCTCGGCGACCGCGTCGGCGGGGTCCTGGCCGCCGTCGAGGTCGATGGCGCCGGCGGCCACGCGGCCCGCCAGGTCCTTCAGCGTGGCCACGCGCCGGGTGGTCATGCCGAGCCCCGACAGGTCCATGTCGGCGAGTTGCGGTGCGGTGGGGAATCCGCCCGCCCTGTCGACGATCCTGCCGAGCAGCGTCCTTGCGCCCGCGACCGAGATCTGCTGGCCGACGATCGCCCGTACGGCCAGCTCGAACCCGTCGAACGCGCCAGGCACGCGCAGCCCGGGACGGGCGGCCACCAGCGGGGCCAGCGACGTCGCGCCGAGCGCCTCGCTGATCGCGGCGGGGTCGGCGTCGAGGTCGAGCAGCCTGCGGCAGCGCGCCACGAGCCTGGCCAGATGCCTGGTGTCGTCGAGCGACGCCTCGAGCAGGACGTGCCCGTCTCCCGGCGTCAGCGTGATCGAGCCGCCCCGCACCGCCCGGTGGTAGGAGCCGTGCTCGACGCGCTCCAGCCCGGGGACGGCACGCGCGGCCAGGAAGGCGAACAGCCCCTCCACGTCGTACGGCTCCCGCCAGTTCAGCCGGAGCCTGAGCGCCGCGGGGGCGCCGGGCCGGTGCGCGGTGGCGCGCATCTCCGACGGCGTGAAGCCGTAGGTCTCCTGCATGGTGGCGTTGAACTGCCGCACGCTGCCGAAGCCCGCCGCGAACGCCACCTCCGTCACCGGCAGCGCGGTCTCGGTCAGCAGCTGCTTGGCCAGCAGCAGCCGCTTGGTGCGGGCCACCGCCAGCGGGCCGACGCCCAGCTCGGCGACGAACAGCCGGTGCAGGTGCCGTTCGGTGATGTGCAGCCGCGTCGCCAGCCCCGCCACGCCGTGGTCGTCGGCCGCGCCGTCGTCGATCAGCCGCAGCGCCCGCCCCACGAGGTCGCCGCGCACGTCCCAGCCCGGGTCGCCGGGCGACAGCTCGGGGCGGCACCGCTTGCACGGCCGGAAGCCCGCGGCCTCGGCCGAGGCCGCGTGCCGGTAGAAGCGCACGTTGCGCGAAGCGGGGGTGCGCGCCGGGCAGATCGGCCGGCAGTAGATGCCGGTGGTCTTCACCGCCGTGTAGAAGCGCCCGTCGAACCTGGAGTCCCGCGCGGACACCGCGCGGTAGCAGGCGTCGAAGTCCAACGTTTCCATGCCACGACGCTATCCCCTGCTGGGTGCCCCCAACTGGCGGATTTCAGACCTTACCGTGATCAGCGGTGTCCACGACAGCGCGGTGAGGATCGCGCCTGCCCAGAGCGTGGCGCGCACCCCCCACAGCTCGCCGATGCCCGCCGCCAGCAGCCCGCCGAGCCCCACCGCGCCCATCAAAATCACCTGCATGATCGAGGTCATCCGGCCCAGCATGTGGTCGGGTGTGAGCTGCTGCCTGAAGCTCACCAGCAGCACGTTGTTCACCCCCGTCCGCACGGACTGGACGAAGAAGCCCGCGGCTGACAGCCAGATCCAGACGCCCTGGTCGAGCAGCGGCACCAGCAGGGAGAACGGCCCGGTCAGCACGCCAACCAGCCAGACCGCGCGGCCCTGGCCGAGCCACTTGGCGCACAGGTGCGCGCAGGCCGATCCCACCAGCGATCCCACCCCGCTGGCCGCCAGGAAGGCGCCGTACACCCACGCGGGGAAGCCGAGATCCCGCACCAGCAGCACCGGCAGCAGCACCGTGGCCAGCGGGAAGCCGAGGTTGGCCAGCGCCCCCTGGGCCGCGATCGGCACCAGTATCCGGTTGCCGAACAGGAACCGCAGGCCCTCGCGCAGCTGCCGCCCGACCGGCTCCCGTACGGCAGGCGGCGGCCCGGCCGCGGGGATCCCCCGCAGCCACAGGGCCGACCATACGTACGTCACCGCGTCGAGCAGCAGCACCAGCGGCGCGCCGAGCACCTGGGTGAGCAGGCCGGAGACGCTGCGTCCCGAGATGTACATCGCCGAGGCCGTCCCGACCAGCAGCGAGTTGGCGGAGGTGAGCCGGTCGCGGCCGACCAGCGCGGGCACCAGGCTGTGCGAGGCGACGTCGAAGAACAGGGTGCCGACGCCCGAGACGATCGCGACCAGGTACAGCTGCTCCATCGTCAGCGCGTCCAGCCACCAGGCCGCCGTGACCGAGACGAGCGCCGCCGCGCGGAGGAGGTCCATGGCCACCATGACGGGGCGCCGCCGTACCCTGTCGACCCATACGCCCGCGGGCAGGCCCATCACCAGCACGACCAGTGTCGCCAGCGAGCTGAGCAGGCCGACCTCGCCCGCGCTCGCGTCGAGCACGGTCACGGCCAGCAGCGGCAGCGCCACGTGGGAGAGCTGGGTGCCGAACTGGCTGCCGAACGCGGCCACGTACAGCCGCCGGAATGCGCGATCCATGCCTGGCACCCTGCCTGCGGCGATGGTCTAATGGCGATGGATTAAGGAGACAGCGAATCGAACTCACCTTCACCGTCCAGGACATCGCCAACACGCGCTTCGCCCTCTCGCCCCTGTGGGAGGTGGTCGCGAGCGTCAGGGTGGTGAAGGAGCCGGCGGGCGTCAACCGGCCGTGGGCCGAGCGGGTGCGCCGCCGGCTGGCCGACGTCGACTGGCGGCTGCTGTCGGACCTCGTGCCCGTGCCGACCATCTCGCTGGTCGCCTTCATCGCCCCGCCGCCCACCACCTCGGTGCCCGACCTGGAGCTGGAGCTGGCGGGCATGCTGGCGCGCGCCGCCGACGTCCGCGCCGAGCTCGACGCGTGGGACGTCCCCCGCACGCCGCGCCTGCGGGCCCTGTACGACGACCCCGAGAAGGGCCTGGACCGGCTGGCCGGCGAGATCAGGGCGTACTGGGCGGCGGCCATCGAGCCGTACTGGCCGCGCATCCGCACGCTCATGGAAGGCGACCTGCTCTACCGCGCCCGCATGCTGGCCGAGGGCGGCGTCCACCGGATGCTGTCCGACCTCGACGCGAACGTGAGCTGGCAGGGCGAGCGGCTGCACCTGGCGCACCGCTTCTGCCGGGGCGTGCGGCCGCTCGACGGGCGGGGGCTGCTGCTGGTGCCCTCCGTCTTCGCCTGGCCGCGGATCTTCTCGATCACGGTGCCGCCGTTCCAGCCGACGCTGCGCTACCCGCCCCGCGGGGTGGCGACGCTGTGGGAGAGCGAGCGGAGGGACCCGCCGGCCGCGCTGGCGGCGGTGCTCGGGCCGACCAGGGCCCGGCTGCTGGCCGAGCTGGACCAGCCCGCCTCGACCAGGGAGCTGGCGGTGCGGACCGGGCTGTCGGAGCCCGGGGCCAACCAGCACCTGACGGCGCTGCGGAAGGCGGGGTTGTGCAGCGCCCACCGCACCGGCCGCTACGTCCTGTACGCCCGCACGACCGTCGCCGAAGCCCTCCTCAACCCCGCGTGACCCCTGCCGGGCGGAAGGGCCGCGCCTCGTCCGCCGGCGGGATCCCCGGCCGGGATCCCGCAGGACGCCGGAGTCCCGCTCCAGGCCGCCCGACCCGGTCGGCGGCACCGGGCGTTACTTGGAGGAGACCCCGACTCCCAGGTCGAACTCGCGGTAGACCCGCGCCCAGAACCCGTCGCGCAGCCACACCCGCGCCTCGGGGTAGGGCCGCAGCGAGTGGCCGAGCTCCTTCTCCGCCTCGATCAGCAGCTCCGTGTCGATGACCGTCGGCAGGATCGGTCCGGGCAGCAGGTCCCTGATGTTGTCGCGACCGCGGGTCAGTATCCACTTCTGCGCCACGTGCTCGCCGACGTCCTCCACGCGAGGCCGCGACGGGCCGAGCTTGGCCACCTGGCCGGGCTTGACGTGCGGCTTGGGCGCGGCCGTACGGCCCGCGAACACCTGGGCGGGCGACGGCGCCGTCACCGGCGGCACCACGGCCACGGGCTGCGGCGCACGGCTGAAAAACGGCCTCAGGAAGTCAGCGGAGATCACTTCGACGGTGTCGGACTCCCACACCAGGCGCTCGGCCTGGTTGGTGCCGTACGGCGGCTCGACGCCCCACAGGTGGATCCGCACGCCGTAGGCCTGCGCGGCCTCGACGGCGGGCACCATGTCCTCGTCGCCCGCCAGCAGGATCGTGTCCGTCACCGCGTGGTGGCGGGCCAGCGCCTCCAGGTCGCTCCTGATCTGGGCGTCCACGCCCTTCTGCTGGCCACGTGCGTTCAGGTTGCCAAGCCGTACCTTGACCCAGGGGAGCTGGGCGATGACCCGCTGGTCCACGGTCGGCACGCGGTCACGGGCGGCGTCATACCAATAGATCCGCAGGAGCTCCCCGGAAATGCGTTGCTCAGCATGCTTCTGCAAGGATTGGATGAGCTCGTCGGCGGCAACCCGGTATTCCTTGCGCTCCTTGGCGCCGAGCAGTACTTCACCTGCGGCGGCATAGAGATAACCGACGTCCACTAGGACGGCGTACTTTGCCGCGACAGGGTGCGGCGTGAGGTCTGGGATGGCCATGTCGTCCTCCAGGCCGCGGTGCTCGTTGATCGGCTGACTATATACGCCTACTTTTCTAGATAGTCCCAACTCCCGGCGAACTTGACACCCGTTTCTCAGGATCCTCTACGGCAAGGCGCTGTTTCGCCACGCCGACTTCCCAGGTACGAGAGGTTTACGCATGGCTCTGGCCGGGTTTCGCCATGTTTCGCGCTTCGGCTCCGCCGGGCGATCGGGTTCGGCGGAGCGGGAAGCGAGAACCGCCACCAGAGCCGCGATCTCCTCGGCGGTGGCGTCACCGCGAATAATTCGCAGATGCACCGTCATAGTGGGATGTTCCCATGCTTCTTCGGGGGAAGCGACGCCCGCTTGTTCCGCAGCGCGCGCAGCGCCCTGACGATCTGCACCCGGGTGTCGGAGGGCCGGATGACCGCGTCGACGTAGCCGCGCTCGGCGGCTAGGAACGGATTGGCCAGAGTGTCCTCGTACGCGGTGACCAGTCGGGCCCGCTCGGCGTCGGGATTCTCGGCGGCGGCCAGCTCGCGCCGGTAGAGGATGTTGACGGCGCCCTGCGCGCCCATGACCGCGATCTGCGCGGTGGGCCAGGCCAGGTTGATGTCGGCGCCGAGGTGCTTGGAGCCCATGACGTCGTAGGCGCCGCCATAGGCCTTGCGGGTGATGACCGTGACCAGCGGCACGGTGGCCTCGGCGTAGGCGTAGAGGAGCTTGGCGCCGCGCCTGATGATTCCGTTCCATTCCTGGTCGGTGCCCGGCAGGAATCCCGGGACGTCCACAAATGTCACTACGGGAATATTGAAAGCATCACAGGTCCGTACGAATCGTGCCGCCTTTTCGGACGCCGCAATATCGAGTGTTCCGGCGAAACTCATCGGCTGGTTGGCGACGATCCCGACCGAGCGTCCCTCGACCCGGCCGAAACCCACCACGATGTTCGGCGCGAACCTGGCATGGACCTCGAGGAACTCGCCGTCGTCGAGCACGTGCCCGATCACGGTGTGCATGTCGTAGGGCTGGTTGGCCGAGTCGGGGATGAGCGTGTCGAGCTCGCGGTCCTCGTCGGTGACCGTCAGCTCGGCCTCGGCGTCGTAGACGGGCGCCTCGTCCAGGTTGTTGGAGGGCAGGTAGGACAGCAGCGCCTTGGCCAGCTCGAGGCAGTCGGCCTCGTCGGCGGCCTCGAAGTGCGCCACGCCCGACCGGGAGTTGTGGGTGTGGGCGCCGCCGAGCTCCTCGAAGCTCACCTCCTCGCCGGTGACCGTCTTGATCACGTCGGGGCCGGTGATGAACATGTGCGACTTCTCCTGCACCATCAGGATGAAGTCGGTCAGCGCCGGGGAGTAGACCGCACCGCCCGCGCACGGGCCCATGATCAGCGAGATCTGCGGCACCACGCCCGAGGCGTGGACGTTGCGCTTGAAGATCTCGGCGAACAGCCCGAGCGCGACCACGCCCTCCTGGATCCGCGCCCCGCCGCCGTCGTTGATGCCGACGATCGGGCAGCCGACCTTGAGCGCGTGGTCCATGACCTTGACGATCTTCTCGCCGTAGACCTCGCCGAGCGAGCCGCCGAAGACCGTGAAGTCCTGGCTGTAGACGGCGACCGGACGGCCGTCCACGGTGCCGTGGCCGGTGACCACGCCGTCGCC
Organism: Nonomuraea sp. NPDC003727; assembly: GCF_053586935.1. Taxonomy (NCBI): domain Bacteria; kingdom Bacillati; phylum Actinomycetota; class Actinomycetes; order Streptosporangiales; family Streptosporangiaceae; genus Nonomuraea; species Nonomuraea sp. NPDC003727. The sequence goes on from NZ_JBSFNE010000005.1 coordinate 317,795, forward strand.
GTAGGGCCGGTTGTCCTCGATGCCGAAGGCCGTCGCGCGGTGCCTGGCGAACTCGTCGAACTCGACGAAGGACCCCTCGTCGAGGAAGGCCGCCAGGCGCTCGCGCGCGGTCAGCTTGCCCTTGGCGTGCTGCTTCTCGACGGCGCGGGCCGAGCCCGCGTGCACGGCCTCGTCCTGCCGCCGCTCGAAGTCGGCGAGCTTGCCCGCCGTGGTGTGGATGTCGATCTCTGGGGGCCCGGACGGCAGCGCGGCACTCATGCCGTAAGACTAGCCCTGGGATCACGATGACACCCAGACCCGCACCGGCGCCCACCTCGGCGTGGACGAACTGTGATTCTTCCCAAGCGGTACGGTTGCCCACAAGGCCCCCCAAAGCACCAGACTGGTGGGCATGACGGAGGCGGTGCGTACAGAGGGCCTGTTCAAACGGTTCGGCCAGCAGGTGGCGGTGGCCGGGATCGACTTCACGGTGCCCGCGGGGAGCTTCGCGGGACTGGTCGGACCCAACGGCGCGGGCAAGACGACCACGCTGAGCATGATCACCGGCCTGCTCCGCCCCGACGGCGGCGTCGCGACGGTCGGCGGCGTCGACGTGTGGCGCGACCCCGTCCAGGTCAAGGCCCGCATCGGCGTCTTGCCCGAGGGCCTGCGACTGTTCGAGCGGCTGTCGGGCCGCGAACTGCTGCACTACAACGGCCGCCTGCGCGGCATCCCCAAGGCCGACGTCGAGCAGCGCGCCGAGGAACTGCTCCGCGTCATGGACCTGACCGATTCCGCCGACAAGCTCGTCGTCGACTACTCCACCGGCATGCGCAAGAAGATCGGCCTGGCCGCCGCGCTGCTGCACAACCCGGCGGTGCTCTTCCTCGACGAGCCCTTCGAGGGAGTCGACCCGGTCAGCGCCAACACCCTGACCGAGGTGCTCCGCCGCTACACCGCCTCCGGCTCCACCGTCATCTTCTCCAGCCACGTCATGGACCTGGTCGAGCGGCTGTGCGACTGGGTGTCGGTGATGAGCGGCGGCCGGATCGTCGCCCAGGGCCCGACCGCCGAGGTCCGCGCGGGCCGCAGCCTCAACCAGGCCTTCCTCGACCTCGTCGGCGTACGGCAGAGCGGGGAGGAGGGGCTGACGTGGTTGGGCTCTTCGTCGAACTGAAGCTCAGGCTGATCGCGGGCGGCCTGCGCGGCGACACCCAGCGCATCCTCGGCTTCGTCTTCTCCTTGCTGGCCGCGCTCGTGGTGGCGGCGGGCGGCTTCCTGCTGCTGGCGCTGCTCAGGGCGGCGCCGTCGGACATCGCCGCCGACATCGGCGTGATCGCCTTCACCGGGCTGCTGGTCTGCTGGGCCACCGTGCCCCTGCTGGCCTTCGGCCTCGACGACACCCTGGACCCGGCCAGGCTCGCCCTCTTCCCGCTGCGCACGCGGCAGCTGGCGGCCGGCATGTTCGCCGCGTCGGTCACCGGCGTGTGGCCGATCGTCTCTCTCGTGGTGACGGCGGGCGCGCTGGTGGGCCTCGCGCGCGGAGCGGGTGGCTTCCTGCTCGGCGTCGTCGCGGTGGTCCTGCAGTTCGCGCTCTGCATCGTCACCTCCCGGCTGATCACCACCGCGCTGTCCGGGCTGCTGCGCTCGCGCAGGGGCCGCGACCTGCTGGCCGTCGGCGTCATCGTCGTCGTGCTGCTGGCCCAGCTGCCCAACCTGATCGTCAACCGCGGCCTGAGCGGCGACCCGCGCGCGATTCTCGACAGCCTGGCGGCCGTGCTGCGCTGGACCCCGCCGGGCTGGGCCGCCCACGCCATCAGCGACGGCGGCGCGACCGCCGCGCTCGAGCTGGCCCTCCTCGCCCTGCTCGTCCTGGCGCTCGGCTGGCTGTGGATCAGGGCGCTGGGCCGCGCCCTGGTCACCACCGACGCCTCCACCCAGGCCGCCTCCGTGCGCCGCTCCAGCGGCCTGCTCGACCGGCTCCTGCCCGACGGCCGGGTGGCGGCCGTGGCGTCGAAGGAGCTGAAGTACGCCAGGCGCGACCCGCGCGGTCGCGTCGGCTGGTTCGCGTCGATCGCGGTGACGTGCGTGCTGGCCTTCTCCATCAACGGGCAGGGCTCGGGCGGCGGAGCGGGCGCCGCGATCGGCCCGGCCTGCGTCGGGGCGCTGATGATCGCCATGCAGCAGTGCAACAGCTTCGGCATCGACGGCCGGTCCCTGTGGATGAACGCCGTCGTCTACGGCGACGCCCGTGACCTGCGCGGCGACCTGGCGGGACGGCACCTGGCCGTGGCGGTCATCGCGGTCCCTGTCCTGGTGGCGCTCGCCGTGGTCGGCGGGCTGTTCGCCGGCAGCCTGGCGTGGGCGGTGCCCGCCGCGCTGACCGCGTGGGGCGTGCTCGGCGTCGGGCTCGGCGTCGGCGCGGTGACCAGCGTGCTGGTGCCGTACACGGTGCCGGACCGGCTCAACGCCTTCACCGGCGCGGCGCCGGGCCAGGGCGGGGTGGCCTTCGTCGCCTCCTTCGCCGCCATGATCGCCACCGCCGTGCTCGCCCTCCCCGTCGCGCTGCCCGTCCTGCTGGGCGCCGGCTGGGTGAGCGTCGTGGCGCTGCCGTACGGCGTCGCGCTGGCGTGGGCGGGCAGGCACGTGGCGGGCCGGGCGGGCTATCCGCGGATGCCGGAGCTGCTCGCGGCGGTCTCCAGGCCCACCTAATGGTCTAGTCCATTTGGTGAGACCGGTCTCCAGTCACGCGAGACGAGTGGATATCGTGCGAAGCATGATTGACCAGGCCATCCCGCGCCACAGTGCCGTCAGCGAGATGCCCGACGAGCTCCGCCGCGACGTGCGGCTGCTCGGCGAGCTGCTGGGCCAGGTGATCGCCGAGCAGGGCGGTCCCGGCCTCCTGGAGGATGTCGAACGCCTGCGCAAAGCGGTCATCGGCGCGCGCCGCGGCGAGGTGTCCCACGAGGACGTCGCGGCGATCGTAGGCGCATGGGAGATCGACCGGGCGGTCCAGATCGCCCGGGCGTTCACCTGCTACTTCCATCTGGCCAACCTGGCCGAGGAGCACTACCGCATCCGCACCCTGCGCGAGCGCGACACGGGTGAGGCCGTCCAGCGCGAGTCGCTGGCCTCCGCCGTCGAGGAACTGGGCAGCGACCGCGTCGCCGAGCTGGTCGAGGGCCTCGAACTGCACCCCGTGCTCACCGCGCACCCCACCGAGGCGCGCAGGCGCGCGGTCGTCACCGCCATCCAGCGCGTCAGCGGCCAGCTCACCGAGTACAACACCCCGGGGCGCGGCTCCTCCGAGCGGGCCGAGAGCAGGCGCAGGCTGCTGGAGGAGATCGACCTCCTCTGGCGTACGGCCCAGCTGCGCAACACCAAGCTCGACCCGCTCGACGAGGTGCGCACCGCGATGGCCGCCTTCGACGAGACGCTCTTCCGGGTGGTGCCCCAGGTCTACCGCTCGCTCGACGCCGCCCTCGGCCCCGGCACGGGCACCCGCGCGCCGCTGGCCAGGCCGTTCATTCGCTACGGGTCGTGGATCGGCGGCGACCGCGACGGCAACCCCAACGTCACCGCCAAGGTCACCCGCGAGGCCGTCCTCATCCAGGCCGAGCACGTGCTGACGGCGCTGGAGACCGCCACCGTCCGCATCGCCCGCACGCTCACCCCGGCCGCCCAGTTCACCCCGCCCTCCGCCGAGCTGCGCAAGGCGCTGGCCGCCGCCCAGGACTCCCACCCCGACCTGGTCTCCGAGCTGGCCACCCGCTCGCCGTCCGAGCCGCACCGGCAGTGGCTGCTGTTCGTCGGCGCCCGCGTGGGCGCCACCCGCAGGCGCGACCTCGACCTCGCCTACCGCGCGCCGTCCGACCTGCTGGCCGACCTGCGCCTCGCCCAGCAGTCGCTGATCGAGGCGGGCGCCGCCAGGCAGGCCTACGGCGAGCTGCAGCACCTCGTCTGGCAGGTCGAGACGTTCGGCTTCCACCTGGCCGAGCTGGAGGTGCGCCAGCACTCCCAGGTCCACGCCGCCGCGCTGGAGGAGATCCGCGCCGGCGGGCCGCTGTCGGAGCGCACCGAGGAGGTCCTGGCCACCATCCGGGTGATCGCCTGGATCCAGGAGCGCTTCGGCACCACCGCCTGCTCCCGCTACGTGGTGTCGTTCACCCGCGGCGCCGACGACATCGCCGCCGTCCACGAGCTGGCCTTCCACGCGCTGGGCGAGCGCGCGCCCGTCCTCGACGTGGTGCCGCTGTTCGAGTCGGGCCAGGACCTCGACAACTCCGCCGACGTGCTGGCCGGCATGCTCGACCTGCCCCAGGTGCGGCGCCGGCTGGCCGACAACGACCGCCGCCTGGAGGTCATGCTCGGCTACTCCGACTCCGCCAAGGAGCTCGGCCCCGCGGCGGCGACGATGAAGCTCTACGAGGCGCAGGAACGGCTGACCGCGTGGGCGCTGGCCAACGACGTCAAGCTCAGGCTCTTCCACGGTCGCGGCGGCGCGCTCGGCCGCGGCGGCGGCCCGGCCAACCGGGCGGTGCTCGCCCAGGCGCCCGGCTCGGTGGCGGGCAGGTTCAAGGTGACCGAGCAGGGCGAGGTCATCTTCGCCCGCTACGGCCACCAGGCCATCGCCCGCCGCCACATGGAGCAGGTCGCCAACGCCGTCCTGCTGGCCTCCTCGCCGACCGTCGGGGCGCGCACCGCGGCCGCCGCCGCCCGCTTCCGCGGCCTGGCCTCGCAGGTGGCCGCCGCCTCCGAGCGCGCCTACCGCGCGCTCACCGAGGCGCCCGGCTTCCCCGAGTGGTTCGCGCTGGTCAGCCCGCTGGAGGAGATCGGCTCGCTGCGTCTTGGCTCCCGTCCTGCGCGCCGCGGGCTCGGCGCCCCCCGCTCCCTCGACGACCTGCGCGCCATTCCGTGGGTGTTCGCCTGGGCGCAGACGCGGGTCAACCTGCCCGGCTGGTACGGCCTGGGCAGCGGCCTGGCCGCCGTCGAGGACCTTGGCGAGCTGCAGGCGGCCTACCGGGAGTGGCCGCTGTTCGCCTCGCTGCTCGACAACGTCGAGATGTCGCTGGCCAAGACCGACCGGTCCATCGCGGCCCGCTACCTCGCTCTGGGCGGCAGGACGGACTTCGCGGCGCAGGTGCTGGAGGAGTACGACAGGACCAGGCGCCTGGTGCTGTCGGTGACCGGGCACTCCCGGCTGCTGGAGAACAGGAAGGTCCTGTCGCGGGCCGTCCAGCTGCGCGACCCGTACGTGGACGCGCTCTCCCACCTGCAGCTGCGCGCGCTCACCGCCCTGCGGACCACCGACGACCTGACCGAGACCGAACGAGAACGGCTGTCGACGCTGCTGCTGCTGTCGGTGAACGGCGTCGCCGCGGGATTGCAGAACACCGGATGATCAGACTCGCCCACCCCGACGACCTGCCCGCCATCGAGAAGATCGTCGCCGCCGCCTACCAGCCGTGGGCGGAGGTCATCGGCATCCGCCCCAAGCCGATGGACGACGACTACGCCGCCCACCTCGCGGCCGGTCACGTGTTCGTCCTCGACGACCTGCGCGGCCTGATCGTGCTGGTGCCCGAGGACGGCGTGCTGTACGTGGACAACGTGGCGGTCCGGCCCGACCAGCACGGCCAGGGCCTGGGGAAACGGTTGCTCGCCTTCGCCGAGTCGCGGGCCGTGGCGTTGGGCCTGCCCGCGCTGCGGCTGATCACCAACGCCAAGATGACCCCGAACATCGCGCTCTACCGGCGGCTCGGCTACACCGTCACCTCGGTGGAGGCCGTCGGGCCGCGCGAGGTGGTCTTCATGCGCAAGGAGCTCTAGCCGGCCGAGCCGGCGAAAAACCCAACTACCGAAATATCCGGAAAAGCGGACGCTTGGCGTGCTTCCGGACCACAATGGCGGTGAGCGCCCGCACGCCAGGGCGCGATCCGCGCGTGCCCCAGGCCCTTCCCCCTCGCCCGGGGCCCGCGCGGCCTTCCGCAGGGCGGCCACCGGTCAGCGGCGGCCGCCCCGGGCGTCACCGCAGGTTCGTCAGGGCGCGCAGGCCGTACTCGACGGGGCCGTAGCGGTGCCCGCGCAGCCACCAGGCGCTCAGCGCCGCCAGCACCGCGTAGATCAGCGCGGCCACCCCCATCACCGCGATCGGTTCGAGCCGGCCGGCCAGCGCCAGGCCGTACCCGGTGAAGACCAGGCACATCAGCACCGACTGGCCGATGTAGTTGGACGCCGCCACCCGGCCGGGGCCGGACAGCACCGTGCCCACCAGGGGGAAGCGCCTGACCAGCTGGAGCAACGTGACCACGTAGGCGGCCGACAGGAACAGCGACGTGACGTTGTTGACCGCGACGCCGACCAGCACCCAGCTCCCCGACGCGGTGCTCGACCAGGTGAAGAACGCCGCCGCCGGCAGGCCGACGCCGAAGCCGACGAGCTGGATGCGCGGCACCAGGCGCGCCCACCGCTCCGGCTCCTCGAACAGCCGAGACTTGCCGGCCGCCATCCCGAACAGGAACAACGCCATCGCCATCGGCCCCTGCCCGAGCCAGACGAACAGCGCCAGCATCGGGTAGGTCTCGGCCTGGTAGGTCAGGAAGTCCAGCGGGCTCCCGGTGAACAGCGCCAGCGCCCTCGCGGCCTCGGTGGGGTCGGCGGCCTGGTCCGCGGCGGCGGTGGGGTCGAGCAGGGTCAGCCCGGCCAGCGCCAGCCAGAGCACCGTCAGCACACCGATGATCGTCACACCGGTGATGACGGCGGTTCGCGGGCGGACGTTGCGCATGGCCAGCAGGATCAACCCCAGGGCGGCGTAGAGGGTGAGGATGTCGCCGATCCACAGCAGGAAGCCCTGCGCCACGCCCAGCGCGAACAGGCCGAGGCAGCGGCGCAGCATGCGCCCCCTGACCTGGTCGCCCCACGAGCGCATCTGGAGGGTGAAGGAGTAGCCGAACAGGAAGGAGAAGATCACGTAGAACTTCGTCAGGACCAGAGTGGTGACGACCGAGGCCACGGCGCCTTCGGGGATCTGCGCCGCGCCTCCGGCGGCGGCGCCGGGGTCGGCGAAGAAGCCGATGTTCGCCAGCAGGATGCCGGCGAGGGCGAAGCCGCGGACGGCGTCTATCTCGTGGATGCGCCTGGTCGGGGGTGCCACGGTCTGCGTCATGACGACGACGCTAGAGATCGCCCGCGGCACGGCACATCGAACCTCGGGCCCTCGCGCATCCGACCAAAGTCGTCCCCGCCTTCGCCCTTCGGATCGCCAGGGACGCGCGGGTAGCCGTGGACGCGGAGCCCCCGGACACCCGCCACGGGTGCCCACAGAAGAACGGCCCGGCATCTCGCCATGCCGGGCCGTTCTCCGCCTGTGTCAGTGGGCCTTCACCAGGACCTCGGGCTCGTAGCAGGAGGGACCGTTCGGGCCACCGATCCGGACGGAGTCGAAGAAGTCGCGGTAGGTGCTGAAGAAGTTGCCCTTGCCGCCCGGAGAGGTCACCGCCGAGCAGCCGCCGTAGTTTGCCTCGGAGTACAGGTGGATGATCGAACTCGTACGGTTCCAGTCGGACTTGGCCCGGTCGGCCATGTTCAAAGCGGCGAGATCCGGCGTGTTGGCCTGGATCTCGATGATGTCACCCGTGCCGTCGAGGCCGGAGAACATGCAGTAGTAGCCGGCGCGGCAGCGGTCGTAGCCGTCGGCGGCGTGGGCGGGAGTGGTGGGCAGGATGGACAGCGCAACGGCCGCGATGGGAAACGCCAGCATGTGAAGCTTCTTGTCCACTACCTCTCCTTACCTGAAACTTTTCTTCGGCGAACGCCACGACCATACATGACCCGATCTTGCGGGAGAAGGGGCCGCGAACGGCTAGAGGGCGATGCGCTCCCTGCCGGCGTAGACGTTGCACCGCTCCTCGCGCAGGAACCCGACCAGCGTCATCCCGAACTCCCTGGCCAGCTCCACCGCCAGCGACGACGGCGCCGACACCGCGCACACCATCGGGATGCCGGCGGCCAGCGCCTTCTGCATGATCTCGTAGCTGGCCCTGCCGCTGACCATCAGCACGTGCCCGGCCAGGTCCGCGCCGGTCAGGGACGCCCATCCGACCAGCTTGTCGACCGCGTTGTGCCTGCCGACGTCCTCCCTGAGCGCCACCAGCGCGCCGTCGGCCGAGAACAGCCCGGCCGCGTGCAGGCCACCGGTCTTGCCGAAGCCGCCCTGAGCCTCCCTGAGCCGGTGCGGCATGCCGTACAGGGTCTCGGGGGTGATCGACAGCTCCCCCTGCGGCAGCGGGCGGCAGCGGTCGCGCAGCGCGTCGAGGCTGGCCGAGCCGCAGACCCCGCAGGCGCTGGAGGTGACGAAGTGCCGGTCGAGGGCCGGCAGGTCGGGAATCGGGCGGTCCAGCGCCACCGTGACGGTGTTGTAGCGGGCCTCCGGCGGCACGTCCTCGTCGGTGCAGTAGCCGATGGCTCTGATCTCGCCACGCCCGGCCACCCCCTCGCCGTGCAGGAACCCGGCCGCCAGCTCGAAGTCGTGGCCGGGCGTGCGCATGGTGATCGCCACGGTCCTGCGCTCGCCACCCGGGGAGGTGACGCGGATCTCCATGGGTTCCTCGGTGGCGAGGTGATCGCGCCGATCCCGGGCGGTCTTCCCGGACAGGACGGTGATCTGGGCGCGCGTGGTGGGCGTTGTCACCTTTCGTACCCTACGCAGGACCGTTCGCCGAGGTCGCCCCGTCCCCGCCGTCGAGCCGGCGAGGCTGCCGCCGGAGGTCCGTCGGAGTGGTCAGGGGCGCACGACCTTGGGGAAAGGTTGTGGTGCGCCCCGATACAGCGGCGCAGGGCGATGGGAGAGGATGGACAGGTGTCCGACTCACCTTTCACCGACCTCGACCGCCCGCCGCTGAACCAGGCGGCGCTCAGCCGCGCCCTGGTCAGGCCCGGCGGCCTGTGGACCGAGATCGCCGTCGTGGACCGTACCGGCTCCACCAACGCGGACCTCACCGAGCGTGCCAGGGCGGGTGCGCCGGAGGGCACGGTGCTGATCGCCGAGACGCAGGTCAAGGGCAGGGGCAGGCTGGGCAGGACCTGGAACGCGCCACCCCGGTCCGGGCTCACCTTCTCCGTGCTCCTGCGCCCCGGCGTGCCGCCCTCCCGGCAGGGCTGGCTGTCGCTGCTGTTCGGCGTGGCCGCCGCCTCCGCCGTCCGGCGTGTCGCCGAGCTGGACGTCAGGCTGAAGTGGCCGAACGACCTGCTGGTCGGCGATCGGAAGCTGGCGGGCATCCTGGCCGAGCGGATCGAGGACGGCGCGGTGATCATCGGCATGGGGCTGAACGTCTCGCTCCGCCCCGAGGAGTTGCCCGTCGAGACCGCCACCTCCATCGCCATCGAGCTCGGCGCCTCCACGGCCGAGCCCGACCGGGAGCGCGCCAGAGGCACCGACCGGGATCCCCTGATCAGGGCCATCCTGCGGGAGATCGAGACCCACTACCGCGACTGGATCGCGGTCGGCGGCGACCCCGACGCCGCGGGCCTGCGCGCCGCCTACCAGGCCTCGAGCGCCACGATCGGCCGCGAGGTGCGGGTGGAGCTGCCCGGCGAGCGCACGCTGACCGGCACGGCCACGGGCATCGACCCGTCCGGGCGACTGCAGGTCGGCGAGCAGACGCTCAGCGCGGGGGACGTGGTCCACGTTCGCCCGTCGTCATAGCGTTCGGCGAGGGGTCCGTGCCACGATTTCTGCCATGACTCTCCCGGATCACCACCTGACTCAGGGCGAACGCCGCATCCGGTCGTTCCACCCGCACTGGAAGCGGCTCGTCGGGCCCGCGGTCGCGCTCGTGCTCATCCTCGCCGCCATGGGCGCGGGCCTCTACCTGATCCCCGGCGACTGGGAGTTCGCGTTCTACGGCAGGGCGACGGTGATCGTCATCGCGGTCATCCTGCTGACGATCTGGTCGTTCGTCCCCTACCTGCAGTGGAAGAACACCGGCTACGTGCTCACCACGCACCGGTTCACGATCAGCACCGGCGTGCTGAACAAGTCGACCGACGAGATCCCCCTCACCAAGGTCAACTCGGTCAGCTCCGACCAGTCATTCGTCGAGCGCATCCTGGGCTGCGGCACGCTGACCGTCGAGTCGGCCAGCGACCAGGGCCAGCTCGCGCTGCGCGACATCCCGAAGATCCAGGATGTGCGGGCGGACCTGTTCCGCGCCGTCGAGGACGTCTCCGACGGTGCCGTCGACGGAAAGTAGACCTGCGCGATGAGGCCCACGGCGGAGGAGATCGAACGCCTGCTGGTCGGCACCACCGCCCGCTACACCAGGAGCGAGGTGGCCGGCGGGGCGGGCGTGTCGCAGGAGCTGGCCGAGCGGATCTGGCGCGCGCTCGGGTTCGCGACGCTCGCCGACGACGCCGTCGCCTTCTCCGACGCCGACGTGGTCACGCTGCGCAGGGTGCGCACGATGCTCGACAGCGGCCTGCTCGACGAGCCCACGGTGATCCGCCTGGCCAGGGCGCTGGGCCAGACCACCGCGCGGCTCGCCCAGTGGCAGGCCGAGATCATGATCGGGGCGCTGATGCCGGGCGAGAAGCCGTCCGACGGCGACCTCGCCAGGATCCTGGAGACGTCACAGCGGCTTCTTCCCGACTTCGAGCAGGTGCTCGTGCACGTCTGGCGGGCCCAGCTGGCCGCGGCCGGCACCCGCCTGCTCGCGATGGCCGACATCAACGACGAGCGGGTCCTCACCCGCGTGTCGATGGCCGTGGGCTTCGCCGACCTCGTCTCCTTCACCCGGCGGTCGAGGGAGCTGTCGGAGCGGGAGCTGGCCGAGCTCGTCGAGGGGTTCGAGTCGCGCGCCGCCGACGTGGTCGCCGCCCACGGCGCCCGGCTGGTCAAGACGCTGGGCGACGAGGTGCTGTTCACCGCGCCCACGCCCGCGCAGGCCGCCGAGATCGCGCTGGACCTCGTCGAGACGGGGGAGCTGCGCATCGGCATGGCCTACGGTCCCGTGCTGCCGATGATGGGCGACGTGTTCGGCACGACCGTCAACCTGGCCGCCAGGCTGACGGCCATCGCGCGGCCGGGCACCATCGTCATCGACGCCGAGCTGGCCGACGGGCTGGAAGGCGAGAACGTCGATCTGCACAGGATTCGCCGCCGGCCCGCACGAGGGCTCGGCGTGGTGCAGCCGTATGTCTTGCGAAGATCTTCGTCCTGAGCGGATGATGAGCGGCATGCCGTACGAAGTTCAGGGCGTCGTCGCCCGAGGTAAGGGGCAGGACGTCACCGTCGAGACGGTGCTGGTGCCGGATCCGGGGCCGGGCGAGGCGGTCGTGGCCGTGAAGGCGTGCGGGGTCTGCCACACCGACCTCCACTACCGGGAGGGCGGCATCAGCGACGACTACCCGTTCCTGCTCGGTCACGAGGCCGCCGGTGTCGTCGAGGCGGTCGGGGAGGGGGTCACCGGCCTGGCGCCCGGCGACTACGTGATCCTCAACTGGCGCGCGGTCTGCGGCAACTGCCGCGCCTGCCTGCGCGGCCGGCCCTGGTACTGCTTCGCCACCCACAACGCCGCGCAGAAGATGACGCTGAAGGACGGCACCGAGCTCAGCCCCGCGCTCGGCATCGGCGCGTTCATCGAGAAGACGCTGGTCGCGGCGGGGCAGTGCACCAAGGTGTCCGCCGAGGCGCCGCCCGAGGTGGCCGGCCTGCTCGGCTGCGGCGTGATGGCGGGCCTCGGCGCCGCGCTCAACACGGGCAACGTCTCGCGCGGCGACAGCGTGGCCGTCATCGGCTGTGGCGGCGTCGGCGACGCGGCCATCCTGGGCGCCTCCCTCGCCGGAGCCTCGAAGATCATCGCGATCGACGTCGACGACCGGAAGCTGGGCTGGGCCCGCGACTTCGGCGCCACCGACGTCGTGAACTCGCGCACGCAGGACCCCGTCGCCGCCGTCCGTGAGCTGACCGGCGGGTTCGGCGCCGACGTCGTCATCGAGGCGGTCGGCCGCCCCGAGACCTACGAGCAGGCCTTCTACGCCCGCGACCTGGCGGGCGTCGTCGTCCTGGTGGGCGTGCCGACGCCGGACATGCGGCTGGAGCTGCCCCTGCTGGACGTCTTCGGCCGCGGCGGCGCGCTGAAGTCCTCCTGGTACGGCGACTGCCTGCCCTCCCGCGACTTCCCCATGCTCATCGACCTCTACCTGCAGGGACGGCTCCCGCTCGACCGGTTCGTGTCGGAGACCATCGCCCTCGACCAGGTCGAGGACGCTTTCGCCCGGATGCACAGGGGCGAGGTCCTGCGCTCGGTGGTGACGCTGTGATCGACAGGGTCATCACCTCGGGCACGTTCTCCCTCGACGGCGGCACCTGGGATGTCGACAACAACGTCTGGCTGGTCGGCGACGCCCGCTCGGTGGTCGTCATCGACGCGGCCCACTCCGCCGACAGGATCGCCGAGCGGGTGGGCGGCAGGACCGTCACGGCGATCGTCTGCACCCACGCCCACAACGACCACATCAACGCCGCCGCCGCGCTGTCGGAGCTGACGGGCGCGCCGATCCTGCTGCATCCCGCCGACCAGCCGCTGTGGGAGATGGAGTACGGCGACGCGGTGCCGTACCGGCCGCTGGAGGACGGGCAGGTGCTGTCGGCGGGCGGGGTGGAGCTCCAGGTCATCCACACGCCGGGGCACGCGCCGGGCGCGGTGTGCCTCTACGCGCCCGAGCTCGGCGCGGTCTTCACCGGCGACACGCTGTTCGAGGGCGGTCCCGGCGCGACCGGCAGGTCGTTCTCCTCCAGGGAGACGCTGGTCGACTCGATCAGGACCAGGCTGCTGCCGCTGCCGAAGGAGACCGTCGTCCACACCGGGCACGGCGCCTCCACCACCATCGGCGCGGAGAGCGCGTCCTTCTAGGGGCTTCCTGAGTCCCTCTCCACACCTCCGGGGGGAGTGGCACCTCCCTCCGGAGGCGCACGCCGCGCGGCGCGGACGTCGTGGGCCGGCGTGTGCCGCCGGTGACGGGTACGCATGCGTGCCGGATCGCGCGAGAGCCGACGGGGATCATGAGGGCGCCGGCCGGGCGCTGCGTAGCCGGCTCGCTACCTGGCGAAACCTATCCCTGGAGGAGCAATGTCCTCTTATGGGGGATTTATGCCTGTGTCGCACCTCATGTAGGCAAGCCTAACCAACGTGAGTTATCTTAGGTGTGCCTAACCTTAAGGCTCCGTTCCTGCGAGAGGTCTGTCCCCCAATGTACGTATGCGTCTGCCGAGCCGTGACCGAGAACGAGGTCCACGACTGCATCGCCGCGGGCGCCAAGAGTGCACGGCAGATCCGCGACACCACGGGTGCCGGCAGCGACTGTGCCTCTTGCGTTCGCAAGATCTGTGCGATCCTGAAGCGGTCCGAGGACCTGATTCCGACCGCATAGCACGAGGGGCCCAGTTCAATGCAGGGCGACAAGCAGATCATCGAGCTGCTCAACGAGCAGCTGACCGCGGAGCTCACCGCTATCAACCAGTACTTCCTGCACGCGAAGATGCAGGAGAACTGGGGATACACGAGGCTGGCCAAGCACACGCGCGACGAGTCGATCGACGAGATGCGCCATGCCGAGAGGCTCACCGACCGCATCCTCTTTCTCGAAGGACTGCCCAACTACCAGCGGCTCGGCACCCTCCACATCGGCCAGACCGTGGAGGAGCAGCTCAGGGCCGACCTCGAGGTCGAGCTGAGCGTGGTCAACCGGCTCAAGCCGGCCATCCAGCTGATGCGCGAGAAGGGCGACACGACCTCCGCCCGCCTCTTCGAGGACATCCTCGAGGACGAAGAGCAGCACATCGACTACCTCGAGACCGAGCTGGGGCTCATCCAGAGCCTGGGCGAGCAGCTCTACCTCGCCCGCTACGCCGAGCCGCCGTCCGACTAGCCCGCACCAGGTCGCACCAGGCCGCCCCGCCCGCCGTGACGTCCGTTCCGGCGGGCGTTCGGCTGCCTTGGGTCTGCTATGCGTGACATGTCGGTTTTACTTTCGGCCCCGACACGCCGGTCCGGCCTCCCTCGGGCCGCCGTCCAGCCGTCCGGGCAAACCAGGCGCTTCCGGACGGCGTAGCGGCGGGAAGCGGAGTCCGCGGGAGTGGCGTGAAGGACGGACGGCCTGCGGTGACCACGGTGGCCGTGGGACGGCTTGCCGTACCGGAGGGAGGGACGGGGGCTTGCCGTACCGCAGACAAGAGCGGACGCTGGAGACCGGGGAATGTGTGGGGCATTAAACCCGCACTAGCCGTCATTTATCAGCGTTTGCCCAGGTCAATAGATAGGTCAAACGCGAGTCAAACCGCGCGCTGTGCCCGGGAAACGATCGCCTAAGGTCCTACGATCGCTTCATGACCTGCGTACTTCTCGCCGAGGATGACACCTCGATTTCCGAGCCACTCGCGCGCGCCCTGCGCCGCGAGGGCTACCAGGTTGAGGTGAGCCCCGACGGCCCGCAGGCCCTCGAGAGGGCTCTGTCGGGAGGCATCGACCTCATCGTTCTCGACCTTGGCCTGCCCGAGATGGACGGCCTCGAGGTCGCCCGCCGGATCCGCGCCGAAGGGCACGGCACGCCGGTGCTCATCCTCACCGCACGCGTCGACGAAGTCGACACCGTCGTCGGCCTCGACGCCGGTGCCGACGACTACGTCACCAAGCCCTTCCGCCTCGCCGAACTCCTCGCCCGCGTCCGGGCGCTGCTCCGGCGCGGCACGTCCGAGACCCCTGTCGTCCAGGGAGTCCGCATCGACGCCGACTCCCGTCGCGCGTGGATGGGCGAGAAGGAGCTCCACCTGACCACCAAGGAGTTCGACCTGCTGCGCGTCCTCGTGCGCGACGCCGGCAAGGTCGTCACCCGCGAACAGATCATGCGTGAAGTCTGGGACACCAACTGGTGGGGTTCCACCAAGACCCTCGACATGCACATCTCCTGGCTCCGGCGCAAGCTCGGCGACGATGCCGCCAAGCCGCGCTACATCACCACTGTCAGGGGAGTCGGCTTCCGATTCGAGCGAGAGTAGGCAGTGCGCCGCCGCCTACTCTCCTCCACCCTGGTCGTCGCGGTCATCGCGGTCCTCCTGCTCGGGGTGCCCCTGGGCGTGGTGGTCAGCCGGCTGATCGTCGAGGACGCCAACCAGCAGCTGAGGGCGGAGGCGACCCGCCTCGTGGGTGAGGTGGAATACGCCCGCATCCAGGAGACACCGCTCGACCCGCAGCAGCTGAAACAGAAGTATCCGGACCGATACATCCAGATCTATGTGAACGGCAACCCGCCGACGGCTACCGTCGTCGGCGCCTCCCCGCCGTCCGGCCACTCCATGCACGAGGAAGCCAAGTCGGACAGCGGCATCTACGTCAGGGTGAGCCGCGACAGGGACCAGGTGGAGCGAGACGTTCGTGCTCGCCTGCTCCTCATCGTGGCACTGGCCGCCGCGGCACTCGCGGTCGCGGTGGGTCTCGCCATCGTGCAGTCCCGCCGGCTCACCCTTCCCCTGCAGGACCTCGCCAAGATCGCTGACCGGCTGGGTTCCGGAGACGCTCGGCCCAGCAAGCACCGCTACGGCATCCCCGAGCTCGACCGCGTCGCCGAGGTGCTCGACCGCAGCGCCACCCGCATCTCCGACCTGATCACCCGCGAGCGCGAGTTCGCCACCGACGCCTCCCACCAGCTGCGCACCCCCCTCACCGGGCTCACCATGCGCCTGGAGGAGATCGTCGCCGCCTCCCACGATCCCGCGATCGTCCGCGAGGAGGGCGAGGCCGCCATCATCCAGGCCGAACGCCTCACCGCGGTCATCGACGAGCTGCTTGCCGCCGCCCGCCGCCAGCGGATCGCCCAGGCCGAGCCGATCTCCGTCGACGAGGTCCTCGTCCAGCAGGTCACCGAGTGGGAGCCCGCCTTCCGCCGCGCCGGCCGGTCGCTGTCCCTCGGCGGTGCCCGCGGCCTCAAGGCCCTCGCCACCGGCGGCGGTCTCGGCCAGGTCATCGCCTCGCTGCTGGAGAACTCCATCCAGCACGGCGGCGGCGCCGTCTCGGTGTCGACCAGCAGCAGCGACAACTACATCGTCATCGAGGTGGCCGACGAAGGGCCCGGCATCTCCGACGAGATCGCGCCCAAGGTCTTCGAACGGAACGTCAGCGGTGGCGGCGGCACCGGCCTCGGGCTCACGCTGGCCCGCGCGCTGGCCGCCGCGGACGGCGGGCGGCTCGAACTCGTGCGCCGCAGGCCGGCGGTGTTCGCGATCTTCCTGCGCCCGGCCGACAACCCGAGCCGCCGCGTGGTGACCGGCCCGGCCTGAACCGCTCGACACCCGGGCGCGCCGCCATGGAACGGCAGGTCATGGAGGGGGCGGCGCCCGGGCCCGTTTCGTGCGGCGAAGACCGGCGCCCGGGCCGCCGGAGCGCCGGAGACCGGCTCGACGCCGGAGGGCGGGGCAGTGGGGCTGACTGGCTCACGGCCCGGCGTCCGGATCTTCGGGGAGGCGACGTCCGGGGGCGGGTGATTCCGGGCAGCCGGAGTCCGGGGGAGGGCTAGCGTCGGGGGGAGACGGCCTCGGGCAGGCCGGTCGCGGGCTCGACGGGCGGGTCCTCGGGAGCGAGGAAGACCCACCGCTTGTAGGACCAGAACCGGAACAGCGTGCCGAACGCGACGCCGACGATCTTGGCGATGTTGTAGCTGAGCGGGTCCTGCAGGCCCAGCGTGTAGGTCGTGAACCCGATGCAGATCAGCGCGATCAGCAGCCCGATCCCGTTGAGCAGGAAGAACAGCGCGTACTCCCTGGCCAGCCCGCTCTGCTCCCGGTCCCGGAAGGTCCAGTAGCGGTTGCCGATGTAGGCGAACGTCGCCGAGATGCAGGTTGCCAGCACCGCGGAGACCAGCGGACCCCAGCCGAAGCCGAACCGGAAGAGGTTGGTCGCCCCCATGTCGACGAAGAAGGCGATGCCACCGATCGTCCCGAACTTCGCGAGCTCATGGATCAGGTGGACGACCCGGCTGTAGGCGCGTTTGAGGAACTCCACGTCTCCTGCACGGTCCTTTCCGGGTTCGCCAGCCGCACCCTCGAGCCGGCTCCGACGGCACCAGGTTACCGGCCACGGGTGGCGGCCGGGCGCGAAGACCCTGCAAAGCTACCCAGAGCACCATGCATCGCACACGCTCAACCAGCATTTCTTGAAATATCGTCTCATGGCGGTTGTGTGAACCGCCTGGCCGTTACGCCGGCGCGCAGGTCGCGCGGACAGGCGTTCCGCGACGGACGGCGCGCGACCACCCTTACGCCGGCGCGCAGGTCGCGGGGACCGAGGTTCCGCCGGACGGTATGCTTCGGGCACGTGAGCAGCACCTCTTCGCATGTCGGCCCCGTGGTGGGCGTTGTCGGGGCGGGCCAGCTGGCCCGCATGATGCAGCAGGCCGCCATCCCGCTCGGTGTCGAGCTGCGCCTCCTCGCCAACGCGCGGGACGAGAGCGCGGCCAAGGTGATCGTCGACACCAGGCTGGGCGACTACCGTGATCTGGCCGTCCTGCGCGAGTTCGCCGCGGGCTGCGACGCCGTCACCTTCGACCACGAGCACGTCCCGACCGAGCACATCAAGGCGCTGGCCGACGAGGGCGTCGAGGTGCATCCCGGTGCCGACGCGCTGGTCCACGCCCAGGACAAGGCGGAGATGCGCAGGCGGCTGAGCGAGTTCGGCGCGCCGTGCCCCGCCTGGCGGACCGTGGAGACGGTCGCCGACGTCGAGGAGTTCGCCGGGGAGAACGGCTGGCCGGTCGTGCTCAAGGCGGTCAGGGGCGGCTACGACGGTCGCGGCGTGTGGGTGTGCGCCGACGCGGCCGAGGCCGCCGAGGTGGTCGCGACCGGCGTCGCGCTGCTCGCCGAGGCGTTCGTGCCGTTCGAGCGGGAGCTGGCCGTGCTGGTCGCGCGCTCGCCCCACGGTCAGGGCGTCAGCTATCCGGTGGTGGAGACCGTCCAGGAGAACGGCATCTGCGTCGAGGTCCTGGCCCCCGCGCCGAACCTCGACCCCGAGGACGCCGCCCAGGCCCAGCGCATCGCGCTGAAGATCGCCGACGAGCTGGACGTGACCGGCCTGCTGGCGGTCGAGATGTTCGAGACGGCCGACGGGCTCGTGGTCAACGAGCTGGCCATGCGTCCGCACAACAGCGGCCACTGGACGATCGAGGGCGCCCGCACCTCACAGTTCGAGCAGCACCTGCGGGCGGTGCTCGACCTGCCGCTCGGCTCACCCTCGCTGGCCGCGCCCTACGTCGTCATGGCGAACCTGCTCGGCGGCGACGACCCCGCCATCTTCAAGCGCTACGAGCACGTGATGGCCCACGACCCGGGCGTCAAAGTGCACTTCTACGGCAAGGAGGTACGGCCGGGGCGCAAGATCGGGCATGTCACCGTTCTCGGCACCGACCTCGACGACGCGCGGGCCCGCGCCAAGCACGCGGCCGTCTACCTCACCACCGGAGAGTACGCATGATCGGCATCGTGATGGGCAGCGACTCCGACTGGCCGGTCATGAGGCTGGCCGCGGAGGCCGTGGCCGAGTTCGGCGTGCCGTTCGAGGCCGACGTGGTCTCCGCGCACCGCATGCCGGCCGAGATGATCGAGTACGGCAGGCAGGCCGCGGCCCGCGGCGTCCAGGTGATCATCGCGGGCGCCGGTGGCGCGGCGCACCTGCCCGGCATGCTGGCCTCGGTCACGCCGTTGCCGGTGATCGGTGTGCCGGTGCCGCTGAAGTACCTCGACGGCATGGACTCCCTGCTGTCCATCGTGCAGATGCCCGCGGGCGTGCCCGTGGCGACGGTCGCGATCGGCGGGGCGCGCAACGCGGGGCTGCTGGCCGTCCGCATTCTGGCCGCCTCCGACGCGGCGCTGCGCGGGCGGATGGAGGCCTTCCAGGAGACCCTGCGCGACCAGGCGCACGCCAAGGGCGAGAAGCTGCGCGCCGAGGCGGCGGAGATGGGCCGCTAGCTCAGCGGTCGTGGCCGAGCGCGGATCGCCGCGCGGCACCGCGGCTCCCGTGGGCGCAGGATCGGCGGGAAAGCCGTCGGGCGGCGGGCGCAGGGTCGGCCGGAAAGCCGCCGGCCGGAAAGCCGCCGGCCGGAAAGCCGCTGGGGGAAAGCCGTCGGCCGGAAAGCCGTCGGCCGGAAAGCCGTCGGGCGGCGGGCGCAGGGTGCGCCGCCGCCCGGGGAACGAAAGGGACTACGGGCGGCCGAGGGCGCGGTAGTGCCAGCCGGCGGAGCGCCAGGCCTCGGAGTTGAGCGCGTTGCGCCCGTCGACGATCTTGCGGGTGGCGACCACCTCGCCGAGCTCCTCCGGGTCCAGCTCGACGAACTCCTGCCACTCGGTCAGCAGCAGCACCACGTGGGCGCCGCGCACCGCGTCGAGCGCCGACTCGCCGTAGGACAGCTCGGGGTGCGCCTTGCGGGCGTTGGTCAGCGCGATCGGGTCGTAGACGGTGACCTGCCCGCCCTGCTGCCCGATCGTCACGGCGACGTCGAGCGCGGGGGAGTCGCGGATGTCGTCCGAGTTCGGCTTGAAGGCCGCGCCCAGCACGCCGACCGTGCACCCGCGGAACGAGCCGCCCGCCAGCTCCCGTGCCAGGTCGACCATCCGCGCCCGCCGGCGCATGTTGATGGCGTCGACCTCGCGCAGGAACGTCAGCGCCTGGTCGGCGCCCAGCTCGCCGGCCCGCGCCATGAACGCGCGGATGTCCTTGGGCAGGCAGCCGCCGCCGAACCCGAGGCCCGGGTTGAGGAAGCGGCCGCCGATCCTGTCGTCGAACGACAGCGCCCTGGACAGCTGCTGCACGTCGGCGTGGGAGGCCTCACACACCTCGGCCATCGCGTTGATGAAGGAGATCTTGGTGGCCAGGAACGCGTTGGCCGCGCTCTTGACCAGCTCGGACGTCGGGTAGTCGGTGACCACCATCGGGATGTCGCCGAGCGGCTCGTAAACCTCGCGCAGGATCTTCTCGGCGTGCGCGGAGGCGACGCCGATGACGATGCGGTCGGGCTTGAGCGTGTCCTGGACGGCGAAGCCCTCGCGCAGGAACTCGGGGTTCCAGGCCAGTTCGGCGGCGGCGTTGACCGGCGCCAGGCGCGCGAGCTTGGCGGCCAGGCGGGCCGCGGTGCCGACGGGGACCGTCGACTTACCGACGACCAGGCACTCCCTTTCCAGGTACGGCGCGAGCGACTCGACGGCCGCGTCGAGGAAGGACACGTCGGCGGCGTATTCGCCCTGCTTCTGCGGTGTGCCCAGGCAGAGGAAATGAACGTCACCGAACGCGCCGGCCTCCTCGTAGGAGGTGGTGAAGCGCAACCGTCCCGACGCGAGCCCTCGCCTCAGGATCTCTTCCAGACCGGGTTCGTGGATCGGCAGCTCACCGCTCTGCAGCCGGCGGATCTTGTCCGCGTCGATGTCAAGGCCGAGAACCTCGAAGCCGAGGTCCGCCATACAGGCCGCGTGAGTGATGCCGAGATACCCGGTTCCGATCACCGTAAGGCGATATGGCACGAGTGAGCTCCTTTCATCGCCAAGGCATGTTACCGGTCCCCGTAACTTCCACTGTGCCACCTGGGTAAACCGACAAATCGTACCGACTGGTAACAAGATGCTTGGACGTCCTAGTATTCGAGGTATGACCTACGCCCTCACCGAGGAGCACGAGATGCTCCGCGAGACCGTCCGTGCCCTCGCCGCTGAGAAGATCGCGCCCCGCGCCGCCGAGGCCGACGAGCGCGAGGAGTTCCCGTGGGACGTCTACAAGTCGCTCGTGGCCGCTGACCTCCACGCGATCCATGTCCCCGAGGAGTACGGCGGTGCGGGCGGCGACGCGCTCGCCGCGGTCATCGTCATCGAGGAGGTGGCCCGCGCCTGCGCCTCCTCGTCGCTGATCCCCGCCGTCAACAAGCTGGGCACCGTCCCGCTGCTGCTGTCGGCCTCGGAGGAACTGAAGGCCGCTTACCTGAGGCCGGTCGCGACGGGTGAGGCGATGTTCTCGTACGCCCTGTCCGAGCCCGAGGCGGGATCCGACGCGGCGGCCATGAAGACCCGCGCGGTCCTCGACGGCGACCACTACGTCCTCAACGGCGTCAAGATGTGGATCACCAACGCGGGCATCTCCGAGTACTACACGGTCATGGCCGTCACCGACCCCTCCGCGGGCGCGCGCGGCATCTCCGCCTTCGTCGTCGAGAAGTCGGACGAGGGCGTCTCCTTCGGGCCCAAGGAGCGCAAGCTCGGCATCAAGGCCTCGCCGACGCGCCAGGTCATCCTCGAGGACGTGCGCATCCCGGCGTCCCGCATGATCGGCGCGCCCGGGACCGGCTTCAAGACCGCCCTGGCGACCCTCGACCACACCCGCGTCACGATCGCCGCCCAGGCGCTGGGCATCGCCCAGGGCGCCCTCGACTACGCGATCGGGTACGTGAAGGAGCGCAAGCAGTTCGGCAAGGCGATCGCCGAGTTCCAGGGTCTGCAGTTCATGATCGCGGACATGGGGATGAAGCTGGAGGCGGCCCGCCAGCTGACCTACCACGCGGCGGCCAAGTCGGAGCTGGCGATGCACGGTCAGCCGCAGAAGGACCTGACGTTCCTGTCGAGCGCGGCCAAGTGCGCGGCCTCCGACGCGGCGATGGAGATCACGACCGACGCGGTGCAGCTGCTGGGCGGGTACGGGTACACCCGCGAGTTCCCGGTCGAGCGGATGATGCGCGACGCCAAGATCACCCAGATCTACGAGGGCACCAACCAGATCCAGCGCATGGTCATGGCCAGGCAGCTCCTGAAGTAGGGGTTGAGCTGCGCAAACCCGGTTCCTTTCGGTGAGGGGGCCGGGTTTCGCGCGTTCGCGAAGATCCTCCTGAACTATCCCCCTGTTCCGTGGGTACGCGCCCGCATGATCCGGGTGTGCAGGGCGTCGGGGTCGGGGACCAGGTCGCGGGCGGCCAGCCACGCGGCGGCGCACGCCGCGTCGCCCGCCACCGTCACCGGGGCGTGCCAGTGCCGGGCCAACCGGTCCCGTACGGCGTGGCCGAGCGGGCCACCCCTGGTCAGCACGCTCCCCGCCAGGACGATCGGGCTGGTCTCCCCCCGCGCGCGTACCTTGGCGACGGTGTCGACCAGATGGCCGGCCGCCTGCGTGATCAGGTTCGCGGCGGCGGCGTCCCCGGCTTCGGCCGCGGCGGTGACGAGCGGTGCCAGCTCGGCGAGCGCCAGGGGCGCGCGGGCGTGGACCGCCCGTATCACCTGGTCCACCCGATCTGGACCGAGTGGCGTTCCCGTGGTCTCCAGCAGCCGTTCCACCACGATCTCCGCCAGACTCCCGTACGGGGGCGCACCGTGGCGCAGCGTGTCGAGCACCCTGCCGACCGCCTGGCGGCCGAGCCAGAAGCCGGAGCCGGTGTCGCCGAGCAGCCAGCCGTAGCCGTCGGAGACCGCTGCGGCCGAGCGGTTCGTGATGTCCGCGGCGATCGCTCCCGTCCCCGAGATCAGCGCCGTTCCCGAAGGGGCCGCCGTTCCGGCGCTGAAGGCGATCTCGACGTCCCCCACCACGCGGGGCGACACGCCGAGTCCCAGTGCGGACCAGAGCTCGGTCAGATCGCCGGGAGAGGCCGAGAAGCCGGCCACGCCGGCCACCGCCGCGCGTACCGACGCCGGGTCGCGGGTGCCCAACGCCTGACGTACCGCCGACGCGAGGTTCGACCGGGCGGTGGCCGCGCCGTGCGCGGTGGGGTTGCCGCCTCCGGAGCGGCCGTAGCCGACGGGGTCCCCATCGAGGGTGTGGACCGCGCAGCGGGATGATGTGCCGCCCGCGTCGATGCCGAGAACCAGGTCCATATCCCGACATCTTGGGGCTTGACGCGACCTGGAGGCAATACTAACTTTCATCAACACTTGCTCGGAATGAAAGGATCTATCGTGATCATTGGTCGGATCCAGGCGGAGCTGGACCGCCTACCCGAGGCGCTTCGCCGGATCGGGCAGACGATCCTGGCTGATCCCATCGCGGTGACCAGGGTGACCAGCCCGGTGCTGGCCGAGCAGAGCGGCACCTCGCCCGCCGCGGTGACCCGCTTCTGCCGCCAGTTCGGCTTCGCCGGCTTCGCGGATCTGCGGGTGGCGCTGGCCACCGAGACCGGCCGTGCCGAGCAGGCCAAATGGGACGTCGCGGTCGGCCACGAGATCGGCCCGGACGACCCGGTGGAGACGGTGATCCAGTCGGTGGCCGCCGCGGACACGCGCCTCATCCAGGAGACCGCCGCCCAGTTGGACGCGGCCACCGTCGTCGCGGTCGCCGACGCGGTCGTGGCGGCAAACCGGGTGATCCTGTTCGGCTCCTCCTCCAGCGGTGTGGTCGCCCAGTTCATCGGCGGCCACCTGCGCAGGATCGGACTGCCCTGCTGGGCGCACGCCGACCCGCACGAGGGGTTGGCCGACGCCGCGATGCTGCGCGCGGGCGACGTCGTCATCGGCGTCTCCCACCAGGGCCGCACGAGTGAGGTCCTGGAGATCGTGGGGGAGGCGGGCGACCACGGCGCGACCACGGTCGCGGTCACCTCCTTCCCGCGCTCGCCTCTGGCGACGCTGGCGGACCACACGCTGATCACCGGCAGCCCCGAGGTGACGCTGCGTCCGGTCAGCCTCCAGGCCGTGCACTCCCAGCTCTACGTGCTGGACACGCTCTTCGTCGCTGTGGCCCAGCGCACTCAGGAGCGCACCAATGAAGCCTTCCGGCGCACTATCCAGGCGCTGGAAGGCCACCGAGTCGAAAGGAACTGATCTTCTTGTTCGCCCAGCGCATCAGCGCCCTGATGGACGAAGTGATCGAGAGCCAGGCGGCAGCCGTGCGCGCGGCCGCCGATCTGATCACCGACTCCCTCGTCAGGGAAGGCGTGATCCAGGCGTTCGGCACCGGGCACTCCGAGGCGATCGCCATGGAGATCGCCGGACGCGCGGGCGGCCTGGTGCCGACCAACCGGCTCACGCCCAGGGACCTGGTCCAGTACGGCGGAGCCTCGCCCGACATCCTCACCCCCGAGCTGGAACGCGACCCCGAGGTGGCGCACCGCGTCTACGAGCTGGCCCCGGTCGAGCCGCAGGACGCCTTCGTGATGATCTCCAACTCCGGCGTGAACGGCTCCACCGTCGAGCTGGCCACGCTGGTCAAGGAACGCGGTCACCCCCTCGTCGCCATCACCTCCGTGGCGCACAGCAGCCGCATGACCTCGCGGCACGCCTCGGGGCGCAAGCTCATGGACCTCGCCGACGTGGTCCTGGACAACCTCGCCCCCTACGGCGACGCGGTGCTGCCGCTGCCCGGCGGCGACGCCTTCGGCGCCGTCTCCACCATCACCTCGGCACTGCTCGCCCAGCTGGTGGTCGAGCAGGTGGTAGCCGACCTGCTCGACCGAGGCCAGGAGCCTCCCGTCTACCTCTCGGCCAACATGGCCGGGGGCGACGAGCACAACCACGCGATCGAGGCGCGTTACGCGGGCCGCATCCGCCGCGGCGCCTGACAAGGAGCAACCCCCCATGAAGCACCTCACCCGCCGCGACCTGCTGCGTTCCGCCGTCCTCGCCGGGCTCGCGCTGCCCGCACTGAACGCCTGCGCGCAGCCGGTCGCCTCCGGCGGCTCGCCGGCGGCCCCCGTCCCGACCAGCTCCGCCAACCCGCTGGGCGTCGCCCTTGACAAGCCGTTCGAGGTCTGGATCTTCGACGGCGGCTTCGGCGACGCGTACGCCCGGGACATCCACGAGCCGATGCTCAAGAGCAGGTACGCCGGCCTGGAGATCAAGCACAACGCGGCCAAGGAGATCGGCAAGGCGCTGCAGCCGAGGTTCGCCGGCGGCAACCCGCCGGAGCTGGTGATGAACTCGGGCGACGGCAAGATGGACCTCGGCGCGCTCGTCCAGGACGGCCAGCTCGCCGACCTGACCCCGCTGCTCGACGCGCCGAGCTGGGACGACCCGTCCAAGAAGGTGCGCGACACGGTCGACCCTGGCGCGATCGCCCAGGGTTCGTACGACGGCGTCCCCCGCGCGATCAACTACGTGAACACGGTCTGGGGCATCTGGTACAGCACCAAGCTGTTCGAGGAGAACGGCTGGCAGGTGCCGAAGACCTGGGCCGACTTCACCGCGCTCTGCGAGACGATCAAGAAGTCCGGCAAGGCCGCCCCGTTCACCTTCGCCGGCAAGTACCCGTTCTACATCTACGAGACGATCCTGACTCTGGCCGCCAAGATCGGCGGCGGCGACGTGCTCAAGCGCATCGACAACCTGGAGCCCGGCGCATGGACCGCCGAGCCGGTCAAGCAGGCCGCCAAGGCCTTCGCCGACCTGCAGCCCTACCTGCTGCCCGGCACTGCCGGCCTGGACCACGTGCAGACCCAGACCGCGCACAACAAGTACCAGGTCGCGATGCTGCCCTGCGGGTCGTGGCTGGAGAACGAGCAGAAGGACGCCACCCCGTCCGACTTCGGGTACGCGATGTTCCCGCTGCCCGACTTCTCCCCGTCCGATGCCCTGCCGTACGGCACCCTGCACGCCCAGCCGGGCGAGCCGTACGTGGTGCCGGCCAAGTCGGCCAACGCCGGCGCGGGGCTGGAGTACCTGCGGGTCATGCTGTCCAAGGAGGGCGCCGGCCGGTTCACCGAGCTGGTCTCCACCCTCACCATCGTGAAGGGGGCGACCGAGGGCCGCTCGCTGAAGCCGGGCCTGGCCAGTGCGGCCAAGGCGTTGGAGACGGCCGGGGACAACACGGTCTACTTCCTGTTCAACTCCTGGTACAAGCCGCTGGAGGACGAGGTGGTCGCCGCCACCGGCCAGCTCATGGCGGGCAAGCTCGCCGTCGACGCGTGGGCGGAGCGGATCGACCGGAAGGCCGCGGAGATCAAGGCGGACTCCTCCGTGCGGACATTCACCCGATGACTCGCGGCAGGACAGGCTTCATCATCGGGTTCCTCGCCGTCCCGGTGACGCTCTACCTGGTCTACGTGATCGCCCCGTACGGCCAGGCGTTCTCCATCGCGCTCACGGACTGGCGCGGGGTCAGCGCCAGTCCCCGGTTCGTCGGCCTGGACAACTTCGCCAGGCTGGCCGGCGACAGGGTCTTCCTCAAGGCCCTCTGGCACAACGCCCTGTTGCTGGTGCTGCTCCCCTCCGTCACGGTGGCCCTGGCGCTGGTGATCGCGGTCCTCACCCAGCGCCACCGGTTCTACCGGGTCATGTTCTTCTTCCCCCAGGTGCTCTCGGTCGTGGTCGTCGCGGTGCTGTTCCAGCAGGTGTTCCGGCCGGACGCGAGTGGCATGCTCAACGCGCCGCTGGTGGCGCTGGGGCTGGAGCCGATCGGCTTCCTCTCCGACACGTCGGTGGCCTTCTGGGCCGTGCTCGCCGTCCTGATCTGGCAGGCGGTCGGCTTCTACGTGGTGCTGTTCACCGCGGGCATGGCCTCGATCCCGGCCGAGGTGGTCGAGGCGGCGGAGATGGACGGGGCGAGCCGGGCGCGGATCTTCTTCCGGATCACCCTGCCGCTGCTGCGCGACACCGTGCAGACAGGCTGGATCTACCTGGGCATCACGGCGATGGACGCGTTCGCGATCGTCTGGGTGATGACGGCGGAGCGGGGCGGGCCCGACTCCTCCACCACGGTGATCGCCGCCGAGGTCTACCGCAACGCCTTCGAGTACTTCAAGTTCGGTTACGCCTCCGCCATGGGCGTCGTGCTGTTCTTCTTCACGATCGGCTTCTCGGCGCTGACCCTCCGGCTGTCACGGCGCGAACGGATCGAGTTCTGATGCATCGCAGACTGAGCCATCTCGCCCTGCTGGCCTGGCTTGCCCTCACGGTCGTGCCCATCGTCTGGACCTTCCTGGCGTCGGTGAAGACCGAAGACGAGATCTTCGGCAACGCCTGGTCGCTGCCCGCCGTCCCGAGGTTCGACAACTACGTCCGAGCCTGGGAGCAGGCGCACATCGGGCAGTACATGCTCAACAGCATCGTCGTCGTGTCCCTCGGCACGTTCGGCACGATGCTGTTCGGCTCCATGGCCGCGTACGTGCTGGCCCGCTACCCCTTCCGCGGCAACCGGCCGCTGTACCTGCTGTTCGTCTCCGGCATGGCGTTCCCGACCTACCTGGCGCTCACCCCGCTCTTCTTCGTGGTGCAGAACGTGGGGCGGGCCCTCCCGTTCCTCGGGCTGAACACCCACGGCGGCCTGATCCTGGTCTACATCGCCTACTCGCTGCCGTTCACCGTGTTCTTCCTGGCCGCGTTCTTCCGCACGCTGCCCACGGCCGTGGCCGAGGCGGCGTTCGTGGACGGAGCCTCGCACGCCCGAGTGTTCTTCCGGGTCATGCTGCCGATGGCCAAGCCGGGGCTGGTCAGCATCACGATCTTCAACGTGCTCGGCCAGTGGAACCAGTACCAGCTCCCGCTCGTGCTGCTCAGCGGGGCCAAGGACAAGTGGGTCCTCACGCAGGGCATCGCCGAGATCTCCACCGCCGCGGGCTATGACGCGGACTGGGCCGCGCTGTTCGCCGCGCTCAGCACGGCCATCCTCCCCGTGATGATCGTCTACACGCTCTTCCAAAGTCAGATCCAGCGCGGCCTCACCGCTGGCGCGCTCAAATAAGGAGCACACCCCCCTTGCGACTCCTTCCATCCCTTCTCCTCGCCGCGGGGCTGCTGGCGGGGCCGCTCGCGGTCCCCGCACCCGCCGCCGCGGTCACGGCGGAGGCCGTGGCCGACCCGCTCAAGCTGATCCCCTCGCCTTCGTCCTGGACCGCCGGCTCCGGCTCGTACGGCTACAGCGCGAGCACCCGCGTCGTCGCCGAGACCGGTTCGCCCGCCGTGGGGAAGGTGGCCCAGACCCTGGTCGAGGATCTGACCGCGGCGGGCCGGCCGCCCGCGGGCCGCGCGCCCGTCACCCAGCCCTCCGCAGACGCGGGCGACGTGTCGCTCGCGATCGACCCCGGCCAGAGCGCGCTCGGCGCCGAGGGATACACGATCTCCGTCACCGACCGGGTGCGGATCGTCGGCTTCTCGGAGCGCGGCGTGTTCAACGGCACGCGGACGCTGCTGCAGATGCTGCACCAGGGCGCCACGCTGCCCGGGGGTACCCTCCAGGACACCCCGAAGTACGGCGAGCGCGGGGTGACGCTGTGCTCGTGCCGGGTCAGGCACTCCATGACCGCTCTGGAACGCCTGATCAGGGACATGGCGTACGTCAAGCTCAACCATCTCACCTGGGTGGTCAACATCAAGGACGAGACCATGCCCACGACCGACTGGACGTGGTACACGCCCGAGGAGATCCGCCAGGTCGTCGCGCTCGCCGACAAGTACCACATCACGGTGTCCCCCGAGATCAACCTGGTCCACTTCCGGGCGCCCGCCGGCTTCACCGAGGACCAGATCGCGCTCAAGGACCGGAACGGCAAGGTCGACTACGAGCGGGTCGACGTCAGCAAGCCCGCCGTGCTCGACGCCTACAAGAAGATGTTCGACGCCTACGCGCCCCTGTTCGGGCCCGACTGGCACATCGGCTCGGACGAGTACATGCTCGCCCGTAACCCGGACGACTATCCGCAGCTCAAGCAGGCCGCCGAGGCGAAGTTCGGGGCCGGGGCCACGTACGATGACCTGGTCACCGATCTGATCAACCAGATAGACGAGTACGCGGCCGAGCGCGGCAAGCGGCTTCGCATGTGGAACGACGGCCTGCACGCCACCGCCAAGGTGAAGCTCAACTCCAGGGTGGTCGTCGAGCACTGGACCACGATCCCCGGCACGCTCAGCCCGCAGCAGCTCATGGACCGGGGACACCAGGTCATGAACAGCACCGGCGCGCTCTACCTGGTACGCGGCGGCTCCTGGATGAACCCGCGCTGGCTCTACGACAACCGCTGGATGCCCACCACGTTCGCCGGTGACGTCAAGGTCGACGACCAGCCCGGACTGTCCGGCGCGAAGGTCAGCATCTGGCCCGACTACTCCTCGGCGCAGACCGAGCGCGAGGTCGAGGACGAGGCTTTCGGGCCGACGCGGTACATCGCCCAGCTCACCTGGCGGGCGACCTACCCCGAGCCCACCTTCGACGCCTTCCAGGCCAGGGTGACCGCGCTCGGCCGCGCGCCCGGCTGGGAGCGGGGCCGGGACACTCCCTACGCGGACGGCACTTACACCCTCGGCTCCGGCTCCACGTACCTGACCTACACCGGTGTCGGCAAGAAGCCCTCCGTCTGGAAGCTGAAGGCGACCGCCGACGGGTACTACACGATCGCCGACTGGACCGGCGGCCAGTGCCTGGCCGTGCCGTACCCCGGTGACGTGACCGATCCGCGCATGTTCCAGCAGCCGGGCACGAAGGTCGAGCTGCGCCCCTGCACGTCCGGCAGCAGGCTGCAGCGCTGGGAGTTCCGGGACGGGCAGCTCGTCAACGCCATCACCCAGCTGATCGTGGTGCCATCGGGCGGCCAGGCCGTACAGCAGACTCCGCCGCAGCGCGCCACCTGGAAGGTCTCTGCCGTCGGTGCCCCGAAGAACCTGGCCCTCGGGCGTTCGGTCACCGGCGACTCGCACCCGGGCCATGTGCCGGCCAACGCCTCCGACGGCGACCCGAACACCTACTGGGAGAGCAGCGGCCTGCCCGGGGACCTGACCGTGGATCTGGACCGGACCCGGCACGTGACGGGGCTGATCCTGCAGGTGCCGCCGAGCAAGGACTGGTTCGCCCGCACCCAGAGCATCACGGTGCTGACCAGCATCAACGGCAAGACCTACAGCACCGCGGTCGCCACCCAGGGCTACACCTTCGATCCCTCCTCCGGAAACATGGTCAGGATCGGCCTGTCCAGCCCGGTCCTCGCCCGGAAGGTCCGGCTGTCCTTCACCGGCAACACAGGTTGGAGCGCCGCTCAGTTGTCAGAGTTGGCGGTGTACAGCGAGGGCTTCCCGCCGGACGTCCCCGTCAACCTGGCCCTCGGGCGTTCGGTCACCGGCGACTCGCACCCGGGCTATGTGCCGGCCAACGCCATCGACGGCGCCCCGAACACCTACTGGGAGAGCCCGTCCCACGCCTGGCCGCAGCCGCTCACCGTCGACCTGGGCGCCACGCTCGGCGTCAAGCGCCTCGTGCTGCGCATCCCGCCCAGCCCGGCCTGGGCCGCCCGCACCCAGACCCTCTCGGTCAAGGCCGGCACCGACGGCACCACGTACGACACGGTCGTGGACAGCCGTGACTACACCTTCGATCCGGCGTCCGGCAACCAGGTGACGATCACGCTGCCGACCATGGCGGCGGCCAGGCACCTGCGCGTGGAGTTCACCGGCAACACCGGTTGGGCGGCGGCGCAACTGTCCGAGCTGGAGGCGTACAGCTCCTGAGCGCCACGGCCGGAGACGGCGGCGCGCAGGATCGGCGCCCCTCCGGTCCTGGCAGGCGGTCGGCCGAGGTAGTCGCCCCGGCCGGCCGCCTGTCCCCGTGACGCCCCCGCAGGCAGCGGGCGGCCCCGCATGGTTGTTCGGTGGGCAGCCAGGTGGATGTGTGGCGACGGTGTGAAAGTACTGGGCAGGTCGTGTGCAAACGGTCACCCGGCTGCGGGATCGCCCTTACCGTCGCAGGATATGCAGACAGTGGACGTACTGGTCGTGGGTGCGGGTCTGGCCGGCCTGTGCACGGCCCGCCTGCTCGCGCGACGGCAGCTGAACGTGATGGTGGTCGACCGCCGCAGGTCGCTGTCGACGGGCATCCGCACGACCGGGATCTTCGTGCGCCGCACCCTGGATGACTTCGACCTGCCGGACCGCCTGCTCGGGCCCGGTGTGCGGGACGTGCTGCTGTATCCGCCGTCGCGGCGGGCGCCGATCCGGCTCACCAGCGACCGGGACGAGTACCGCGTGGCCGACATGGCGGCCGTCTATGACCATGCGCGCCGCGCGGCGGAGTCGGCCGGGGCGCGGGTCATGCTGGGCGTGCGGTACCTCGACGCGTCGAAGGGTTTCGTGCGGTTCGCGGGGGCGGAGCCGGTGGCCGCCCGGTTCGTCGTCGGCGCGGACGGCGCCCGCTCCCGCGTGGCCCGTGATCTCGGCCTGGACGTCAACCGGCGCTTCCTCGTCGGTGCCGAGATCGTCCATCCGGTCGCGTCGGGCACGACGACCCCGGCGTTCCACTGCGTGCTGGACCCGCGGGTGGCTCCGGGGTACCTGGGGTGGGTCATCGACGACGGTCGGCATGCGCATGTCGGCGTCGCGGGATATCCGGACGCCATGCGCGCCGGCATCCGTCACCTGCTGGAGGCTTTCGCCGCGGACGCGCCCGGCCGCGCGGCGCCGACCGGCCCGGTCGAGCGCCGAGGTGGTCCGATCCCGGTCGGCGGTGTGCTGCGCCGGTTGGCGTGCCCCGCCGGGCTGCTCGTCGGAGACGCGGCGGGCGCGGTGTCGCCGCTGACGGCCGGGGGGTTGGACCCCTGCTTCCGCATGTCAGAACAGGCCGCGGCGGTCGCCGCCGAGTTTCTGCGTACGGGCGACCGGCGCGTGTTGCGCCGGTACGACGGGGAGGCGTTGCGGACCAGGTTCCGCGGCCGGCTGTTGTTGCGCCGCGTGTTCGCCGGCATCCGATCCCCGGCCGCGGCGGAGGCGGCCGTGGCCGTGCTGCGTGGTCGTGCCGGTCGTGCTCTGGCGGCGCGGATCCTGTTCGGCGACGGCTCGTTTCCGGGCGTCACCCCCGAGTTCGCGGAACCGGGGGTCGACCGTCCAGGCCGGTGACGCCGGGCCGGCCCGCGACGGCGGGGCCGCTTCGCCGTGTCCGTAAGTCCTCCGCGAGACGGAAGAAACCTCCGTTGTCAGAAATTTCCGGTATTGCCGTCATACGCGTCGTTGACCCGGAATGATCAAGGTTGGCCCGTGCCGCATGAGCGGGCCACCCGAACGACGATTGGGGGAACATGCGCACACGATCTTCTCTGCTCGCGGCCGCCTTCGCGGTGATGGCGGTGCTCTTACCCGCCTCGACGGCAGGAGCGGCCCTGGGGACGGCCGCTGAGGACGGAGTCACCGCGGCCGCAACAGGCGCCATCACCTGGGCGCCCTGCGAAGAGGAACCCTCCGCCGAGTGCGGCAAGCTGGCCGTCCCGATCGACTGGTCCGATCCGGGCGGGCCCACCATCGACCTCGCCATCGCCCGCCGCAAGGCCACCGACCCCGCGGCCCGCATCGGATCCCTGCTGGTCAACCCGGGCGGTCCGGGCGGGTCGGGCGTGGAGGCCGCCTACGGCGCTCCCGGTTTCTTCACCGAGGAGATCCAGCGGCGGTTCGACATCGTCGGCTTCGACCCCAGGGGCGTGGGTCGCAGCCATCCCGTGGTCTGCTCGGCGGCCCTGTACAACCAGATGCCGTACCCCGTCATGGCGAGCCAGGCCGACTTCGACACGTGGAAGGCCTACACCAGGAAGCTGCACAAGGACTGCCGGGCCCGCACCGGCCCCCTCTACGACCACGTCGACTCGGTCGACGTCGCTCGTGACATGGACGCCGTCCGCGCCGCCCTCGGCGAGGAGAAGCTCACCTACTACGGGCTCTCGTACGGCACGCTGATCGGTCAGATGTACGCCGAGCTGTTCCCGCACCGGATCCGGGCCCTCGCCCTCGACAGCACCATGGACCACAGCCTCGGCGTCAAGGCGTTCCTCGACACCGAGAGCGCCGCGGCCGAGGACGGGTTCGACCAGTGGGCCGCCTGGTGCGAGGCCGACTCCAGCTGCGCCCTGCACGGGCGCGACATCCGGGCGTTCTGGGAGAACCTGCTGGCGAAGGTACGGCGCGGCGAGGTGTACTACCCGGGCGTCAAGGACCGTCCGATGACCGAGCTGCAGCTCATCTACCAGGGCGTACTGGGGAACGAGGGGCCGAACTGGCGCCTGCTGACCGATATGCTCATCGCCCTGGACGGCGGGACAGTGCCCGAGGACGTGCCGCCGCCCCCCGGCCGACAGCCCGTGCCGGGGGAGCTCGCGCAGCTGCCGACCGTGATCCTCTGCCAGGACTACGACCTGCGGGTGCGCGACTACCGGCAGTACGCCGCGCTCATGCGCAGCTCCGCCCGCCTGGCCTCCGACATGCGGTACAACCCGATGCCGATCGAGGACCTGCCCATCTGCCTCAACCAGCGCGCCACCAACCCGCAGCACCCGCTGCGCTACAAGGGCAGTGCTCCGCTGCTGATCGGCACCTCGATGCACGACCCCGCCACCCCCTCCACCTGGGCCGCCAACGTGGCCCGCCAGCTCGGCCCCAAGGCGGTGCTGCTGACCTACGAGGGGTGGGGTCACCGCATCTACGGCAAGGACGAGTGCAGCACACGGCACTTCGACGAGTACCTGATCTCGCTGACCGTGCCCGCGCCCGGCACCCGCTGCTCCGTGGCCGCGGCCGAGACCATGGCCAACCGGCAGGCCCCGGCGTGGCCGTCGAGCCCGCTGCACTGGGCCGGTCCGGTCGCGACCCTGTCCCGTCCCGAGCCCGGCCACGCCTCCGCCGGCACGTCCCGCTGAGCCTCGCTCCAGCCTCCGCGGGCAGGTGCGCCCGTGGCCGGATGCGCGGTGAGTGCCACATCCGGCGGGGCCCCACACGGGGCCCCGCCGGTCGGGTGTCCGCGAACCCGAGCGTCCCGCGCCGGAGCGCGGGCGTCCGCCCGGGCCCGGCCTGTCGCCGGTACGGTGAACGCGTGGCGGCCTGGTCCCCGTCGGCTGGAGGTGCCCATGGTGTCCCGCGTGGCGAGCTGGCTGGGGCTGGTCGGCCACCTGTGCACGCTGCCTTTCTACCTGGCGAGCGGGCTGGTGGCGCCACTCTGGGCGATCCTCGTCCTTCTCGTGGTGTGGGCGGGCCTGCTGGGCGTCGCCGTGCGGGCCGTTCGCGGGCGCTCGGCCTGGGGGCTGGGAGTGCCGGTGCTCGCGGTGGCCGTCTGGCTCGGCGCCGTCTCGGCCGGGGAGGCGTTCCTGGGATGGACGGGCTGACCTCGGACGGCAGGCGCCGTACGGCGGGCGCTGACGCCGGGCAATGACGGGCTGACCTCGGGCGGCAGGCGCCGTATGGTGGGCGCTGACGCCGGGCAAACGATCCGCTGACGCGACCGCCGTCATGCTCTCCTCGGAAGGAGGCGGCGGTGGACCGGTGGGAAGAGGATCTGGCGGAGTTGGGTGGACGGGTACGGCACTGGCCCGCGGGCGCGGTGCTGTTCCGCGAGGGCGACCACGCCGACTGGGTCGTGTCGCTGCGATCGGGCAGGGTGAAGGTCACCTGTTCGACCGCGGCCGGGATCGAGGTCGTGCTGTGGCTGCTCGGTCCCGGCGAGTTGCTGGGGGAGTCGTCGGTGCTGGGCGAACGGATCCGCCCCGTGTCGGCCACGGCGCTCGAACCGGTCACCGGGCTGTGCCTTCCCGCCGCGGCGTTCGCGGGGCACCTGCGGACGCGGCCCCTCGTCGCGATCTCCCTGGTGAAGCTGCTGGGCCGGCGGCTGAGGGACGCCGAGGACAAGCTGGCCGAGTTCAACTCCTTCGACACGCTGGGTCGCGTGACCAGGCGTCTGGTGGAACTCGCCGACCGGTTCGGGGCGCGTTGCCCGGCCGGGCTGCGGATCACTCTCCCGTTGTCGCAGCAGGAGCTGGCGGGATGGACCGGTTCGTCCCGGATCGCGACGGCCAAGGCGCTGCGTGTCCTGCGCGACCGTGGCTGGATCGAGACCGGCCGCAGGGAGATCGTCATCCGGGATCTCGACGCCCTCCGGCGCCGCGCCGCAGGAACGCCCTCCGCCGCACGCGACCTCAGCGCCGCCGGATGATCCCCTGAGATGCCTGGTGTCCTCGGTACGGCCGGGCGGAGAGGCCCTTCAGCCTGGCCGGGCGAGTGGCGCGGTGCCCAGGTCGGCGTGGAGCCGGGCGGCCGCCTCCGTCTCGCCCAGGACTTCGAGCGACCGCGCCTCGTCGAAGGCGATTCCCAACCGGCGGGCGACGGCCAGGGCGCCGGTGGCGGCCCGTCCGGCCGCCGCCCGCCGGCCGGTGACCTGATGCACCAGCGCCGCCGCCCAGCCCATGCGGGCCGCCGCCGACGGCGTCAGGCGGGTCAGCCTGTCCATGTGACGTAGCACCATCGCGACGGCGGGATCGTCGGCCTCCAGCGCCCAGAGGACCTCGGCCAGCCCCGCCCACGCTTCGAGGGTGCCCCTGAGCGGCATGTCCGGCCGCGCGGCCGTGCGCAACGCGTCGTCCATGGCCAGGCGGGCGGCGGCGGTATCCCCGCCGAGCAGGTGGAACCGGGCGCGGGCCACGCCGAGCCGTACGCGCTGGATCGTCGGGATCTTCGCGCCGGCCCGGGCGAAATGGTCCTCGCCGAGCGCGGGCAACGCCAGTGTCGCCTCCTCGGCGGCCTTCAACACCGCGCCCACGCCGGAGGTCTCCTGGTCCGCGAGCCGTAGCAGCGCCTCGGCCTGTCCGGTCAGGCACCAGTAACCGGACAGCTCTTCCCCCATGCGCGCGATCGATGCCTCGGCCACCGCCGCCATCAGCGGCGCGGCGGCCGTGTAGCGGCCCCGCTGGATCTCCAGGTCGGCGAGGAGCCCGAGGCAGTGCTCCGCCAGGCGGGGATCGGCGGGATGCCGGCGGGCCAGGGTGAGGACCCGCTGCGCGGCGGTGAACCGTCCTTCGGCGGCCAGCCGCAGCCCCCGCGCGAGGCGGGCGCGGGAGACCGCCACAGGGTCCGCGACCTTGGCGATCTCCTCGTCGGCGAGACGGCCGTAGTAGCGGGCCGCCGTCTCGAAACCAGCGAGAGCGGTGACGACGGCGAAGTTCGCGTAGGCTTCGGCGCGTTCGACGGCCCCGCCCGCCCGCTCCGCCGCGTCCAGGTGGCGCACCACGCTGAGCAGCATCGTGCCGCCCTCCTGCCGGTGGTAGCCGAGTTCGGCCAGGACGGACAGGGTCCGCGCGGCCTCGGCGGCCAGCTCGCGCGCGGGCTCGTGCCGGGCGACTCCGCTCAGCGCGGTGGCGCGGTGGACCACCTGACGGGTCAACGCCGCGGCGACCGCCCCGGCCTTTCCGGCCCGCGTCGAGGGCAGCGGGCGATCGGCGACCGCCAGCGCGTCCCTGAACGCTCCCAGGCTCTCCGCGCCGCGCTCGAACTGGAAGTGCGCGATTCCGGCCAGCCGGTGCCATCGGGCCGCCGCCGCCCGCTCGCCGCGCACCGTCGCGATCATGTCGGAGGCCACGGACAGCGCTTCCGCGTAGCGGTGCCGGCGCAGGCACAGCGTCCAGTAGTCCTCCGCGAACGCCGCCCGCTCGGCGTCGGTGAGCCGGTGGACCAGGTGCCGCCAGGCCTGCCGGATGTCGTCGATCTCCGGCTCGAACTCGTCGAGCACGGCCCGGTCGGCATGGTCGCGGAGCCGGCCGGCGCGCTCCCGCAGGAACCGGGCGTACCAGTGGGCATGGCGGACCCGGGGCGACTCGTCGGTCAGCCGCGCGACCGCGCACTGCCGTACGAGCTCGTGCACCCGGTACCGGCCGTCGTCGTCGCGGCGCACCAGCGAATGATCGGTCAACCGTGCGATGGCCAGGACGGTCGTGGCCGCGACCGCGATCCCCGCGGCGAGCGTGAAGCCGCCGGCGAACACCGACACGGCGGCCAGGGCCTGCTGTTCACAGGTGGTGAGCAACTGCCACGAGGTGTCGAAGACGTGCTGCATGCTCGCGTGGCGCGCGGCGGCCGCCGGTGCCGGATGCACCAGCAGCGCCGCCGGAGCCTCCGCGGCGCGCTCCGGCGGAGCGTGCGCCTCCAGCTGGTCGGCGATCTCCTCGCAGGTCATCGCCCTGGTCAGCGTCGCGGCCAGCTCGACGGCGAGGGGCAGTCCGCCGACGGCGCCGCAGATGCGGTCGAGCGAGCGCGCGTCGGGGTCGACGCGCGGGTCGAGGCTTCTGGCACGTTCCACGAACAGTGCTCGCGCGGCGGCCCCGCGCAGGACCGGCACCTCGTGGACGTGCTCCGCGCAGATGCCCAGCCGGCGCCGCGAGGTCGCCAGGATCCGTACGGCAGGCGCCACCGCCAGGATCGCCCCGGCCAGCGGGGCCATGCCGGGCAGGTGCTCGAGATTGTCCAGGACCAGGACCAGGTTCCGGTGCCGGACGGCGGCGAGCAGCAGGTCGCGGGCGGGCCTCGGCGGTGTCAGGTCGACGCCGGCGGCCTCCGCCAGCGTCGTCACGACCACGTCCGTCCCACTCGTGGCCGCCGCCCGGGCATCGGGCGACCGGACTCCGGCGAACGAGACGAACAGCACCTCGCAGTCGGTTCGTTCGGCGACGGCGACGGCCAGCCGGGTCTTGCCCACGCCACCCGGACCGGTCAGCGTGAGCAGCCGCACCTCCCGATCACGCAGCTTCGCCGACACCCTCTCCACCTCGGCCTCGCGGCCGATCAGCCGGGTCAGCGGACGCGGCAGCCCGCGCCGCGCGGCCGGTCCGCTCGCCGGGGCGCCCCGTGATTCCCGGCGCGCACCCGCTCGGGGCCCGGCGGGGGCGATCCGCTGCCGCAGCGCCTCGGTGCGGGGGTCGGGCGCGACGCCGAGCTCCTGGTCCAGCGTCCGGCGGCAGGCCTCGTACTGCGCCAGGGCGCCCGCGCGGTTGCCCGTCGCCCAGAGCGCTTCGATGATCAGGCGATGCGCGCTCTCGTCCAGCGCGTCGACGTCCAGGACCCGGCGCGCCAGCCGTACGGCGTCCGCGCAGTCGCCCCGCTCCCGCGCCGCGTGCGCCCGCGCGCTCAGCGCCTGTACGGCGGCGCGCCCGGCCTGCCGCCGGCGCTCGGCCACCCAGTCGTCGAACCCTGGAGCGTTCGGGACCGCGAGATCGTCCAGGAAACCGCCCCGGTAGTCCGCCGGCACCGTGCCGTTCTCGACCAGGTCGGCCCAGTCCAGCGAGTACGGCCGACCGCGGTCGAACGCGACGTGGGTCCGGCTGATGATCAGATGATCGCCCACGGCGCGGCGCAGCTCCATCAGGGCGAGCCGCAGGCTTCCGCGTGCCTTCGCCTCCGAGCGGTCGCCCCATAACAGCCCGGCGAGGGCGGATCTGGTGTGCGGTGTGCTCTCGACGATCAGGTAGAACAGCACGGCCCGCGCCTTCACCGATGTCACCGGCACGGCGGAACCGTCCCCGGCGGTCAGTGACGAAGCCCGCAGCACACGCACATGCAAGTCGTCCATCCGCGACCCCCGTCGGCATGACCCCGTGCACGTGCCCCGATGCTACATTCGCCGCGGGGCCGCTCATAGGTGTTCATGCCGAGAAAGTCGCCGCATTCAGCTCGCGAATACGGCAGGCAGCGAAGACATTCCGATTTCCGGAATTCGGATGAACCGCATCCTCGCGTGCCTGCCCTCGTCCCGTTTCGTCAGTCGACCTCGTACACGATCGTGTATTCGGCGCCGTTCAAATGGTCGAACTTCTCGACCTGGATCCCGGCACCGGCCTCGCTAGAGCTGACCACGACGCTGCCCAGGAAGTCGTCGTTGCTGCCCTTGTCCACGTCGAACAGCTCCATCGTGGCCGTGCTGGAGAATTCGAACGTCGTCCCCGTGAGGATCTCCGTGTCGCCCTTGCCCATCTTGCCGGGCCCGAACTTGCTCACCCCGTTGATGAACAGCTGCGGCTCGTCCTCGCCGACGCTGTCCTGCTTCTTGTTGCAGGTCAGGGAGATGAGCTCGATGGTGTACGTCGCGGCGGTCGCCGCGGTCGCCGACGCCGCCGGCAGCAGCGTCGCGCCCGCCAGCGCGGCGATGGCGACCGGCAGCGCCGCCCATCGAAGAATTCCGTTCATCGCTTTTCCTTTCCCCCTCGGGCACGCGCCCGGGTGCTTTTTCGGAACAGCACCAGTGCATCCGAAAGAGCCGGCGAGGTCTGTCTCGCCGGATACACAGCGATGGTGTTCTTCGATACAGTCGGCCGGCCGGAAAAGGCGGCCGTCGTCCGAAAAGCCGTTGTCCGAGGAGTGGCGCGCTAGCTGTCACGAACCGTTCGGCGTCGTCGATCCACGGATGGTGTCCCACGCCCGGCTGGACGACGACCTCGGCGTTCGCGAAGGCGGGGGTCGCGCGCTGCGTGGGTCAGGTGCTGCGTGGGTCAGGTGCGGGCGGGGGCAGGGGTGGGACGGCGGTCGCGGCGCAGGCCGTACAGGGCGAGGAGCAGGCCGGCGCCGGTGAGGAGCGCGCCCACGAGGTAGATCGAGCGCAGCCCGGGACCGCCGCTGATCACCTGTCCGCCGAGCCAGCCCGCGAAGGCGGCGGCGACCTGGAAACCCGAGGCGTTGACCGCCACGGCGAGGGTCGGGGCCGTGCCGGCCGTGGTCAGGACGCGGGTCTGCATGCCCGGGATGATCGCGAACGCCAGCACGCCGATGGCGAGGGTCATGATCGCCGCGGCCACCTGGTTGCCGCTGACCAGCCAGAACAGTGCCAGCGTGCCCGCCAGGACAGCCAGCAGCCCGGCCTGGGCGGCATTGGGTTGGCTGCGTCGAGACATCAAGTCGTTGCTCCTTCCGCGTCAGCCAACGACCGGCGCATACCGGCGAACGAGAGAAGACTGGAACCCTGCGTGAAACCCGCTGCGCACGCGAAGGGGACGCCCGTGAACGAATTACTTGACGTCATCGCCACCTGGTTCGACGGCCATTCAACCACCAGCATGGTGGTGTGGGGGTGGCCCATGCTGGTGTGGGGCCGCGTGGGGAAGGTCATGCTGTACTTCGCCGCGCTGTCCATCGTTCTGGACCTCCTCGACCCCGAAAAGCTGCGGGATCGGGGCGGCGGATTGAAGGTCCGCGCTACAGACGCCCTCTCCCGTGCCCGGCTTAGGTTGTCTCAAGCTGGCGTGGCCGGCCTCTCCACGAGTATCCGGGGGCACTTCATGTCCACCTCCCCAGGCGTCTCCCATGACCAGTGGGGGATAACCGGCCAGCGCGGCGACCGCCACAGCGCTGTGTACAGTCGTCCGGATTACGTCCCCCGCGCGCTGGGTTGCTCGCTTGAGGAGTACCAGGCATTCCATCGAAGCGTCATCGCAGAGCTGGCCGGCGTCCACTCATGCGACGGCGAACACGACGGTCTGTGCTCAGCACAGCGTGGTCACATTCAAGCGCGGATCGACTCGTTCCTGACGGAGCACGTGCCCAGTGATCGGCGCCGGTACGTGGAGGCGATCCGGAGCTGGCTGCTCGCCAAAGCAGCGTGGTGGGCGCTGATGGGCGCGGCCGAGATACTCCTTGGCGCGCTCCTGCATCGCGCTCGGCCGCTGCATGTGTTCCGCTGGGCGGCGTTCGCCCTGGTCCTGATCGGCGGACCGCTCGACATGCTCGCCGCATGACGGCCAGTAAGGGGTCCAGCCCGTGATCACCGAATCGGAATGTTCATCAGGCACAGCGGGTAGGCGCCCCACGCCGGGCATCACTTCGACTGAGTCAGGACAGGCGCCATCGGTGCGAGTGCCCAGGACCACCAGTCCGCCGCGGCCGACCGACCGACGACACCACCGCCCGCGTAGCCGGGGTGGCCCGCCGGCGACGTCGGCGCCAGCCGAGCCCATCTCACTGTGAGGACCCGCCTTCACCCAGCAGCAGGAGAGCTACACAGCGAGCCTGCTGGCCGACCAGTTCGGCGAGCTGGAGGTGACCGACGACGACGCCGAGCGCATCGAGGCCGCGCTCATGCGCGTCATCACCACGGCGGGGCAGGCCGGGGCGCTGACCATCGGCCTGCAGCGTGAGACCCGAGAACGCGGCGTGCCCGCACTGCAACGTGCTCACTAACGCTGAGTGGGCGCGCCCGTCCGATGGGATGGGCGCGTCGACCTGCCGCCAACTCGCCGACAAGATCGAGAGAGCGATATTTTTAAAGCACTTGGACAATCGAGGTAGAGTGCTAAATGACTGCACTTTCGGATCTGGATCCGAGAGCGTATGACGCGGGAGGGCCCCGCGGTGGGTAGGTTCGCGAATTCCGTTTCCCACCACGAGACCCTCGGCGGAGCGGCCCGGCTACAAGCCGGGCCCTTTTCCGTTCAGGAGCCAGTCCGCGGCGACGAGCACCGCCCGCGCGCCGAGCATGACCAGATCCCAGAATGGAGGAGGCGCTGGCGGTGCTGCGGGAGTCAGTTGCTGCCGGTGAAGAGAACGCCTCCTTTATGTTGGCCTTTCAACTGGCCAGGCTGGGCCGGGCGGCAGAGTTGCGAGAGCTAGCTGACGCCGGTAACAGAGACGCCCCCTGGCTGTTGGCCAAGCTGCTGGACCGGCAGGGTCAAGAGGAGGAGGCGCTGGCGGTATGGCGGGAGCTGGTTGGCGCCGGTGACGAGAACGCCTCTTGGGAGTTGGCCGCCCTGTTGGCCAGGCTTGGCCGGGAGGAGGAGGCGCTGGCGATGTGGCGGGATCGGGAAGCCGCCGGTGACAGCGACGCTTCCTGGCGAGTAGCCGCTCTGCTGGCCGAGCCGGGTGGAGGAGTTGTGGGAGCGAACCCAAGCTGGTGATAGGGACGCCGCCCAAGGGCTGATCAAAACGTTGCACAGGCTAGGCCGGGTGGAGGAGGCCAAGCGGCTCCGCCACCACGGCCTGGACGCGGCCCTCGGAGTGTGAAGGAACGGAAACGTACGCTAAGCCGGTTCGCCCAGCCCACCGAGGGTGCGTGATCGTCTTCAGGTAGAGAGCGCTGGCGTACGTTTCCGTTCCATCGCACCGGGGGTTCTGGAATTCGCTAACACGGCTTCAGCCCCACCGAGCGCCACAGAGCCGCTGACCGACATCCGCCCCTTGACCACGTGCACGGGCGCGTACGCGTCCAGCACGGACGGCACGCTCACGTCGCCCGCGTGCAGGATCGCGTCCTGCGCCGCGCAGCCGGTCGGCCACCGGAGGCGGGCACGACCTCCAGCGGCGCGGCGCGTGCGTGTCGGACAGCACCACGACGTTCATGGGTTGCCCCTACCCGTCAGCCGGCTGCCTGCCACTGCCCCTGGTACGGCTGTCCCTGGTACGTCGTGGCGGTCAGAGGATCACGCCTTCCTTCATCACCAGCGTGCGCGGCGGGTGGACGACGACCGCCTCGGCCGCCCCGCCCGCGGGGACCACGACCAGGTCCGCCCGGTCGCCCGGGGCCAGGCCGTATCCGGACAGGCCGAGCGCGCGGGCTCCGCCGTACGTCGCCGCCTCCAGCGCGAGCTCGATGTCCTCGTCGCGCCTGAACGTGCTCCGGTAGGCCAGGTGCATCGCCCGCTCCAGCATGTCGCCCGAGCCGTACGGCCCCCACAGGTCGCGGATGCCGTCATGGCCGCACGCGACCGTGACCCCGGCCGCGCGCAGGACCTTCACCGCGGGGACGGGGAAGCTGTAGACGGCCGCCGTCGCGATCGTCACGCCCGCCGCCGCGAGCTTCTCTGCCAGACGGCCCTGCTGGGTCTCGTCGGCCTGGCCCATGGCGTAGGCGTGGCTGACCGTGACCCTGCCGCCCAGCCCGGTGACCGCGGTGCGCTCGGCGATCAGCTCCAGCTCCCACATGCCCAGCGAGCCGC
This sequence comes from Nonomuraea sp. NPDC003727, assembly GCF_053586935.1. Lineage (NCBI taxonomy): Bacteria > Bacillati > Actinomycetota > Actinomycetes > Streptosporangiales > Streptosporangiaceae > Nonomuraea > Nonomuraea sp. NPDC003727. The sequence continues at coordinate 360,401 of NZ_JBSFNE010000005.1, forward strand.
CGTCGTGCAGGTGGATGTCGATGTGCGCGCCGTACGCCTCGGCGAGCCCGAAGACGACGTCGAGGTGACGGACGGGGTCGCGGTCGATACCGGCGGGGTCGAGGCCGCCGATGGCCTCGACGCCGCTCTTGAGTGCCTCCTCCAGCAGGGCGGCGGTGCCGGGGTTGGTCAGCAGGCCGTGCTGGGGGAAGGCGACCTGCGTCACGCTGACGCGGTCGCTCAGCGCCTCGGCGGCCTGCCGTACCGCCTCGACGCCGCGCAGCCCGACGGCGGGGTCGACGTCGGTGTGGGTGCGCACGTGCGTGGTGCCGAACGCGCTCATCCGCTCCAGCAGGGCGATGACGCGCTCGACGCTCGGCACCCCCAGCTCCGCCCTGCGGCCCAGATCGTTGGACATGCGCCCGGCCAGCGTGTCGTCGGCCGAGTGCGGCACCCACGGCCCGCCGTACAGGGTCTTGTCAAGGTGGCAGTGCGCCTCGACGAGACCGGGCAGCACCAGCTGGCCCGAGACGTCGACCACGCGCGCCCCCGGTGCGTCGGCCGCCGCACCGATCCCGGCGATGACGCCGTCGCGGACCAGGACGTCGGCCGGCTCGTCGAGACCCCAGGGGCGGCCGCCGCGGAGGAGGGTGTCAGTCATGGCAGCACCCTAGTGTTCCTGGTTCGGAAATCTCGCTCTTACCTGGAGCTTCCGCCCGGCCTGGGGACGTGCCGTCGGAGCCCGCGAGGTAGTGGTGCAGGTGGCTGTCGCCAAGCAACAGCTGGGGGAGGTGCGTGGGCAGCTCACCGCCGCCCAGGCCGCGGCGCAGACCGCCAACCAGCAGGCCGCGGCCGCCGAAGCCCGAGCCGCCGATCTGCTGCAGACCCTGCGAGACCAGCGCACCTGAGAGGGGAGCCGTTGCCGCGTCAATACGCTCTTGACAGCTGGCGTGCGCGCGAGGCCACTTCGCTCAGCGCGCTCGCAGGTTCGGGCTGCCCCGCGCCGACTTCGGCAAGCCGCTGCGCAAGCGGTTCCTGGCGCCGCTCGGCCTGCTGGCCGGGTTCGTCGACGCCACGGGCGGCGGCGGGTGGGGCCCGGTCGGCACGCCCGCCATCCTCGCGAGCGGCCGGCTGGAGCCGCGCAAGGTGATCGGCTCGGTCGACACCAGCGAGTTCCTTGTCGCCCTCGCGGCCAGCACCGGTTTCCTCGTCGGGATCGGCTCGCAGAACATCGACTTCACCTGGGTCGGCGTCCTGCTGCTCGGCGGCATCCTCGCCGCGCCCATCGCCGCCTGGCTGGTACGGCACATCCCGCCGCGCATCCTCGGCTCGGCCGTGGGCGGCGTCATCATCCTCACCAACCTGCGCACGCTGCTGCGCAGCGACTGGATCGCCGCTCCCGGGGGTGTGCAGACCGTCGCCTACCTGGCCATCGCGCTGATCTGGGCCGGGGCGATCACGCACTCGGTTCGCGCCTACCGCAGGGACAAGGCCGCCACGCTGGTCGAGTCGCTCGAGGTCGAGCTGCGGCCGCGCGAGAGCGAGCCGGAGACCGCGCGCACGCCCGCCTGACCGTCCGACGGGTCGGCCTGATCGTCCGACGGGGCCGGCCTGATCGTCCGACGGGGCCGGCCTGACCGCCCGACGGGCCGGTCTGATCGTCTGAGGGGCCGGTGTGATCGTCTGAGGGGTCGGCCTGGCCGCCCGACCCGGCCTGGCCGCCCGACCCGGCCTGGCCGCCCGACCCGGCCTGGCCGCCCGACCCGGCCTGATCGTCTGAGGGGTCGGCCTGACCGCCGCCGGGCCGCGCGGGCACCGGGCTTGGCGATTGCCCGGTCCTGGATGAGGTGAGACATCGGAACGGATTCCGGTTCCCGCCTGGTGATCAGGCGTCCCCGGCCCGACGGCAGGGGCGGCACGATGTATCGCACACTCCTCGCGAGCGCGACCGCCGCCGCCCGGCTCGGCGTCCTCGGCACCTCGCCGGCGGCCGGGGCGGAACGGCAGCCTCGCCGCTCCCTGAGACGGGGAGCTGGGCGCGCGCACCTCGGGGCGGATCGTCGGCGCCGACGGCGTGGGCGACCCGTTCGACGACACGGAGGGCCGTGAGATCGACGGCGGTTTCACGCGGTCGGCGGCAGGACCTGGGGGAGCCGTCCCGTTCGTCAAGCCGGAGCCCGGGGCGAGTGCTGTGCCACGGGCCGGGTGAGCGTGGCCCCGAACCCCTACGTCCCGACGCGACCGCGGACCTGGTTCGGCCTGCTCATCGGCACACCCGGCTACTCGAACATGGTCACGTACATCGACGAGGTCGTCTCCGGCCCCTACCGGCCCTGACCTTCCCACACGCGGCGGGCGACAAGGCCGGTACCCCCACTGGTGGCTCCGCCGTGTGGTTCGCTCGTGCTAAATTTTGGCCAAGTGGTCAGAAATTGAGCTGACCGGCCAGAGTTGGGCCCCGCAAGGAGACGGAATGAGACTCGAACTTCGGCCACCCCGGCACCAGGTCGACCCGCGAGCGGTCCGATGGTGGACGACCCAGGCGCTGGTCCCCGTCGTGCCACCGGTTCTCGTGCTGGGCCTGCTGGCGTTACTGATCCCGCCCGCCCGGGCGTGGCTCCTGCTGTCGCTGGCCGTGGTGGCGGTGCCCGGCGTGGCGTACGCGGCGATCATGCCGCGCCGGCGCTACCGCGTGCACCGGTGGGAGACGACCGAGGACGCGGTCTACGCGGCCTCCGGCTGGGTGTGGTACAAGGCGCGGGTGGCGCCGATGTCGCGCATCCAGACCGTCGACACCGTGCGGGGGCCGCTGCAGCAGATCTTCAAGCTGTCCGGGGTGAAGGTCACCACGGCCTCGGCGGCGGGCTCGATCACCATCCAGGGGCTCGACCACGTGCTAGCCGCCGACCTCGTCGAGCGGCTCACGGCCAGGACGCAGGCCGTCCCCGGGGACGCGACGTGACCGGGCGTGACATGACCGGGCGTGACGTGACCGGGCGGGATGTGCAGGACGCAGGCCGTCCCGGGGGACGCGACGTGACCGCGCGCGACGTGACCGCTCGCGACATGACCCGGCGCGAGACGACCGGGCACGACATGGTAGGGCGGGACATCACAGGGCGGGACGTGACCGGGCGTGGCGCGGAGGGGCGTGACGTGTCCGGCGGGTGGGAGCGGCTCGACCGGCGGACGGTGGGGACCGGGCTCGGCTGGGTGATCGGCCCGGCGATCCCCGCGACGGCCGTCGTCGCCCTCGCGGGGCCGAGCCCGCGGACGGTCATCTCGCTCGTCGCCCTGCTGGCGGTCTTCGCCGGCATCGCGGTGCTCGTCACGCTCCGGTACGCCACCACCCGGTTCCGCGTCACCGACGAGCGGGTCGAGCTGCGCGCCGGGCTGCTGTTCAGGCGGCACCGCTCGATCCCGCGCGACCGCGTCAGGGCCGTCGACCTCACGGCCGGGCCCGCGCACCGGCTGTTCGGCCTGGCGGTGGTGCGCGTCGACGCGGGCGAGCAGCAGGCGGGGCTCCGTCTCGACGCGATCGCCGGGCCCAGGGCCGAGCACCTGCGTCGGCTGCTGCTCGGCGGGGGGACGGCGGCGCAGCGGGACAACACGCTCGCGGCCCTGCGCCCGCGCTGGATCGGGTTCGCGCTGCTGAGCAGCTGGACGCCGCTCATCGGGCTGGCCCCGTTCGGCGCCTTCTTCCGCGTGCTGGACATCTTCGGAGTCGAGCCCTCCGAGGTCGGGTTCCTGCGTGACGCCTGGGCCGCGGCGAGCACGACCTCGCCGGCGCTGCTGGTCGTGGCGGCGGTCGTGACCGTGACGGTGATCGGGCTGGTGGGCGCGCTGGCCCTGTACGTGGAGGTGTGGTGGCGCTTCCGCTTGTCGCGCGAGTCCGACGGCGCCTACCGGGTACGGCGCGGCCTGCTCACCACGCGGTCGCTGTCGCTGGAGGAGAGCCGGTTGCGCGGGGTCGAGCTGGCCGAGCCGGTGCCGCTGCGTTGGGGCGGCGGCGCCAGGCTGCGCGCGCTGGTCGCCGGCATGAAGCCCGACGACAGCGAGGAGCGGACGTCGGCCGCGCTGCTGCCGCCCGCGCCCCGGGTGACCGCGCTGCGGGTGGCCGCGCAGGTTCTCGGCGGGCCCGCGCTGGAGGTGCCGCTGCGCCCCCATCCGCGGGCGGCGCTGCGGCGGCGGCTGCTGCGGGCGGTCTGGCCGCTCGTGCCGGCGGCGCTCGCGCTGGCCGGGCTCGGGGCGTGGCTGAGCTGGGTTCCCGGCGCGCTGTGGCTGCTCGCTCCCGCGTGCGCGCTGGTGACCGTGCCGCTGGCCGTCGGCGCCTATCGCAGCCTCGGGCACGGGCTGGCCGGGCCGTACCTGGTGACCCGGTACGGCACGGCGCTGCGCAGGACGGTGGCGCTGCGCAGGGACGGGGTGATCGGCTGGACGTTCGGCACGTCGCCGGCGCAGCGGCGCAGGGGGTTGATGACGCTGACGGCGGCGACGGCGGCGGGGGCGTACCGGGTGAAGGACGTCGGCGTGGGGGAGGGCGTGGTGTTCGCCGAGGAGGCGGTTCCCGGGCTCCTGGCTCCCTTCCTCATCTCCAGCGCCTCCCCGCCGGCGCCGCCGCGTTCATGAATGAGACGGGCGCGCGGCGACGAGGACCAGCGCGCCACCGCCCGCCGGGCGACCGCGACGACCAGCGCACCACCGTCCGTCGGGCGCGGCGATCCGCATGCGACCGTCCGTCGGTCGCAGCGCCCCCGCATGCGACCGTCCGTCGGGCACGGCGGCGGGCATGCCACCGTTCGGCGTGCGTGGCGGCGGGCAGCGCGCCGCCGTCCCCGGCGCGCGGCGTGCCGGCCCGGACGGCTCAGAAGAGGCGCTGGCAGCCGTAACCGGTGATCCCCGTGGGCGTGTCGGCCTCCCCTGAGGTGCACAGGATGATGCGGGTCAGCTGGAACGGCGACCAGACGGCGAACGGTTCGAGGATCGGCCCCTGGGCGGGCGCGCCGTCGGTGCCCTGGCAGTAGGCGCCGGTCAGCGTGCCGTCCTCGCCGAGGTTCACGATGACACAGGTGTAGGTGGGGGTCGCGGCGGCGTGGGCGGGCGAGACGGGGCCGAAGAGAGCGAGGAGGGCGAAGCCGAGCAGGGCGACAATGATCTTCACGGAAGATTCCTTCCCGAGAGAGTGATCAAGCGGGTGGAGTCATGGTCAACGACCCCATGTCGGCAATGTAGTATTCGCTCGATCACGCAGCGTAGTCGCCACGAGGGGGAGTGCTCAGGTCATCGGCCAGGCGTCCTGATCGGCCAGGCTGAGCACCAGCGCGGCGATGTTCCACGCGTCGTCCTCGCCGCGATGGTGGCGTCCCTCCAGGGGAAGTCCCGCGATCCGCAGGGCCTCGGCCATCCCCGGCCGCTTGCGCAGCCCGTGCGCCTCGGTGAAGACCGCCTTGGCGTTGGTGTGACGGCGACTGAAGGGGTAGGCCGCGCCGGTGGCCGCGCACTGCCGGGTGAACTGGTGGCGGTCGTAGTCGCCCCAGCTCGCCCACGGCCGCGACCCCGCCGCGTGCTCGGCCGCCAGCATCCTGCACGCCTCGGCGAAACCCGCTCCCGTCTCGACCTCGGCCTGGGTGAGCCCGGTCAGGTCAGTGCAGAAGGCGCTGACCGTGGACCGTGCCGGCCGTACGAGGATGCGGTGGCGGGAGCGGCGCTCACGCGTGCGGAGGTCGACGACGGTCAGCCCGATCTCGATGATCTCGCTGACCGATCCCGGCGGCGGCCGGCCGTCCCAGCAGGTGGCCTCGACGTCGACGACGTTCAGTTCCATGTCGGCGAGCGTAGAGAGGCCACAGGGCCGGGGTCATCTCAGTTTCGGCCGAGCACCGGGTAGTTGCTGCGGAAGACGCCGTCGGGGTCGTGGCGGCGCTTGATGTCGCGCAGCCGGGCGAGGGTCTCGGCGGGGAAGGCGGCCTCGGCGCTCTCTCCGGGCGACAGGAACGTGAACGGCTTGTGCCCGCCCTCGATGATCTCCCGCTGCCGGTCCTCGACGCCGGGCATGCCGAACAGGTACAGCAGGTAGGGGTCGTCGAGCTGTCCCGCGGCGCTGTCGGACGGCCGCGCGAGGGCCCCGCCCAGGTGCCTGATCTGCACGCCGATCAGCGGGTCGATGGGCATGAGCCGGTCCAGGATCCCGTCGAGCTCGCTGATCAGCTGGGCCCTGGACGCGCCGGGGGAGGGGTCGGTCGGCTCGCCGGTGATGTCGCCGAGCGCGGCGACCGGCATCCGGCCGCGGGTGTCGGACAGCGCTCCGCCGATCCGGTCGAGCGGCGCGAGCAGCCGGCTCGCGTCCTGCCCGAGGTAGGTGGAGTCCACCGCGACGAGCGGCGGGGCGCCGGGGAACCGCAGCAGCTCGAACCAGAGGGTCAGCTCGTCCGGCGCGGTCGCGGTGATCTCCCTGAAGGCCGCCAGGACCTCGGGGGCGCGGGAGGCCGGCCACAGGACGCGCCCGCCGTACAGGTCGGGAGCGGGGTGGAGGTCGAACTCGATGGCGGTGACCAGAGCGAAGTCGCCGCCTCCGCCGCGCAGCGCCCAGAACAGCTCGTCGTCGCGGGTGACGGTGGCGCGCCGTCCCTCGGCGTCGACGACGTCGAAGGAGCGGACGCTGGAGGAGGCCCAGCCGTGCGCGCGGGAGAACCAGGACAGGCCGCCACCCAGGGTGTACCCGGTGACGGTCACCACGGGGGAGCTGCCCGGCAGGCCGGTCAGGCCGTGCGGGCCGGCCGCCGCCTGCACCTGGCCCCACGCGACGCCGGCGCCGGCACGCGCGGTCCTGGCCGGCACGTCGATCTCCAGGGTGGACAGCCCGCGGGTACGCAGCAGCAGCACGCCGTCGACGTCGCCGCTCGCGCCGTGCCCGCTCGGCTGGGCCGCCACCGCCAGCCCCTGCTTGCGGGCCAGCTTGACGGCGTCGGCCACGTCGTCGGCGTCGTGCACCTCGGCGACCGCGCTGACGGGCTGGTCGACGGCCAGGTTCCAGGGGCGGGTCGCCTGCTCGAAGCCTGCGTCCCCGGGGAGGAGAAGGTTCACCATCAGCCACCGTTCGCGATGTCAGATATCCAGGATCGTGTCATGGGACGATCAGGTCCGCAGGTTCGCGAACCACGATCGGGTGCCTGCGGGTGTCGCGGGGTAACGCGCCTCGACGGTCTGCCTGATGTCGGCCAGCGTCTGGCTCGCCAGCTCGTGCCGCCAGGCCAGCTCCGCCCTGCGCATCGCCTGCGCGATCACGCAGGACTCCCGGTAGTCGACGTGCGGGCTGCCGCCGGGGCCCTGGCGCAGGATCTGCTCACACCTGAACGCCTCGTCCGCGCCTTCGATCGCGGTCACCACGTCCATCAGCGTGATCCGGTCGAGGGGACGGGCCAGCCGGAACCCGCCCTTGGGGCCCGACGTCGAGCTGAGGATGCCCGCCCGCGCCAGCGCCTGCAACTGCTTGTTGAGGTACGCCGTGGGGAGGCCGTAGAAGGCGGCCAGCTTGGCCGCCGTCATCGCCTCGCCCGTCTCTATCCACGAGAGGTTGAGGCAGCTGTGGAGCGCCCACTCGACGCCCTCGCTCATCCGCATATCCTGGATATTACACGTCTAGAATTGAGATCGCCATGGTCGCGCCCCACGAATCCGGCCGGACCACGCTGAACCCCATGGCCTGATAGAAGGCGAACGCTCCGGCGTTGCCCGCGCCCACCCCGAGGTGCAGGCCCGGCACCTCCCGGGCCCGCAGCTCGTCGAGCAGCGTCCGCATCAGCCGCCGGCCGAGACCCGCCCCCTGCCCCCTCGGCAGGACGTCGATGTGCAGATGGGCGGGGTAGCGGTCGTAGAGCTCGTCGGGTGTCGGCCTGGCGTCGTGGATACGCTTCACGCACCACCAGTCGAGCGTGCCGTCGCCGGGGTCGGCGGCCATCGTGCGCGGATAGCGGGCCCGCAGGCCGGGCCACCAGTGCTCCTCCAGCCAGTGCTGGAAGGCCGGGGTGTCGGCGGTGGCGATGATGTAGCCCAGCACGCCCCGCCGGTCCACGGCGACGAAGCTCAGGCCGGGATCGGCGGCAGGATAGGGGCCCGCGTAGATGTGGGCGAGCAGGTCGGGGTCGTGGTAGAGCGCGGTGGCGTCCTTGCCCGAGTCTCCCGTCTGGAGACACACGCGGTACATGCCCGGCAGATCGTACGGCTGGAACGGTCGAATCTCCGCCATCTGGCTCATCCCCCTCGCGCACAGTAGCGATTGCGCGAACGTACCAGGCACCGCCCGCCGTACCGCCGAGCGCACCCCCGGCGCAGGCCCGCCGGTTACGTTCGGGAGACCCTGACGTCGCCGTCGACGCTCCTGGCCACGATGGTCCTCTCACTTCCCTTGCCCGCGTCCTTGAACTCCGCATCGGTACGGCCGTTGCGGCTCTCCGCGGTGATCCCGTACTCGCCCTCCGGCACGGTCACCACCACCCCGCCCTCGCGTGACAGGGCGTCGACCCTGCCCGGCGGGGCGGCGAACTGCACCCGGACGGCGCCGTCACGCGAGTGGGCCCGCACGTCGGCCGACCGGGTGGCTCTCGACCTGATCAGCCCCTCGCTCGTGCGCAGCCGCAGCACACCCGACAGGCCGTCGGCGAGGATGTCGCCGCCGGTGGTGGCGACCGTGACGTCCTGGTCCAGGCCGGACAGCGTCACCCGCTCGTCCCCTCCCTCGACCAGGAGCTTCACCCCCGGCGGCAGGTGCACGGTGTAGCGGGCGCCGCAGGTGGCGAAGAAGACCGTACAGTCGGTGCGCAGCGACAGCTGGCCGTTCTCCAGCGCCCACGTGGACTTGCCCGGCTCACCGGCGGAGCCCTGCAGCCACCTGTCGACCTTCACCCCCGAGGCGTCGCCGGGGACCACGCGCAGATCGCCCACCCTCGCCTTGACGGTGAGCGTGCCTCCCGGGTGAGGGAAGGTCGTGGCCTGGTGCCGTTCTGTCGTGTCGAGCTGGAGTCCGCAGGCGGTCAGAGTGACGAGGCCCACCGCGGCCAGTGCGATCATCCGCTTCATGAAGCCGATCGTGGCGCCGATCGGCGGCGCTGCTATCGGCCATGTGGACGATCCGCCATCGGCCGATCGTCCCTACCTGTGGAGCGCGGACAGCAGCTTCTCGACGGGGGAGAGGGGATCGTCGCCGACGGGGCGGAGCACGACGGTGCTCGCGCCGGCCGCCCACAGCGCCCTGACCGCCGCGGCGGCCTGGGCGGGGGAGCCGTCGGCGGCGAAGACCTCGGCCCTGTCGACCTCCAGGAAGCTCGCCACCTCCTCGCGGATCCCGTCCAGCCCGGCCGGGTCGTCGACGCACAGGTGGGTGAAGACGATCAGCTCGTGCTCGCCCGCCGCGCAGATACGCTCCAGTGCCGGACCGATCGCCTCGGGGCCGAAACCCTCGGGCAGGATCGTGCCCTGCGCCACCCGGCCCGACAGGGCCAGCGAGCGAGGGCTCTTCACGCCTGCCACGACCGGCGGGACGACGGCGGGCGGGTGCACCAGCCGTACCTCGTCGAGACGGACGGACCTGCCGTCCATGGTCACGCTCTCGCCGCGCAGCAGCCCGCGCACCGCGGTGATCGTCTCCTCCAGCAGCGCCAGCGGCGAGGGGGCGGCGGCGCCGACCTGGCGCATCCACTCCTGCACGCCGTGCCCGACGCCGCCGACGAAGCGCCCGGGGAACATCCTGGCCAGGTTGGCGAACTCCATCGCCAGCAGCATCGGGTTGCGCAGCGGGGCCGGCGCGATGCCGAGGCCGACGCGCAGCCGCGAGGTACTGGCGAGCGCGGCGGCGGCCGAGGTGAGGCCGCCCGTCCAGCCGAGGTCCTCCACCACCCAGAGGTCGTCCACCCTGGAGTCGAGCGCCTGCGCGAACGGGACGAGCCGCTCGGGCGGCAGGTCGCGGTCGAACATCACGCCAAGCCTCATCAGGCCATCCTCCGACGGTCGGGGCCGCGCCTCAGCCTGGCGCGCGAGCGTCGCCGATGCTAGTGAACGCTCTCAGCCGGCGGCAAGGTCACGCCGCCAGCGCCTGCCGCGCCTCGTCGATCGAGTCGGTCACCTCGAAATGCCGGTCCAGGTTGGTGATCGTCAGCAGGTGGGGGATCATCCCGTCGCCCACGATCAGCATCAGCCTGCCGCGCTGCTGCCGGACCCTGGTCAGCGTCGAGACCAGCAGCCCGAGACCGACCGAGTCGCAGAACGGCACCTGGCTCAGGTCGATGGCCAGGTGCGGCTGTTCCATGGTGGCGAGCATGGCAGCGAGCACGGTGTCGATCTCGGCTCTCATCCGGGGGACCGTCGTCAGATCCAGATCCCCGACCGCCTGGAGGAGTGCGAACCGACCGTCCGTCCAGGACCTGACCACCATTTCAGACACCTCCGCTCATGCGGTCTTCCCCTGCCCACAATGGACGGGAGCTATGCCCCCTTTTTGCAGATGTTCTCCCTTGCCGTGCGGGTGTCCGGGGTACTCTCCGGCGACGGCGACACGGACGGCGTGGTGGCCGACGCGGGCTTGCGGATCTTCGGCTGGTCCCGCCCGGCCACGACCTCGATGCCCTTGATGTCGCTCTCCTTGAGCTCGGCGCCCGGAATCGCCGCGGCCACCGTCTTCGCCGCCTCGGCCTGGTCGGGCGCGTACCGTACGACCGTGGTCGCGAAGTCCTTGCGCGGGGTGTTGCCCGGCTCGTCCGGCACCTTGAACCCGTAGGCGACCAGCCCCGCCTTGGTGCGCGCGCCGAGCCCGGTGATGAGCGTGCCGTTCAGCACCCTGACCGTGATGTCCTTGGCCGGTACGGCCCGCGTGCTCGGCGTGGGCGGTGGCTTCGGCGCGGGCTTGGCCAGGTCCTGGTCGGCGGCGATGCGGCGGAACAGCTCGGTGGCCCGCTCCTTGTCCCACAGCACGGCCGACTCGCCGGTCGGCGTCTTGAAGTCGACGTCGGCCAGCGGCACGTGGGCGAACTTCACGTCGTTGAGGGAGACACCCTTGAGCTGCTCGACCAGCGGCACGAGCCCGTCGTCGGGATCGACCTTGATCGTGGCGAGCGAGGCGTTGACGAAGGAGATCAGGTTGGCCGGGTTGGCCAGCGCCTCGCTGAGCATCGCCGAGATGACCTGCTGCTGGCGGTCGATGCGGTCGAGGTCGGAACGGGCGGTCGCCCTGGTGCGGGCGTAGCCGAGCGCCTTCGCGCCGTCGAGCCGGTGGGTGCCCGCCGCCAGGTCGAGCCCGGTCTTGGGGTCGTCGATCGGCACCGGCGTGCAGACGGTCACGCCGCCGAGCCGGTCGACGACGTCGACGAAGCCCAGGACGTTCACCTCGATGTACCGGGTGATCGGCAGCCCCGTCACCTGCTGCACCGCCTTGACGGCCAGCTTGGCGCCGCCGAACTGGTAGGCTGAGTTGATCTTGTGCTGGCCCTTGCCGGGGATCGTGGTCCAGGTGTCGCGCGGCAGGCTCACCACCGTCACCCTGCGGTGGTCCTCCGACAGGTGGATCACCATCATCGTGTCGGTGCGCTCGCCCGACTCGCGGCCCAGCTTGAGCCGGTTCTGCTCCTTGCGGGTCAGGTCGTCGCGCTTGTCGACGCCGACCAGCAGGATGTTCATCGCGCCGCGAGGGGCCTGCTCGACCGCGCCGAGACCCGCGTCGACCGAGCCGATCTGCCGGGGCGTGGCCCACACCCAGCCGGTGCCGGCCAGGATGACGCTCGACAGGCCGCCCGCGATGATCAGATTGCGCCGCCGCGCCCGCGCCCCGCGACCCGGCCTGCGCGGCGTGCGACGGGGCGCCAGCCTGACACCCCCGGGGGCGTCACCGCCCACGTGCACACCCGCGTCATCCTCCTCCGGGTCGCGCATGCCCGCCCCCTCCAAGCGCCGCCGGAATCGGGCTTTGGATTGCCCTCCTCCCCTGGTCGTACAGTAGCGTGAGGCCCGCCATGAAGCAGTTCCCCGACTCGCCCGCGCAGCCCGCGTTCCCGCAGACGCGCGCCTGGCCGCCGATCTCCGTCGTGATGCCGATCCTCAACGAGGAGCGTCACCTGCGCGAGGCCGTCGCCCAGATCCTCGCCCAGGCCTACCCAGGCCCCATCGAAGTGGTGCTCGCCGTCGGCCCCTCCCACGACCGCACCCAGGAGGTCGCCGACGCCATCGCGGCGGCCGACCCCAGGGTGACCGTGGTGGCCAACCCGACCGGCCGCACCCCCAACGCGCTCAACGCGGCCATCGCCGCCTCCAGACACGCGATCATCGCCAGGGTCGACGGGCACGCCATGCTGCCCGACGACTACCTCAGGGTGGCGGTCGAGACGCTGGAGGAGACCGGCGCCGACAACGTCGGCGGGGTCATGGCGGCCGAGGGCATCACGCCCTTCGAGCAGGCCGTCGCCCGCGCGATGACCTCCAAGATCGGCGTCGGCGCCGCCGCCTTCCACGTGGGCGGTACGGCCGGGCCGGCCGACACCGTCTACCTCGGCGTGTTCCGGCGCAGCGCCCTCGACCGCGTCGGCGGCTACGACGAGCACTTCCAGCGCGCCCAGGACTGGGAGATGAACCACCGCATCCGCGCGACGGGCGGCCTGGTGTGGTTCCAGCCGCGCATGCGCGTCACCTACCGGCCGCGGCCCAACCTCAGAGCGCTGGCCCAGCAGTACTTCCACTACGGGCGCTGGCGGCGCGTGGTGGCCCGCACCCACGAGGGCACGATCAACCTGCGCTACCTGGCCCCGCCGGCGGCGGTGGTGGCGATGGCGCTGGGGCTGCTGGTCTCGCCGTTCTTCCCGCTGGGCCTGGTCATCCCCGGCGGCTACGCGCTGGCGATCGTCGCGGGGTCGGTGCTGACCGGCAGCGGGCTGCCGGGACGGGCCAGGGCGGTGCTGCCGCTGGTGTACGCGGCGATGCACCTGTCGTGGGGCTGGGGGTTCCTGACGAGCCCCCGCGAGCTGTCCCGCCCCCAGCACTGAGCACGTTCCCCGGGGGCCCGCTCGCGGGCCCCCTCTGACGCCGCGCGCCTCCGGGCCGCCTGACGTCGCGCGGCTCGGGCTCGCCGGCGCCGGTCCGAGCCGCCTGACGTCGCGCGGCTTCGGCTCGCCGGCGCCGGTCCGGGCCGCCTGGCGTCGCGCGGCTTCGGCTCGCCGGCGCCGGTCCGAGCCGCCGTCAGACGTCGATCACCTGACCGGTGCGGTCGGTGGCCAGCAGGTCGACGGCGATCCCCGGGGCGTCCGTGCCCGCGGTCGCGACGCAGTTCACCGCGATCCCGTCCGGCGCCCACTCCTCGGCCAGGCCCCGCGACAGCTCGGCCACCGCGGCGGCCGCCGACCGGGCGACCCCCTCGCCCGTCAGGCGCGACGAGGTGAGCAGCAGCAGCCGCCCGCCGGAGTCGCGCAGGTGCGGGTGCGCGGCCCTGGCCACGCCCACCGCCTCCAGGTAGGCGTCCCCTGCCGCCGCCAGCCGGTCGCCTGGCCGTACGGGGGCGGCGTGGACCACGCAGTCGACCCTCCCCGCCTCCGCCAGCGCCGCGGAGACGGCCGCGTGGCCGCCCGCGGACGGCAGATGGAGCACCCGCGCGGCCCCGTGCGCCCGCGCCAGCTCGGCCACGCCCGCCCCGATCCCCCGGTCGCCGCCGGCGACCACCACCGTCCTGCCCTCCAGCGCCGTCGCGGACGCCCGTGGCACGGGCGCGGCGGCCAGCCGGAACAGCGTGTCCGCGACCTGGAGGTCGAGCGGGTGGGTCACCTTGATGTTGCGCTCGCTGCCCTCCACCACCACGATCGGCACCTCGGGCAGGTAGCGCAGCACCACCCCGCAGTCGTCCGTCGGCGGCCGGTCGCCGAAGCCGGGATCGGCGAAGGCGCGCTCGTAGGCCGCTCTGATCACCGACAGCCGGAAGCCCTGCGGTGTCTGCACGCGCCGCAGCCGTGCCCGCTCCGGCACCTCGCGCACGACGTCGCCGCGCGGCCCCGGCTCCACCACGACGACGGTGTCCGAGCTCGGGATCGCCACCTCGACCGCGCTGTCATGCTCCAGCGCCTCGACGCACGCGGTGATGATGCGGGGCTCCAGCAGCGGCCGTACCGCGTCGTGCAGGAGCACGTCGCACTCCTCCGGGCCCAGCGCGTCGAGCGCCCGCCACGTGGTCTCGGTGCGGGAGGCGCCGCCCTCGAGCACCTTGCTCACCTTGGCGAAGCCGCGGGCGGCCACCAGCTTCTCGACCTCGGCGGTGAATCCCGGCGTCATCAGCACGACGACCTCGTCGATCTCGGGCGCGGCGTCGAACACGGCGAGCGTGTGCTCGATGATCGACCTTCCGGCGACCGTGACGAGCTGCTTGGGGGTGTCGAGCCCGACCCGCTGCCCCACGCCGCCCGCCAGGAGCACTCCGACGACCCGCAGTCGAGATTCCATATGGCGAGCGTAACGGTCTCTTCCGACACGGGCGTGGCCCGTGAATTGCCGTCATCCGATCGCTACGCTGGGCAACGCACTCCTCGTGTCCGAAGGAGAACTGCGCGTGCCAGAATCCACGACCGCCAGAACAGGCGTCACGGCCGCGGCCGTGGTGCTCGCCACGACCCCCGCCGCCCACCTGTCATGCGCGGACGGCACCCTGCTCGACCGGATCAACGACCAGCTCGTGCTGCTGCCGGTGCGCGACGTGCACCTGGTGCCGCAGGGCGGCGGCCTGGGCGCCGACCTGCGCGGCGTGGCCAAGATCGCGCGGATCTGCACCGGACCGGTCGTCCTGCTGACCGCCGACCTCGTCGCGCACACCGAGGCGCTCGCCCTGCTCATGGAGCACCCCGCCCGGGGCACGGGCGCGCTGGTCAGCTCGGACGCCACGGTGGGGCCGCTGCGCCCGCCCGTCAGGACGGCCGGCAACAGGGTCGTCGCCGCCGGAAGCTCCTTCCACACCGTGCCGGACGCGAACGCCACGTTCCGAGGCGTGCTCCAGGTGAGCGAGGCCGATCTCGCCACCCTGGCCGACGTCGCCGACGAGCTGGCCGAGCTGGCCGAGACCGGACGGTTCGGCCCCGTGAGCCCCATCGAGGCCGTCGACCTGCTGCTGGTCGGGCTGGTGCGGTCAGGGCTGCCGGTGCGGGCGGCGCAGATCGGACGGCTGCACGCCGACCGCGTGGCCGCGCAGTTCGCCGCCGACCTGGCCGTGAGCAGGCTGGCCGACGTCGACGAGACCCAGGTACGGCTCGACGCCGCGGTCAAGAGCGAGGACGGCTTCTTCACCACCTACTTCGTCAGCTCCTGGTCCCCCCACCTGGTCCGCCTGGCGGTGCGCCTGGGGCTGACGCCCAACGCGGTGACCGGCATCTCGGTGGGCCTGGCGGTGCTGGCGGCCGTGTGGTTCTCGGCGGGCACCAGGAACGCCCAGGTCGTCGGCGCCGTGCTGCTCCTGCTGTCGTTCGTGCTCGACTGCGTCGACGGCCAGCTCGCCCGCTTCACCAGGGGGTTCACGCCGCTGGGCGCATGGGCCGACGGCATGGGCGACCGGTTCAAGGAGTACGCGGTCTACGTCGGCCTCGCCGTCGGCTACACCGCGGGGCTCGAGGCGGGCGACGGCGGCCCCGACGGGATCTGGCGGCTGGCCGTGGCGGCCATGATCCTCCAGACGCTCCGCCACATGGTGGACTTCTCGTTCAAGGGGGCGCTGGCCGACGCCAGGCGGATCGGCGCCGCCTGGAGCAGGTCGCGCCGGTCGCTGCTGGAGTCCGTCGACGCCGAGCGCGTCGCGGTGCCGGCGCAGGGCGTGCGCGGCCTGGTGCGGCGCATGGACCGCCAGTCGCTCACCCGATGGGCCAAGAAGGTGATCGTCCTGCCGATCGGCGAGCGGATGGCGCTGATCGCGGTCACCGCCGCGCTGTTCAACGCGAAGGTCACGTTCACGGCGCTGCTCGCCTGGGGTGCTCTCGCGCTCTTCTACCAGCTCCTGGGCAGGCTCATGAGGTCGACCGGATGATCTCCGTACAGATGGTTCCCGTTCCGCGCAGCCTGGTCGTGGCCTACCGCGACGACGGTCTGCTCTCGCGCGGCATGGGCGCGCTCGTGGCCGGGCAGCTGCCGCCGCTGCCGCCCGCGGTCGCCGGCGCGTTCGTCATCGGCATCCTGCTGCTGGTCGGGGTGGGCGGCACCGACGGGCTGGCGGTGTTCGCGCCCGCCGTGACGCTGCTGCTGTCCGGGCCGGGCAGCTCCCACCCGCACGACGGCAGGCTCGACTGGCTGGTGCCGCCGATCCTGCGGCTGACGGAGTACGTCTTCATCGCCTCGGTGTGCTTCGGCCACGACGTCCACCCGCTGATCGTCTTCATGCTGCTCGGCGCGATGGCCTTCCACCACTACGACGTGGTCTACCGGATACGGCAGCACGTCTACCCGCCGTCGTGGCTGTCGACCGCGGGCCTGGGATGGGACGGCAGGATGCTGGTCGTGGCGGCGGGCGCCCTCGTCGGCCAGGTGACCGCGGTGTGCGTGCTGCTGGCCCTGTACCTGTGGTGCCTGTTCGGGTGGGAGTCGCTGACGTGCTGGCTGGCCGCGCCGCGTTCCGGGCTGGATGCGGCCGATACGGGAACTCCGGACTAAGTGCGGATGACACGATCAGGGCCTCGAGGGAACTAACCTTTGGGGTCTTACATAGTCATGCTCGACTGAGGAGTGCACGTTGCTGGGAATGGTGCTGGCCGCCGGGGCCGGACGACGCCTGCGGCCGTACACCGACACGCTGCCCAAGGCGCTCGTGCCGGTCGACGGAGACACGACGATCATGGACATCTCGCTGCGCAACCTCGCCGCGGTGGACCTGCGTGACGTCGTCGTCGTGGTCGGTTACGCGGCGCAGGCCGTACACGAGCGCAAGGCCGAGCTGGAGAAGCGGCACGGTGTGAAGCTCACCCTCGTGCACAACGACAAGGCCGAGGAGTGGAACAACGCCTACTCCCTGTGGTGCGCGCGCGACTACTTCGCCCAGGGGGCGCTGCTGGTCAACGGTGACACCGTGCACCCGGTCTCGGTCGAGGAGACGCTGCTGTCGGCGCCCGCGACCAGCGACATCCTGCTCGCCGTCGACGA
Source organism: Nonomuraea sp. NPDC003727 (assembly GCF_053586935.1). Taxonomy (NCBI): domain Bacteria; kingdom Bacillati; phylum Actinomycetota; class Actinomycetes; order Streptosporangiales; family Streptosporangiaceae; genus Nonomuraea; species Nonomuraea sp. NPDC003727. The sequence continues at coordinate 377,510 of NZ_JBSFNE010000005.1, forward strand.
CGTCAAGAGCCTGGCCGACGAGGAGATGAAGGTCACGCTCGACGACGGCGCGCTCAAGCGGATCACCAAGCTCATGGACCCCGCCGAGGCCTACGGCGAGTACATCGGCGCCACGCTGATCAGGCCCGGCGCCGCCGCGCGCCTGGCCGACGCGCTGCAGGCGACCTTCGAGCGCGACCCGCAGCTCTACTACGAGGACGGCTACCAGGAGATGGTCGGGCGCGGCGAGAAGATCCACGTCGCGCCGATCGGCAAGGTCGAGTGGGTCGAGGTCGACAACCACGACGACCTGACCAAGGCCCGCGACATCGCCACCCGTTACTAGAGGAGGCTCGATGCCGCTTCTAGCGAGGATGCTGCCGGCGCCCCTCACCATGGAGGTACGGCGGGGCGCCGTCGCCCAGCTCGGCGCGCTGCTCGCCGACAGCAGGGTGGCCACCTCGGGCAGGGTCGCCGTGGCGGTCGGCCCGGGCCAGGGTGACCACATCGAGGGTCTCATCGCGCCGACCCTCACCGAGGCCGAGGTGTTCCGCGTCTCGGACGGCTCGGTCGAGGCGGCCGTCTCGCTCGGCGCCGACCTGCGCAAGGGCGCCTACGAGGTGGTCGTCGGCGTGGGCGGCGGCCGCACCATCGACGCCACTAAGTACGCCGCCTCGCTGGCGGGGATCCCGATGGTGGCCGTGGCCACCAACCTCTCCCACGACGGCATCTGCTCGCCGACCGCGTCGCTGGTCTACGAGGGCGGCAAGGGCTCCTTCGGCGTGCCGATGCCGCTGGCCATCCTGGTCGACCTCGACTTCGTCCACGCGGCGCCCGACGCGCTGGTGCGGTCCGGGGTGGGCGACGTGGTCAGCAACCTGTCGGCGATCGAGGACTGGCAGCTGGGCAACGTGGAGCGGGGCGAGCCGATCGACGGCCTGGCCTGCTCGATGGCGCGCACGTCGGCCGAGGCGCTGATCGGCCGTACCGACTCCATCGAGTCCGACGCGTTCCTCACCGTTCTGGCCGAGTCGCTGATCCTGTCGGGCATGTCCATGGTGATCGCCGGATCATCCCGTCCTTCCAGCGGCGGAGATCATGAGATCCTTCATGCCGTGGATCAGCTCTTTCCGGGCACCTCCAACCACGGCGAGCTCGCCGGGATCGGTGCCGCCTTCTGCTTCTTCCTCAGGGAGGACCAGGCCAGGCTGACGCAGGTGGTGAGTTGCCTCAGGCAGCACCAGCTCCCTGTCACGCCGGGCGACATCGGTCTCAGCGCCGAGCAGTTCACCGAGGCCGTCATGCTGGCGCCGGCCACCCGTCCAGGTCGCTACACGATCCTCGAGCACCTGCGTCTGTCGGAAACCGAGGTTCGTGATCGGGTGGAGAGCTATGTCCGGGCCTTCGGTAGCTGAGCTGCGGGCGGTCGCCCAGCCCGCCGGCACGATGGACCGCCAGAGCGGCGAGCACTGGGCCGGCTCGCTCTACATGCGCAAGCTGTCCATCTACGTGACCTGGGCGCTCGCCAAGACGCCGATCACGCCCAACCAGACCACCGGGCTGATGATCGTCACGGGGCTCGTCGCCGGAGCGGTGCTGGCGCTGCCTGGTCTGGCCGCGGCTGTCGCGTCCTTCCTGCTCGTCCAGCTCTACCTGCTGTTCGACTGCTCGGACGGCGAGCTGGCCCGCTGGACGCGCCGCACCTCGATCACCGGCGTCTACCTCGATCGCGTGGGCCACTACTTCTGCGAGGCGGCCCTGCTGATCGGGCTCGGCTTCCGGGCCTCGACCACGCTGCCCGACTGGTACACCGTGCTCGGCGTCGCCGCCGCGCTCGGCGCGATCCTGATCAAGGCGGAGACCGACCTGGTCGACGTGGCCAGGGCGCGCTCGGGCCTGCCGGCGGCGACCGAGTCGTCGGCCGGGCAGTTCCGGTCAGGGCTGATGGGGCTGGCGCGCAGGGTCATCGGCGCCACCAAGTTCCACCGCATCGTCCAGGCGGTGGAGCTGTCGATCCTCGCGGTGCTGGCCGCCGTGATCGACCTGGTCGTCGGCGACATCACCGCCACCAAGGTGCTTACCGTGGCGTGCGTGGTCGCCGCGGGCATCCAGGTCATTCTTCATCTGGTCAGCATTCTGGCTTCGAGGCGGCTAGCGTGAGTCGGAACCGTCGGGGCGCCGTACCCGTCGAAGGGATCAGACGCCCGCTGTTCGGTGGGGGTTCACTGACGGTTCCGATACTCTTGTCTCCATCAATCCGCATATTGGCAGACCCCAGCAGACTCGGTGATCATGAAAGAATGCTCCGCTCGTGCTCTCGACGCGTCAAGGCGATGACCCGTTGAAGATCTCGTGCGTCATCCTCACCATGGGCAACCGGGTCGCCGAGCTGAACCGGGCGGTCGAGTCCGCGCTCAACCAGATCGACGGCGACGTCGAGGTGGTCATCGTGGGCAACGGTGCCGACGTGCCCGCGCTGTCGGCGACACCGCCCGAGGGCTCTGCCGCGACCGTCAAAACCGTCCGCCTGGCGCACAACACCGGCATTCCCGCGGGGCGTAACCGCGGGGTCGAGGAGTGCTCGGGCGACGTGGTCCTCTTCCTCGACGACGACGGCTGGTACGCCAGCCAGAAGGTCGTCGCCCACGTCCGCGACCGCTTCGCCACCGAGCCCGACCTGGCCGTCATCTCCTTCCGCGTGATGGACCCCGACGGCGGCATCGGCCAGCGCCGCCACGTGCCGCGCCTGCGCGCGGGCGACCCGGAGCGCTCCTCACCCGTCACGACCTTCCTCGGCGGCGCCTCCGCCATCCGCAGGTCGGCCTTCCTCCAGGTGGGCGGGCTGCCGGAGCGGTTCTTCTACGCCCACGAGGAGACCGACCTGGCCTGGCGGCTGCTCGGCGAGGGCTACCGCATCGAGTACGACGCCCAGACCGTCATGTACCACCCGCAGGTGCCGCCGACCAGGCACGCGGACTTCTACCGGCTCAACGCCCGCAACCGGGTGTGGCTGGCGCGGCGCAACCTGCCGTGGCCGCTGGCGGCGTGGTACCTGCTCGACTGGGTGGTGCTCACCCTCTGGCGCGAACGGCGTTCGCCGGTCGCGCTGCGGGCCTGGTTCGAGGGCTTCCTGGAGGGGTTGCGCACTCCGGCGGGCGAGCGCAGGCCGATGGCGTGGCGTACGGCATGGCGTATGGTGAAGCTGGGCCGTCCCCCGATCGTCTGACCCGGTCCCGCGACTAGCCGGCTGCCGGATCCTCGGCGCTCGCCGCGTCGAAGGTCATGGACGCCCGCAGGGTCGTCGACATGAGCGCCCGCTTCGGCAGGCCCAGTTCGCTGAGCTCCTTGGCGACGGGATGGTTGCCCAGCCGGACGAGTGCCCCGCCGGGACGTACACGCATCGCGCTGCCCCACATCCTGGCGGGGACGCGGCGGGTGACCCCGTCCTGGTGGGTGTAGGCCGTCAGCGGCGCCGCCGCGCCGGGCACCGGCAGCCCGGGTTTCACCAGCATGTCGATGACCAGCCGCCCGTCCTTGCGCAGGATGCACCGCTTGTAGGGCGACGACAGGCGCAGCTCGATGTCGGCGAGCTCCTTGGGGAAGCCCCAGATCGTCCGGCCCGCCTCCAGCGTGAAGCCCTGGTCCACCGGCAGCCAGTGGACGAACGCGCCCGCCGACCTCAGCGTGGCGGGCCCCGCGGTACGCGGGCGCGGGCTGCCCGGCGGACGCACCAGGAAGGTGACGCCGAACTCGTGGTAGGAGTCGAGGTCGCTGTCGCGGTACTCGACGAACACCAGCGTGCAGATGGCCTTGCCTGGCAGTACCTCGGCCACGTCGAGCCCCGAGTAGGCGATCACCGCGCGGGCCGCGTCGGCGCGGACCGGGTACATGGCGCTGCAGACCGTGGCGTCGGTCACCCTCACGGGCATGGTGATCGTGCGGCCCTGGATCAGATGCGAAGCCATGGCTCCAGTACATGTGACCATCAGGCCCTCCGTCCACGTCTTGCCGCAACTCCGCCGGGGGAAGGCGTCAGACGGCCAGTTCGTGGGCGACGCCCGCCCAGTTCTCCAGGCGCCCGACGAACGCCGCCGCCTGGTCGGGCCAGTGGTGGTGGCGGCGGGCGAGCGCGTTGCCCGCCGCGCCCAGCTTCGCGCGCCGCTCGGGGTCCTCCTTGAGGTCCAGCAGCGCGTTCAGGGCGGCGTCCACGTCCCCGTACGGCACGACCGACCCGCAGCCCGCCTGCTCCACCACAGCGGCGGCCACGGGCGTCGTGACGACGGGCACGCCGCGGCCCATGTAGTCGAGGACCTTGGTGGGCGGCCTGGCGGAGGGCTCGCGCCACAGGCACACCCCCGCGAGAGCGCCCTCGGCCATGCGGAGGGCGTGCCGGTTGGGCACGTAGCCGTACCAGTCGAGCAGGCCCACCCGCTGGGCGTCGCGCAGGAGGGGCCTGACCTCGCGGTCGGCGGCCCCGATGAGGTCGAGCCTGATCCCGTGGGGCACCAGCCGATGGGCCAGGTCGATCAGCTCCTGGACGCCCTTGGGCGTGGTCAGCCGTCCGATGTGGACGATCCTGGTGTCACCGGGTGGCGGCGGCGCGGTGGCGGCCTGGGTGGCCTCGGCGGCGTCGGGTTCGAGCACGTGGTGCAGCCGCCGGGCCCGGGTGACGAGCCCGCGGCCCAGCGTCCCCACCGGCTCGTCGCGGATGTCCAGCACGACCGGCGGATGCCGGAACGGCAGCGCCAGCAGCAGCTCGGGCTCGTGCAGGATCAGCAGGTCGGCGTCCTTGGCCCCACGCCTGAGCGCGGCCCGCGGCACGCCGCCCCGCCTGACGTCGATCGCGGTGATCGGCGGCACGGGCGTCACGTTGAAGTGGGTGTAAGGAGCGACGTAGGTCACCTCGTGGCCCGCGTCGAGCAGCGCCCTGATCTGCCGGTGCATGATCCGGGCGTCCTCGGGATGATGAAGGGTGGTGCCGACGCAAACGCGCATAAAGGCGATGGTGCGCGGCTATGCCATCACCTGCGTGAATGCGAAGGGAACTGCCGTTTAACTTCCGGACGGCCGGCGGTAGAGCCACGTCAGGCGCGGCTCGAGCACCCACTTGAACACCGTGCGCGTCTCGGGCAGGCACAGCACGATGGCGAGCGCGAACGCGCTGGTGCTGATCGCCAGCACCCCCAGCGGCCCGTGCAGCCAGGGCAGGTCGAGCCAGCCCATCTCCTTGGCGATCAGCACGGGGATGCCGTGGAGCAGGTAGCAGTAGAGCGTGCGGGTGCCGAGGTCGGTGTACCAGGTCTCGCCGCGCGGCACCAGCGCGAGGAAGGCGAAGCACATCGCCAGCGAGGCGAGCAGCAGCCCCGCCCGCAGCCCGAGACCCATGTACCACGACAGGTCCATGTCCTGGAAGCTGTGCTTGAAGTAGAACGGCTTCAGCGACCACGGGCCGAGCCCGATGTAGATCGCCACGCCCGCGGCGGCCAGCAGCGTCACGGCCGCGACGACCTTGACCCAGACGCGGTTGAGCATCTCGAAGTGCTCGGGCTGCATCACCAGGCCGATCACGAAGAACGGCAGCAGGCCGAAGAAGCGGTCCATGCTGAAGTCGCCGGAGATCTGCGAGAACCCGGCGAACAGGTAGATCGCGATGGCCACGGGGACGGGCTGCCGCATCCGCTTCCACACCGGTGTGGACAGCCGCCAGAACAGCAGCGCCAGCAGGTACCAGTTCAGCCAGGCCGGGTCGATGATCGTCAGGCTCCACTTCTGCCCGAGGGAGAAGCGCAGCGCCGCGTAGCCGATCTCCACGATCACGTACGGCATGACGAAGGTGTCGACCAGCTTGTTGGTCTTGGCGTTGGAGTTCCAGAAGTTCCTGGACAGGTAGCCGCTGATGATGACGAACAGCGGCATGTGGAAGGTGTAGACGAAGACGTAGAGCGCCTTGGAGGAGTCGGCGTCGAGCGTGGGCACCAGCGAGTGGCCCACCACCACGAGCGAGATCAGCAGGAACTTGACGTTGTCGAGGTACGGCTCGCGCTTGCGCGGCTTCGGCCGTTCGGGCTCGCTCTCGCCGGGACTCTCCTGCGCGCCTTCGGCGGGACGCTCCTGCGCGGGCTCGCCGGGCCGCTGCTGCTGCGGCGCGGGGGCCGAACCCCAGAAGGAGGCCTCCGCCGGCTGCTCGCCCCACATCGCGCCCTGCTGGGGCGGCTCGCCCGGCCCTGGCCGGCGGGTGTCCACCCGTCCCGTCTCGGCAGGCGGCGCCCCCGCGGCGGCGCGCGCGGTGCCGTTGCTGCTGTGGGCCGGAACCGGGAAGGGCGATCGGGGGTCACTCACGGTGGGGACGCTCAGCTATCTATCGGGGCCGGTGATCGCAAGCCACGGTAACCGTGGCTTCATGCACACGCCTAGCAGGATGCCGAATCGCGTTGGCGGTCTGACAACAGTAATGGCCTGTGCGGCGGATGTCGCGGCGGAGACGGGGGAAACGGAGGGAATCCACAGGGAATCTGGAGGTTGACTGGCAGGCAGGGAGCGAGTCAGAAGACCCGCTCCGTGCCCGTCCGTGACGGTCGTCCATCGACGGGCGCTAGGAGCAGATGTTCTTGGTATCGGCCTTGATGGCCGTCTCCTTGATGCCGTCGGGGATCTCCGTGCGGACACCGGTGAAATCGTCACCGATCAGCAGCTGGATGACCGGGGCCGCGTCGGCGCCGGTGTCCGACACGGTCTGGGTCGAGGCGCCGCCGCCGGTGAACGGTGCCGGGTTGACGACCTTGACCTTGCCCTTGGTGGCGGCCCGTTTGGTGCCGGACAGCTTGCCGGCGAGCACGTCGGCGTAGTCGGGGCCGGTGGTGTCGCGCTTGCCGTACAGGAGCTTGGTGGTCGGCTGGCTGGTGCCGGCCGCGGTGAGGGCGTTGCCCGTGCCGACGACCTGGAAGCCCAGGTCGGACAGCTGCTTGGCCACCTCGCCCGCCCTGCCGACGGTGGTGGTGCCGTTGATGACCTGGACCTTGACCTGTTGCACCTTCGGCACGACCTTCTTGACCGTGGTCGACGGGGCCGGATCGGGCAGCTGGGTGTCGTTCTTGATGGCCGCGAAGAGCGCCGGCGCGGTGGCGGTGTTCCAGATGACGCGGTTCTTGTCCTGGGGGTCGTCCAGGACGGGAACCGTGTAGAACTGGACCTTGCTCGCCGTGAGCGACTTGGCGCTCTGGGCGATCTCGAGGAGCTTGGTGGTGTTGTTGGCCAGTTCCGGGTCCATGGTGACCGAGGAGGCCGCCGCGTTGATCAGGCTGATCAGCTCGGTGGGGTTGGTCAGCACCCCGCCGCTGGTGACCTTCTTGACCACCTGGCTGGCGAAGATCTGCTGCCGTTTGATGCGCTGGAGGTCGCTGCCGTTGCCGTAGGCGCGCAGGCGGACGTAGCCGAGGGCCTGCTCGCCGTTCAGTGTGGAGCGGCCCGCCGGCAGCTTGAGCTTGGACTTCCGGTCGTCGACGGGGTTGGCCAGGCAGATCTCGATGCCGCCGAGGGCGTCGACGATGCTCTTGAAGCCGTTGAAGTCGATCTCGACATGGTGGTCGATGGGGATGCCGGTCAGGCTCTCGATCGTGGTGATCGTGCAGGCGATGCCGCCGGTGTTGTAGGCCGAGTTGATCATGCCACGGGCAGGCGGCATGATCACGCCGGGCTGGCCGTCCTTCTCGCACCTGGGGATCTCGACCATCGAGTCGCGCGGGAAGCTGACGAGCGTGGCCTTGTCGCGCGCTGGAGAGATGTGCATCAGGATCATCGTGTCGGTGCGCTTGCCTGAGTCGCGCATCGAGTCGATCTTGCCGTACTTGGCGTTGCCGTCGCCGTGGCGGGTGTCGGAGCCGACGATCAGCACGTTGAGCGCGCCGGTGGCGTTCACCGGGCGCTTGTTGACGATCTTGCCGTTGACGTCATCGGTCTTGATCTTGCTGAACGCGCTGCGATAGACCGTGTAGCCGGTCAGCGAGCCGGCGACCATCAGGCCGGTGACCGCGATGCTGGCCCACGCCATGCCGCTCAGCTTCCTGCGGCCGCCGCCACCGCCGCGGTGGCCGCGGGGCTCCTCCGGTGGACGGGGTGGTGGGGGCGGGGACGCGGCGCCGGCCCTGCGGGAGGACCGGTGGCCGGGACCGGCCGGTACGACCAGGCGATCCTGGACGTCGACGCTCCTGTGGTTGCTCATACGATCCCCTCACCCGAGGGCGGGGAGTCCGTGTTCGGCGTGCTGCTCACCACGGCCTCCTCGTCCGGAGATTCGGAGCCCGCTTCATGCTGGCTCGGTCGATCGCTCATCGCGCCATGAGACTAAGTCACTGTAAGCGTTGCCGGAGCCATGATCGACCTAATCGGTCGTGACCCGAGCGTGATGATCCAGACCCAGAGCTTACTCAGACTCGGACATTTCATGGAATGTGGATGTGCAAAATTTTACGGTTTGGGGCTGCCGGAGAGCGCCGCGGCCAGGCAGGCGAGCGGTACGGCCGGCAGCGTGTAGCGGTAGTCGAACTCGGCCACGGCGGGCGGCACGATCAGCAGCACCCATGCCGTCGACCAGGGCAGCAGCCACGCGCCCTGGTAGCTCCTGCGCCTGATCGCCATGACCGGCGGGACGAGCAGGATCACCAGGAGGGCGGCGCCCGGCAGGTGCGCCACGTCCTGGTAGGCGCGCATCCAGCCGGCGAACGGCTCCACGATGTCCGTGCCAATAGCGCCATTTTCGTATTTTTGTGCGAATTGTGCGCCGACTTGGGCGGGATAACGGCCCGGCGGTCCCGGGGGATTCACAGGGAACTCGTAGTAGCCGTAGATTTCCGTGTCCGGATAGACCGGCCTGCCCAGCTCGAAGGTGCGGGCCAGCTCCGACAGCACCGAGCCCGCGTAGTCGAGCGGCTGGGCGCGGATGGCCAGCAGCGCGAACCTGCCCGCCAGCTCGTCGTTGGCCCGGGAGAAGGTGATGCCGGGCAGCTTCACCAGCGGCGCGTCCTTGGCCCAGATGTACTCCTGCGACGGCGGCCGCCGGCCCGCCGGACGCGGGTCGCACAGCACGGCCAGGTCGGCGGGCGGATCCATCCTGGCGCAGTCGGCGAACGACATCGTGCGGGCGTAGAGGAAGACGCCGTTGGCGCCCACGATGCCGACCCGCTGGTAGGTGGCGTGGAACCAGGCTCCGTAGGCCAGCACCGGCAGCAGCGCGGCCGCCGCCATGACGCCGGCCGGCCCGATCCGCCTGCGCAGCAGCAGCCACGCGCCGATGACCACGACGAGCGGCTGGCCGACGGTCCTGGTGAGGGAGGCGAAGGCCAGCAGCAGCCCGATGGCGAGAGCCGTACGCCAGGTCAGGTTCTTCCTGATGGCCAGGACCACGGCCGCCACCACCAGGAACGTGAACAGCGCGTCGGAGACCAGCAGGTGCTCCAGCTCGATCTGGTAGGCGTCGAGCAGCACGGGAACGGCGGCCAGCGTGGCCGCCCACCGCGGCACCCTGCGGGCGGCCAGGTAGACCAGGACGCCGGTGGCCAGGCCCAGCAGGTGCTGAACGGCGGTCACGGCCGCGAAGCTGTGGAAGGGCTGCAGCAGCTTGAGGAAGAGCGAGTAGCCCGCCGGGCGCACCAGGTCGGGGCGCGGGTGGAAGACGGTGACGATGTAGGTGTAGGAGTCGGGGAACCACAGCGCGGGCCGGTAGCCCAGCATCGTGATCGCCCGCAGCAGGGCGCCGAGCGCGAACACGGCCAGGAACCAGCGGTGCCGCCGGGCCCACGGGCCTGCCGCCTTCCGCGCCCTCGCCGCCGCGTCGCGCGACGCCCGGGCGAGCCGTCGCGTCCAGGCCACTCGCCTCCAGGCCGTCAGCCCGGTCTCCACCCCGCGTGTCCTCCGTCCCCGACGCTGCAGCCACCGGCCGGGCGGCACCCGACGCCAGCCGTACGCTACCCGCTCCTGCCACCGCTCCCGGCTACGCGGCGTCTCGCGCCCGGCGCGCCCGTCGTGACCCCGGCCACGGCCGGGTGGTGTGAGCGGTGGCCCGCGTTGGATAGCCTCCCGATCAACTGATGAGACTGGCCTGGTTCGATCAGACGCGCGGACCGTCGGCGGGCAGGGTGCTCGCCGTCGTCTCCGTGCTGCCCGCCCTCGCCGTGGCGAGCTGGCTGCTGGCCGGGCTGCCGCTGCTGCTGGCCGGCTGGTTCCGCCCGCTGCCCACCCTGGCGCTCAGCGTCGTGGTCCTCGTGGCGCTGTGCGGGATCACGCTGCCCAGGATCACCGACCTCGACGCCACGGCCTGGCAGGCCGGCGGCGTCGTCGGGATCGCGTTCGGCTCGCTGGTCTTCAACGCCGTCCTGCACAGCGAGCAGCTCATCGTCCGCCGCGACCCCGCCACCTACGCCCAGTACGCCATCTGGATCGCCAGGAACGGCTTCCTGCCCATCCCGCAGCAGGCCGACGCGTTCGGCGGCCCCGACCCCGCACTGCGCTTCGACAGCATGGGCTTCTACGACTCCGACGGCGCGGTCGTGCCGCAGTTCCTGCCGGGCCCGCCGATGCTCTACGCCGCGGGGGAGTGGCTGGGCGGGCTGCTGCTCACGCCGCCCGTGCTCGGCGCGCTCGCCGTGCTCGTCGTGGCGGGGGTGGTGGCCAGGCTGGCGGGCGCCCGGTGGGCCCCGCTCGCGGCGCTGACCTTCGCGATCAGCATGCCGATCCTCTACACCTCGCGCGCCACGTTCAGCGAGATCGCCTCCGTCATCCTGATCTTCGGCGGCATCGCCCTTCTGCACGACGCCCACGACAGGTGGGAGACGGCCGTGGCGGGGCTGGTGTTCGGGCTGGCGGTGCTCGTGCGCATCGACGCGCTGCGCGACGTGCTGCCGGTGCTCGCCTTCGGCGGGCTGCTGGTCGCGCTGCGGCGCGGCTTCTCCCTGCTGGCGGGGCTGGCCGTGGGCGTGGGGCTGGGCTTCGTCGCGGCATGGGTGTTCGCGGGGCCCTACCTCGACTACCTGTCCCGTTCGGTGCGTCCGCTGCTGCTGATCTGTGTCGTGGTTCTGGTCCTGACCGCCGTCGGCACGGCGCTGGCGGGACGGCTGGCGCGGATCAGGCCGCCCCGGCGGCTGCCCGAGATCGGCGCAGCCCTGGTCGTCCTGGTCATGGTCGGCCTGGCCGTACGGCCGTGGGTGCAGACGGTGCACCGCACCCCCGTCACCGTCGAGGACCGGACCACCTTCCGGTTCCTCGAGGCGACCCAGAAGGCCAACGGCCTGCCCGTCGACGGCACCCGGCTCTACTTCGAGGACTCGCTGTTCTGGGTGGTCTGGTACGTCGGCGTCCCCGTCGTCGTGCTGGCGACGCTGGCCGCGGCCGTCCTGGTCAGGCGGATGCTGCGCGGCTCCTCCGGCGAGTGGTTGCTGCCGCTGGCCGTCATCGGCTGGACCACCGTCACCACCCTGCTGCGTCCCGAGATCACCCCCGACCACCCGTGGGCCACCCGCCGCCTGGTGCCGATCGTCATCCCCGGCCTGATCGCGCTGGCCATGTGGGGGCTGGCCTGGTCGCGCGACAAGCTGGGCCGGCGGGGCCACGGCACGCGCTGGTTCGCCGCGGCCGGCGCGGTGCTCGTCCTCGTGCCGGTGGCGGTCGTCTCCATCGGCACCGCCTTCACCCCCGTCGAGCGCGGCGAGCGCGCCGCCGTCGCCGGGCTGTGCGCGCGGATCCCCCCCGACGCCTCCGTGCTGATCGTCGAGCGGGTCACCGCCGACCGGTTCACGCAGGTCGTGCGCGGCACCTGCGGCCTGCCCACGGCACAGGTGAACAGGTCGTCGGGGTTCGACGTGGCCGCGCCGGGTGAGGTCCGCCGGCTGGTCGAGCGCATCCGCGCGGCGGGCCGCCGGCCCGTCCTGCTGGCCGCCGAAAGCCGCCAGCTGGCGCCGTACGGCACGCCGCGGCACGTGGTCTCCCTCGACACCCGCCAGGACGAGCGCTCGCTCGTCGAGCCGCCCAACGGGACGTGGCGTCTGGTGGTCGACGTGTGGATGGCGCTGCCGGTGTAAGAGCGAGGTGAGCGGGCAGTGGGGGTGGCCAAGGAGCCACGATCACATTCCAGGTAACGGTACCCTCGTCCCACGTGAGCACGCTTGAGCCCCCCGAGACTGGATCCGCTGTGGAAGCTACGCCGTACGTCACGATCGTCCTGCCCTGCTACAACGAGCAGGACCACGTCATTGACGAGGTCGAACGCATCACCGAGGCGATGGACTCGAGCGGCTACACCTACGAGCTGGTCGCGGTCGACGACTGCTCGACCGACGAGACGCTGGTCAGGCTGCAGGAGGCGGCTCCGCGTTTCCCGCACATGCGCATCCGCGCCTTCCACCGCAACGGCGGCTCGGGCACGGTCCGCAGGATCGGCACCCAGGAGGCGCGCGGCGAGATCGTCGTGTGGACCGACGCCGACATGACCTACCCGAACGAGCGGATCCCCGAGCTCGTCCAGATCCTCGAGAAGGACCAGACGGTCGACCAGGTCGTGGGCGCGCGGACCAGCGAGGAAGGCTCGCACAAGCTGCTGCGGGTGCCCGCCAAGTGGGTGATCCGCAAGATCGCGGAGAAGCTCGCCGGGCAGAAGATCCCCGACCTCAACTCGGGGATGCGCGCGTTCCGCAAGTCGGTGGCCAGGCCGTACCTGAGGCTGCTGCCTCCCGGTTTCTCCTGCGTCACGACGATCACGCTGTCGTTCCTGTCGAACCAGCACGACGTCTACTACCTGCCGATCGACTACGCCAAGCGGGCGGGCAAGTCCAAGTTCAGCTTCGTCAGCGACGCCTACCGCTACATCCTGCAGGTGCTGCGGATGGTGATGTACTTCAACCCGCTCAAGGTCCTGATGCCGCCCGCGCTGTGGCTGGTGGTCCTCGGCCTGGGCAAGGGCGTCTACGACGTGGCCCGCTACGGCTTCTACCTCACCAGCAACACCATCGTGATCTTCCTGTCCGGCATGCTGATCGGCTCGGTCGCGCTGCTGGCCGACCTGATCGTGAGGTCGCGCGGCGAATGAGGATCGCGATCGTCGGCCCCACCTACCCGTACAAGGGCGGCGGGGCCCAGCACACCACCGAGCTGGCGCGCCGGCTCGCGGCTCTGGGCCACGACGTGGTGATCGAGTCGTGGAAGGCGCAGTACCCGTCCTTCCTCTACCCGGGGCAGCAGACGATCGACGTGCCCGAGGGCGAGCCGTACCCGAAGACGTGCAGGAAGCTCGACTGGCGCAGGCCCGACGGGTGGCTGGCGGCGGGCCGCCGGTTCAGGACCGCCGACCTGGTGATCCTGGCCGTCCTCAGCCCGGTGCAGGTGCCGCCCTATCTCGGCATCGCGTACGGCGTGGGCCGCGCGGCCAGGGTCGTGGCGCTGTGCCACAACGTGCTGCCGCACGAGCGCAAGCCCTGGGACGAGCCGCTGATGAGGGCGCTGCTGCGGCGGGTCGACGGCGTGCTCACCCACTCCGAGGAGCAGGCGGAGCTGGCCAGGAGCCTGACGGGCAGGCCGGTCAGCACGGCCGCGCTGCCGCCCCACCTGCCCGCCAGGAGTCAGGCCAGGGGCGAGGGCGTCCACCGCAGGCTGCTGTTCTTCGGCATCGTCCGCCCCTACAAGGGGCTCGACCTGCTGCTCAGGGCGCTGCCCGAGGGGGTCTCGCTGACCGTGGCGGGCGAGTTCTGGGGCGGGATCGAGCAGACGAAGGCGCTGGTCGCCGAGCTCGGCATCGGTGACCGGGTCGAGCTCAGGCCGGGCTACGTGGCCGCCGCCGACGTACCCGCGCTGTTCGCCGCGGCCGACGCGCTCGTCCTGCCGTACCGGCACGCCACCGCCAGCCAGAACGTCTGGCTGGGCCACGAGCACGGGGTGCCGGTGATCGCGACGCGGGTCGGCGCGCTGGCCGACAACGTCCGCGACGGCGTCGACGGGCTGCTGGTCGAGCCCGGTGACGTCGAGGCGCTGCGCAAGGCGATCGAGCGCTTCTACGAGGACCCGGAGCGGCTGCGCGCGGGCGTGCGGGCGGTCGACCCCGAGCCCTACTGGAGCGACTACACCGACACGCTCCTCGGGGCCTGAGAGGATGCGGGTGTGGTGAGGGAAAAGCAGCTGGAGTACTCCGAGTTCCAGTCGGCGATGCTCGACGAGGCGAAGCGCCGGCGCAAGGCCGCGAAGATCATCGCGGTGCTGGAGCACTTCCACGGGCCGCTCGACGGGCTGACGGTCGGCGACATCGGCTGCTCGGCCGGGTTCATCGCCGACGAGCTGGCCGCGGCGGGCGCGGGCCGCACGCTGGGCATCGACATCGACGTGCCGGGCCTGCGCAAGGCGGCCGACAGGTTCGGCAAGCGGGTGGCCTTCATCTGCGGCGACGGCACCGCGCTGCCCTTCCCCGACGGCTCGGTCGACGTGCTGGTCTTCAACCACATCTACGAGCACGTCATCGACCCCGACGCGGTCGTGGCCGAGATGCACCGCGTGCTGTCCGACGACGGCGTCCTCTACCTCGGCCTCGGCAACAAGCTCGGCATCATGGAGCCGCACTACAAGCTGCCGTTCCTGTCCTACCTGCCGCCCGCGCTCGCCGACCGCTACGTCCGCGCCTTCGGCCGGGCCGACCACTACTACGAGCGCTTCCGCACCCGGCGCGGCCTGCGCCGGATGACCCGCGCCTTCCACGTGTGGGACTACACCTTCCCCGTGCTGGCCACGCCCGCGGCCTTCGCCGGCGGCGAGCTGTTTCCCGGAGCGCTGGGCAGGCTCGTCAAGACCGTGCTGGCCAGGACACCGCGCGGCGTGCTCAAGCTGATGCTCCCGCTGGTGCCGACCTACCTGTGGGTGGCCACCAAGCGGCCGCGCACCCCCGCGGGCGCCAGGCTCCCGCAGCCGCCGGAGCGACTGTGAAGAAGGCGGTACGGCTCGGCTTCCTGCTGGTCGCCCTCGGCTTCGGGGCCTGGGTCGTCGCCAAGCAGTGGGACTCCGTGCTGGCCGGGTTCGCCAGGCTGACCTGGCCCATGGTGGCCGGCTCGCTCGTCTCCGTCGTCGCCGCCCTGCTGGCCGCCATGCTGACCTGGCGCACCCTGCTGGCCGATCTGGGCTCCCCGTTGCGGCTCAGACCGGCGGCCAGGGTGTTCTTCGTCGGCCAGCTCGGCAAGTACATCCCCGGCGCGGTCTGGCCGGTGCTCGCCCAGATGGAGATGGGCAAGGACCTCGGCGTGCCACGCGCGCGCAGCGCGGCGGCCTTCTTCCTGATGATGCCGATCCAGCTGGCCACCGGGCTGCTGGTCACGCTGGTCACGCTCGGCTGGGACCGCTTCGGCTGGGCGCTGCTGCTCATCCCGGTGCTCGCCGTGCTGCTCGAACCCAAGGTGATCAACTCGCTGATCGGCTTCGGCCTGCGCAAGCTGAAGCGCGAGCCGCTCGAACGGCCGCTGACCCGCAGGGGCATGCTGGCCGCGCTGGCCTGGTCCGTGGCCGGCTGGACCGCCTACGGCGCCCACCTCTACCTGCTGGCCGCCGACATGGGCGCCTCGGGCGGGCTGCTGTTCTCCGTCGGCGCGTTCGCGCTGACGTGGTGCCTGGGCATCATGACCTTCGTCGTGCCTGCCGGGGCGGGGGTGCGCGAGGCGGCCATGGTGGCGGTGATGTCGCCCGTGCTCGACCGCGGCTCGGCGCTCGCGCTCGCGCTCTGCTCCCGCATGGTGATCATCCTCGGGGATCTCGTCTGCGCCGCCATCGCGGGCGCCGCCGCCAAGTCCGCCATGGACCGCAATTCCGTGTGATTCGCCCCACACGGTCGTAGGGTTGAGGGCAGGCGAGGGTCTTCTGGGGAGGGATCTTTCGTGATACCCCGAGTGCTCATCGACGCGGCCGCCGTGCCGGCCGATCGTGGCGCGCTGAACAGGTATGTCGACGGGCTCGTCGGTGGGCTCCACCGGGCGGGCGCCGATGTGAGCGTGGCCTGCCAGCGGGCCGACGCCGACCGGTACGCCAGGATCGCGCCGTCGGCCAGAGTGGTGCCGGGGCCCGCCTCCATCACCAACAAGGCGGCCAGGCTCACCTGGGAACAGTCCGGGCTGCCGCTGATCGCCCAGCGGGTGGGCGCCCAGGTCATCCACGCGCCCTACTACTCCATGCCGCTGCGCTCCGGCCTGCCCACCGTGGTGACCGTGCACGACGTCACCTGGTTCAGCCAGCCGGAGCAGCAGGAGTCCGTCTTCTTCCGGTCGGCCACCCGCACCGCCGTACGGCACGCTCACCGCGTGATCGTGCCGTCCAAGGCGACGCGCGACGAGCTGGTCAAGGTACTGGCCGCCGACCCGACCAGGATCGACGTGGCCTACCACGGCGTCGACCACGCGATGTTCCACTCGCCCAGCGAGGCGGAGATCGGGCGGGTGGCCGACCGGCTGGCGCTGCACGGCCGGCCGTACGTCGCCTTCCTGGGCGCGCTGGAGCCGCGCAAGAACGTGCCGAACCTGATCAGGGGCTTCGCCAGGGCCATCGAGGGGCTGCAGGACCCGCCCGCGCTGGTGATCGGCGGCGGCGTGCACGAGGCCGACGTCGACGCGGCCGTCAGCGAGGTGTCGGCGACGGTGAAGGTCGTCAGGCCCGGCTACCTGTCCTACGCCGACCTGCCGGGCTTCCTCGGCGGCGCGCTCGTGGTGGCCTTCCCCTCCATGGGTGAGGGCTTCGGGCTGCCGGTGCTGGAGGCGATGGCCTGCGGGACGCCCGTGCTCACCACGCGGCGCACCTCGCTGCCCGAGGTCGGCGGCGACGCGGTCGCCTACACCGAACCCGACTCCGACAGCATCGCCACCGCGCTCCGCCAGCTGCTCACCTCGGCCGAGCGGTGCGCGGGGCTCGCGGCCGCGGGCCTCGCCAGGGCGAAGGAGTTCAGCTGGGACGCCTCCGCGCAGGCGCATCTGTTGTCCTATCAACGCGCGGTCGAATAGTTGGGTAACCTCACGGGGTGATGGGAAGCTCCTTGCCAGGTCTTGAGGCCATACTCCTGGTCGGAGGCCAGGGAACGCGCCTGCGCCCACTGACGCTCGGCACACCGAAGCCGTTGTTGCCGACAGCCGGAGTTCCGTTCCTGGCGCACCAGCTCGCCCAGGCGCGCTCCTTCGGCGTACGGCGCATCGTGTTCGCCACGTCCTACAAGGCAGCGATGTTCGAGCCGGTCTTCGGCGACGGCTCCGCGATGGGCCTCGAACTGGTCTACATGACCGAGGAGACGCCGCTCGGCACCGGTGGAGCGATCCGGAACGCGGCCCAGGCGCTGACCGCGGGTCCCGACGACCCCGTGCTGATCCTCAACGGCGACATCCTGTCCGGGCACGACGTCGGCGACCAGGTCAGGCAGCACGTCGCCCGCGAGGCCGCGGTGACGCTGCACCTGACCGAGGTCGACGACCCGTCGCGGTTCGGCTGCGTGCCGACCGACGCCGACGGGCGGGTCACCGCGTTCCTGGAGAAGACCCCGCATCCCGTGACCAACCGCATCAACGCCGGGTGCTACGTCTTCACCCGGTCGGTGATCGACTCCATCCCGCCGGACGAGGTCGTGTCGGTGGAGCGGCAGACCTTCCCAGGGCTGATCGAGTCGGGCGCCCTGGTGCTCGGCTACGCCGACCGCAGCTACTGGCTCGACGTCGGCACCCCCGCCGCCTTCGTGCAGGGCTCGCGCGACCTGGTCCTCGGCCGGCTCAGCTCCCCGGCGCTGCCCGGGCCGACGGGCGAGTCGCTGACGCTCGACGGGGCCGTCGTGTCGCAGGAGGCCAAGGTCACCGGCGGCTCGGTGGTGGGGGCGCGGGCGGTGGTCGAGGCGGGCGCCTCGGTGCGCGGCAGCGTGCTCGGCGACGGGTGCGTGATCGAGAAGGGGGCGACGGTGGTCGACTCCCTCATCGGGCTCGGCGCGCGCATCGCCAAGGGCGCCACGGTGCGTGACTCGGTGATCGGCGACGGCGCGACCGTGGGGCCGGGCAACGAGCTGCAGGCGGGGGCCCGGATCTGGCCTGGCGTGGTGCTGCCGGAGTGCGCGGTCCGCTTCTCCAGCGACGCGTAGCCTGGCTGTCATGGACGGCCTCTCCCCGGCCCCGGACGCCCGCCCGGTCCGTACGGCGGCGCCCCGCCCCCTGCCGGCCGTGCGGCCGAGACCGGTGGCCGCGATGGAGCGGAGGCTGGCGGTCGGCGCCGACCACGCGCGGATCCTGGGGCCGCACCAGCACGGCGGGCACGACCCGACCTGGCACCGGGCCGCCGACGGCACCATCTGGCGCACCTGCCGCACCCCTGACGGTCCCGGCACCCTGCGCGTCACCAGATGGGGCGGCCAGGCGTGGGGGCCAGGCGCGGCGTGGCTGCTCGACTCGCTGCCCGGCCTGCTGGGCGCGGAGGACGATGTCTCCGGCTTCGTGGTGCACCATGACGTGCTGCGGGGCTACGGCGTGCCCGGGATCGGGCGCACCGGCCGGGTGCTCGAGGCACTGGTGCCCGCCGTCCTGGAGCAGAAGGTGGTCGGCCGGGAGGCGTGGCGCGCGTGGCGGTACCTGCTGCGCAGGTACGGCACGCCCGCGCCGGGGCCGGCGCCCGAGGGCATGCGGGTGATCCCCGAACCCGAGGTCTGGCGCCAGATCCCCGCCTGGGACTGGCATCGGGCGGGTGCGGAGGCCGTGCGCGCCAGGACGATCGCCACCGCGGCCTGGCATGCGGACAAGCTGGAAGCAGCCGCCGACTCCGCCTCGCTGGACCGGCTCCTGCGGGCGTTGCCCGGCATCGGAGTCTGGACGTCGGCGGAGGTTCGGCAGCGCTGCTGGGGCGATCCCGACGCGGTGAGCGTCGGCGACTACCATCTCGCCTCGATCGTGGGCTGGGCGTTGACGGGGCGAAAGGCCGACGACGCCGAGATGTTGCGGTTGCTCGAGCCGTACCGGGGGCACCGGCACCGGGCCTGCCTCCTGGTCGAGCTCACCGGGCGGCGGCCGCCCGCGCGCGGGCCTAGGCTGCCCGCCCGCGACTACCGGTCATTCTGAAAGGCGGCTTCCTCCAGTCCCTGCCGTCGCGCGAGTCGGTGCCCAGGAACGGGCCGGCGATGGCGAGGAGGGCGATGAGGCTGACGATGAAGATCCAGGACATGATGTGCTCCTTTTGCTCACCCCCAATTATTGTCTGTGCATCTATTTACGTCCATCGAGACTTTCTACGAACTACCCTTCAGCATTGCTTAACGACTAGGGTGCCGGTATGACCCAAGTCAGCGATTCCGCACTCCGTCGCGCGCTCGCCCGCGCCCGCGACGGCAAGGCCCTCGACCGCACCGAGGCCGCCGTGCTGCTCCAGGCCCGTGACGAGCATCTGGACACCCTGCTGGAGCACGCCTCGCGCGTGCGTGACGCCAACGGCCGCAACGGCGTCATCACCTACAGCAGGAAGGTCTTCATCCCGCTGACCAGGCTCTGCAGGGACAGGTGCGGCTACTGCACCTTCGCCACCGCGCCGGGCAAGCTGCCGGCCGCCTTCCTGAGCCCCGACGAGGTGCTGGAGATCGCCAGGCAGGGCGCGGCCATGGGATGCAAGGAGGCGCTGTTCACGCTCGGCGACCGGCCGGAGGACCGCTGGCACCAGGCCCGCTCGTGGCTGGACGCCCACGGCTACGACGACACGCTGTCCTACGTGCGGGCGATGGCGATCAGGGTGCTCGAGGAGACCGGCCTGCTGCCCCACCTCAACCCGGGCGTGCTCTCGTGGCGGGACTTCCAGCGGCTCAAGCCCGTCGCCCCCTCGATGGGCATGATGCTGGAGACCACCTCGCGCCGGCTGTTCGAGGAGAAGGGCCAGCCCCACTACGGCTCGCCCGACAAGGACCCCGCGGTACGGCTGCGCGTGCTGGAGGACGCCGGCCGCTCCAACGTGCCCTTCACCACCGGCATCCTGATCGGGATCGGCGAGACGATCGAGGACAGGGCGGAGTCCGTCTTCGCGATGCGCCGGGTGGCCAGGGAGTACGGGGGCATCCAGGAAGTCATCGTGCAGAACTTCCGCGCCAAGCAGGACACGGCGATGCGCGGGCTGCCCGACGCCTCCCTACAGGAGCTGGCCGCGACGATCGCGGTGACCAGGCTGGTGCTGGGCCCCAAGATGCACGTCCAGGCGCCGCCGAACCTGGTCGACGACGAGTACGCGCTGATGATCAGGGCCGGGATCGACGACTGGGGCGGGGTGTCGCCGCTCACGCCCGACCACGTCAACCCCGAGCGTCCGTGGCCGCACATCGACGAGCTGGCCGCCCGTACGGCCGCCGCCGGGTTCGAGCTGAAGGAACGGCTGACGATCTATCCCGAGTACGTGCTGGCCGGCGAGCCATGGCTCGACCCCCGGCTCTTCGCGCACGTCTCGGCGTTGGCGGACCCGGCCACCGGGCTGGCGCGCGAGGACGCGCCGCTGGTAGGACGGCCCTGGCAGGAGCCCGACGGCGGGTTCGAGGCGGCCGGGCGCACCGAGTTGCACGTCGAGGTCGACACCTCCGGCCGCACCAACGACCGGCGCGACGACTTCGACGACGTCTACGGCGACTGGGAGGCCCTGCGCGACCGCCTCCCCGGCGGCGGGCCCTCCTCCTCCGACGCCCAGGAGGCGCCTGCCGGCGCCGTCGGGGCGCCCGGGGCAGGCGTCATGGGAGACGTCGCCGAGGCGCTCCGCCAGGCCGAACGCGACCCGGCCGGCCTGACCGACGCCCAGGCCGTCGCCCTGCTCGGCGCGGACGGCGAGGCCCTGGAGGAGCTGGCCCGTCTCGCCGACCACCTCAGGCGGGAGGCCGTGGGCGACGACGTCACCTTCGTCGTCAACCGCAACATCAACTTCACCAACGTCTGCTACACCGGCTGCCGGTTCTGCGCCTTCGCCCAGCGGAGGACCGACGCCGACGCCTACACCCTCTCGCTCGACCAGGTGGCCGACCGCGCCCAGGAAGGCTGGGAGGCGGGCGCCACCGAGGTGTGCATGCAGGGCGGCATCCACCCCGACCTGCCCGGCACCGCCTACTTCGACATCGCCAGGGCGGTCAAGGCCAGGACGCCCGACATGCACGTCCACGCCTTCTCCCCGATGGAGGTCATCAACGGCGCCAGCCGTACGAACCTGTCCATCGAGGACTGGCTGGTCGCGGCCAAGGAGGCGGGCGTCGACTCCCTTCCCGGCACCGCGGCCGAGATCCTGGACGACGACGTGCGCTGGGTGCTGACCAAGGGCAAGCTGCCGGCCAAGGAATGGATCGAGGTCATCACCACCGCGCACCGGGTGGGCATCCCGACGACCTCGACGATGATGTACGGCCACGTGGACACCCACCTGCACTGGGTGCGGCACATCAGGCTCATCCGCGAGATCCAGGAGCGGACCGGCGGCTTCTCCGAGTTCGTGCTGCTGCCGTTCGTGCACCACAGCGCGCCCATCTACCTGGCGGGCATCGCCAGGCCCGGCCCCACCGCCCGCGAGAACCGGGCCGTCCACGCCCTGGCGCGGATCCTGCTGCACGGCGCGATCGACAACATCCAGTGCTCGTGGGTGAAGCTTCGCGACGACCTGTGCAAGCAGGTGCTGCGGGGCGGCGTCAACGACCTGGGCGGCACGCTGATGGAGGAGACGATCAGCCGGATGGCGGGGTCGGAGAACGGCTCCTACAAGACCATCAGCGAGATCGGCGAGATGGTCGCCGCCGCGGGGCGCCCGCTGCGCCAGCGCACCACCGAGTACGGCACGCCGTCGGCGGAGCGGCTGGCGGCGTCGGCGGCCAGCGACGGCGTCTGCCGCAGCGTCCGCCGCCCCCTGCCAGTCGTCTGACCATTCCACCGGATATCCACGAGTCACCCGGCAGCCGACTGAATGGGTGGTTCCGGCGGGTGAGGCGGAGGCCGGGCCCGGGTGAGCGGACTGCCCGCCGTCGCACGACGGCGGGCTCCCGGCGGGTCAGCGGGTGACGATGAAGTCGGCGGCGTCGCGCGGGGCGCGGTCGCGGGGCGGCGCGGCGGCGTGCCCGATGGCGACGCACCCCATCGGGTCCCACGACTCGGGCAGGTCGAGCACCTCACGCACCACCGGGCGGCAGAACATCGTCGACGACACCCAGGCCGAACCGAGCCCCTCCACCGCCAGCTGGACCAGGAAGTTCTCCACCCCCGCGCCCGTCGCGACGACGAACATCTCCCGCTCGGCCGCGTTGCGCCTGTCGTCGCGGTAGGTGTGCGAGCCCTCCATCACCAGGCAGGGCACGGCCAGGTAGGGGGCGTTCCGCAGGACGTCGCCGCGCCTGATCCGCTTGGCGATCGACTGCTCGGAGAACCCGTCGCCGCGCAGGTCGGCGATCCACGCCTCGCGCATGGCGTCCACCAGCCGCAGCCGCGTCTCGGCCGACTCCACCAGCACGAACCGCCACGGCGTCGTGTGGTGCGGCGCGGGGGCCGCGATGCCGGCCGCCACGGCCCGCCGTACCGCCTCCGGGTTGACGGGGGCGGAGGAGAACTCCCTGATCGTACGGCGGGCGAAGACCACGTCGCGGGAGCCGTAACGGAACAGGTCCTCGTCGGCGGGACGGATGAGCGGGCGGACCCCCGGACCGTCGTCATCGGTCACCAGATGGGACAGGCCGCGCACGATCGCCACCGGGACGCCCGCGACCTTGCCCTTGACCAGCTCGGCCGCCGCGGCGATCTCGTCGATCAGCGCGGTCACCGTGACGACGAGCGGGTTGCCGTGGGTGTCGGTGCCGCCCCTGAAGTCCTCGAGCGGCCGCACGCCCGCCGCGCCGACGGCGACGTCGGTGAGCCCGTGCCGCCATGGCCGGCCGAAGGTGTCGGAGACGATGACGCCGACGCGCCCGCCGAGGGCGGCCCTGATCCGGCGCGCGGAGGCGTCGGAGTCCTCGGGCAGCAGCAGGACGGTGCCCGGCTCGGTGTTGGAGGCGTCGACGCCGGCCGCGGCCATGACGAATCCGTGGCGGGTCTGGGAGATGACGGTGTCGCCTCGCCTGGCGACCACGCGGTCGGTCTCCTCCTCGATGGCCGCGGTGCGGTCGGTGTCCTGGCGGAGGCGGCCCTCGGCCTTGCTGACGATCTTGGAGGTGATGACGACGATGTCGCCGTCACGCAGGTCCTCCGCCTTCAGCAGCGCGGCGATGTCGTCGCCGGGACGGACCTCGCCGATGCCCTGGACGCCGAAGACCTGGATCCCGGCGGTCATCGCTTCAGCTCCTCGGCCAGGGACAGGGCGGCGCGGGCGATGTCGGCGGCGGCGTCGGCGTCGTGCATGATCAGGGGCCGGGCCTCGACGCGCACGCCGTCGAGGGCGACGGCGGCGTCCTCCTCCGCCACGAGCCAGCCGTCGATCAGGTCGGCGCCGTAGAGGGACAGCACGGCCTGCGCGCTGGTCTCCACGCCGATGGCCGTCAGGCAGGCATCGGCCATGCCGCGCACGGGCGCCCCGCCGATGATGGGGGAGACGCCGACGACCGTCTTGGCGACCAGGGCGTCACGGATGCCGGGGATCTGCAGGATGGTGCCGATGCTCACCACCGGGTTCGAGGGCGGCAGGATCACCACGTCCGCCTCGGCGATCGCCTCGATGACGCCCGGGGCGGGCCTGGCCGTGTCGGCGCCGATCAGCGCGATCGACTCGGCGGGCACGGAGGCGCGCAGCCGTACCCACCACTCCTGGAAGTGGACGGCGCGGCGGCCCTGGTCGTCGCTGATGACGACGTGGGTCTCGCAGCGGTCGTCGCTCATCGGCAGCAGCCGCACCCCCGGCTGCCACCGCGCGCACAGCGCCTCGGTCACCTGGGAGAGGGTGTAGCCGGCCTCCAGCATCTGCGAGCGCACGATGTGGGTGGCGAAGTCGCGGTCGCCGAGCCCGAACCACTGCGGCTCGACGCCGTAGGCGGCCAGCTCCTCCTTGACGACGTGGCTCTCCTTCTCTCGCCCCCAGCCCTGTTCCTCGTTGATGCCGCCGCCGAGCGTGTACATCACGGTGTCGAGGTCGGGGCAGACCCGCAGGCCGAAGAGGGTGATGTCGTCACCGGTGTTGCCGATGACGGTGATCTCGGCGTCGGGGACGGCGGCACGCAGGCCGCGCAGGAAGCGGGCTCCGCCGATGCCGCCGGCTAGGGACACGATACGCATGCCGTCAGTCTTGCATCCGGGTCTCGGAGACCTGTCCGGAGCGGCAGCGTTCCATGTCCTCATGTCATGAAATTTCAGTGCATCTGGGCTGATCAGGGAGGATTGGGGTAGATGAGCTTGCTGGGACTCCCGCCACCAAAGTCAGGTATGTGGCAAACTCCCCTCGGGTGGTAAGCCACCAGCAGGGGGTTAACTGTGAGCAAAATAGACGTCAGCCGGCTGAGAGAGCCGGCTGCATTGATCATGCTTGCCGTCGCGGCGGGGAACGTCCTCGCCGCGCTCGTGCGTTTGCTGGTCTCCGAGTCCGGCACGGTGTCCTCGCTGGTGCTCAGGGCGCGCATGGTCCAGGGTGACCTGACGAGCCCCGTCGGGGCCGCGCTCGCCGTCGGCGCCGTGGTCCTGGTCACCCAGCTGGGCGGAAGCCCCACCCCCAAGGCGAAGACCATCGCCTACGGCGCGGCCGGCACGCTGGCCGCGGGTGCCGTCTTCGGCGCCATCGCGCTGCTGCTGGGCCTGTTCGCGGGCCTGGGCTTCGCCGCTCTGCTGGCCTTCGTGCTCACCGGCGTCCCCACCCTCGCGCTCACCGCGCTCGGCGTGGTCTACCTGCTCCCGCAGGTGCTCGCCGCACGTCCTGCCACCCCCTCCTTCAGTGGGTACGGCCAGCAGCCAGGCTTCGGCCAGCAGCCCGGATTCGGTCAGCAGAGCTTCGGCCAGCAGCCTCCGAGCCAGGCGCCCGGCCACCAGACCCCGGGCCACCAGACTTCGGGCCACCAGACTCCGGGCCAGCAGCCGCAGGGCCAGCACCCCTCCGCGCCGCAGCCCCCCTCCGGCCAGCAGTACGGCCAGCAGCCCCCCGGCCAGACCCAGCAGTACGGCCAGTCCACCGTCGGGTACGCCCAGCAGCCCCCCTCCTCCGGTCACGCCTCGCAGCCGGCGGCCCACGGCGGCCCGCAGGGCTACGACCAGCAGCCGTTCGGCCAGGGCGCCGCCGGCCCCGCCCCGCAGCAGGTCCAGCCGGAGGTTGCCTACCAGCCGCCGCCCAGACCCGAACTGCCCGCCCTGCCGCCCGCGCCCACGCCGCAGCCCGAGTCGCAGAGCGCCTACGCGCCGCAGCCCGAGTCGCAGAGCGCCTACGCGCCGCAGCCCGAGTCGCAGAACGTCTACGCGCCGCAGTCCGAGTCGCAGAACGTCTACGCGCCGCAGTCCGAGTCGCAGAGCCTTTACGCGCCCCAGCCGGAGTCGCAGAGCGCCTATGCGGCCCCCCAGGCGGAGCCGCGGAACGTCTACGCGCCCCAGCCGGAACCGCAGAACGTCTACGCGCCGCAGCCGGAGTCACAGAGCCTTTACTCGCCCCAGCCGGAGTCGCCGAGCCTCTACGCGTCGCCGTCCGAGCCGCAGAACCTCTACGCGCCCCAGCCGGAGCCGCAGAGCGCCTACGCGGCACCTCAGCCGGACCCGCAGAGCGCCTACGCGCCGCAGCCGGAGTCGCAGAACCTCTACGCCGCCCAGCCCGAGTCGCAGAGCCTCTACGCGCCGCAGCCGGGCGCCTACACCTCGCTGGACAGCCCCTACGCCGAGGCGCCCCAGCAGACCGCCTACGACACGCCGCAGCAGCCCGCCTACGCGCCGGTCGAGCCGCAGCCGAGCGCCTACGCGCCCGAGCCCCAGACCTACCGGCCCGAGCCGGCATCCTACGCCTCGCCGCAGGAGCAGAACGGCTACACGCCGTCCGAGACGCTGCCGAGCAACGGCTTCGCGCCGCAGCAGGACTACCAGCCCGCGCCGTACGTGCCCGCCGACAGCCTCCCCAACGCCTACAACCCGCCGCCGAGCGCACCGGCCGCGTACGACACGCCGCCGAGCGCCTACGACACGCCGTCCTACCAGCCGGCCGAGACCGCGCCGAGCACGCCGTACCCGCAGGCGGAGCCCCAGCAGCAGCCCTACTACGAGCAGCCGCCCGCCTTCGAGCAGCAGAGCGGCGCCCCGTTCGCCGGTTACTCGGGCCAGGAGTACACGCAGCAGCAGCCGCCCTACGCCGAGCCCGACCCGCCCGTCGACCCGCGCTCGCAGCAGATGCTGCACGCCTACCAGCAGGCGGAGAGCTACCAGCAGTCGACAGCCGGCACGCATCCGCAGTTGCACTTCGACGCGGCGCAGCCGTACCAGCAGCCCTACGACGACCCGTTCGGCCACCCGCAGTCCCCGCCCGCGGCCACCTACCCGCAGGGGCAGCACGCCGAGTCGACGATCAGGTTCGACCAGAGCGGCTACCGCCCGGGAGACGACCCTATCGACCCGACGGCCATCTACACGCCGAACGATCCGCGCCGGTAAAAAGGCCGGTAAGAGGGCCGGTAAGAGGTCGGTCAATTCCGGATAGAGAGAAGGTGGGCCCTGGGCGGGCGTCAAGTCTGCCCTGGTACGGTTCCGACCGCTGACAGCGTTGAACAAGTCACGGCAAGGCCATGGATACCGGATTCACACGGTCGTGAACCTCCCATGGCAAGCACACCGGGGCGAGGTGGTCTTTCCCCGGATACCGGCATGCCGCTTGACGTCGGCCACGGCCCGCGCGTGTAATTACAGCCATGTTGTTACGCCTCCAGGAGGGGTATAGAGGGAGGCGTCTATGGGGGGCTCCATTGCGGGCGGGCGGCAGGGAGGTGTGCAGTGACCGACTTGGTGGTCATCGCACAAGATCAGCTTGAGGCTGAAGAACTCGGCTGGCAGGAGCGTGCGTTGTGCGCGCAGACCGATCCTGAGGCGTTCTTCCCGGAGAAGGGTGGCTCCACCCGAGAGGCCAAGAAGGTCTGTCGTTCATGCGAGGTGCGGGCCGAGTGCCTGGAATACGCACTCGAGCACGACGAGCGGTTCGGCATCTGGGGTGGGCTGTCCGAGCGGGAACGCCGAAGGATCAAGAAGCAGGCCGTTTAACTGATTCAACGAGATATCTACGAAGGGTCACGCGGCGGTTCGGTGTCTGCCGCGTGACCCTTTTCGGCTGTCATGGTGCCCGACGCTGATCATCTCCCCGGTTGGGGCCGACCCGCCGACCGTGTCGTCGGCGCCGGCAACAGCAGCAGGAACGGCTCGGCCGCGGGCTTCCCCGGAAGGGCCCTCCGGTCCGTGGCCGGGGTGGTCAGCGTTCGTCGTAGCCGGGGTCGACCGTCTCGGGGGACACGCCGAGCAGGGACGCCACCTGCTCCACCACCGTGTCGTGGACGAGCGCCCCCAGCATGTCGCGGTCGCGTGCCCGCGCCTCCAGCGGCCGCCGGTAGATCACCACCGACGCCGGCTGGGAGCCCGACGCCGCGTCGGCGCGGCCGAAGGGGATCGGGTCCGATCCGAGCCGGCCGGGCCCGTCGCCCAGCTCGCTGGCCGGCGGGACCTCCTCCACCGCGAACTCCACGGCGGCCAGCTGCTTGCCCCACTTGGGCTTCAGCCGGTCGACCGCGTCGAGGACGAGGTCGTCGAAGCGCTCGCTGCGCGAGCGGGCAAGGGGAACGTACGAGGGAGCGAGCGGACCGCGAAGGCCGCGCCCGTGGCGGTCGCGCCGTCGAGGGCCGCGCGTCGGTGTCACACCCCAAGCTTAAGCTTTCGGCCGCACCCAATCAGGGCCGACATCGGTACAGGTGGGTGGAAACAGTGGGACAGGTGTCCGAATTGTGGCGACACGCTCGTTAAGAGTGCTCAGGTAGTGGCGCCTCGCACGCATAGCAGATACGGTCCCTCCGTGAGCCCCGTCCGTCGCTGTTCCCGCACTGCGTGCAGTCAGCCTGCCGTCTTCACGCTCACGTACGTATACGCCGACTCGACCGCTGTTCTCGGCCCCTTGGCGACGTACGCGGAGCCGCATTGCTACGACCTGTGCGCCGAACACGCCGAACGGCTGACCGCCCCTCGTGGTTGGGAGGTCGTGCGCCTGCCGACGGACGGTGCCAGCCCGAGCACCGATGACCTCGAGGCGTTGGCCAACGCCGTGCGCGAGGCGGCCAGGCCGCCCTCGTCCGGCAGCACCGAGCCCGTCGGGCAGGGTGTGGAGGTCGGCCGGCGCGGTCATCTGCGTGTTCTGCGCTCCGCCCAACCCCACCGGGAGCGCTAGTAGGCTCGTCCCAGTAAGCAGGCGACCAAGGGGCGGACGAGTGGGCGATCTCTCCAGGATCTTCAAGGCGTACGACGTGCGCGGCGTGGTGCCCGAGGAGCTCGACGAGGAGAGCGCCGAGGCCGTCGGGGCGGCGTTCGTCGACGTGCTCGGCGCCGAGCAGGCCGTCCTCGCCCATGACATGCGGGTCTCCTCGCGCGCGCTGGCCGACGCCTTCATCCGCGGCGCCACCGCCAGGGGCGCGGACGTGATCGACGCCGGGCTCGGCTCCACCGACCTGCTCTACTACGCCAGCGGCAGCCTCGGTCTGCCCGGTGTGATGTTCACCGCCAGCCACAACCCCGCCCGCTACAACGGCATGAAGATGTGTCGCGCCGAGGCGGTGCCGGTGGGCGCCGGCACCGGGCTGACCGAGATCCGCGACAGGGCCGCCGGCTACCTCGCCGGCGGCATCCCCGCCGACCGTACCGGTACCAGGATCGAGAAGAACCTGCTCCACGACTACGCCCGGCACCTGCGCTCCCTGGTCGACCTGTCCGGCATCAGACCGCTCAGGGTCGCCGTCGACGCGGGCAACGCGATGGGCGGTCACACCGTCCCCGCGGTGTTCGAGGGGCTGCCGATCACGGTGACGCCGCTCTACTTCGAGCTCGACGGCACCTTCCCCAACCACGAGGCCAACCCGATCGAGCCCGACAACCTGCGCGACCTGCAGCGGGCCGTCCTCGACAACGGCGCGGACCTGGGGCTGGCCTTCGACGGCGACGCCGACCGGTGCTGGGTGATCGACGAGCGTGGCGAGTCGGTCTCGCCGTCCACGATCACGGCCCTGGTGGCGGCCCGCGAGCTGGCCAAGCACCCGGGCTCGACCGTCATCCACAACCTGATCACCTCGCGCGGCGTGCCGGAGATCATCGCCGAGCACGGCGGCGTGCCGGAGCGCACCAGGGTGGGCCACTCCTTCATCAAGGCCGAGATGGCCCGCACGGGCGCGGTCTTCGGCGGGGAGCACTCGGCCCACTACTACTTCCGCGACTTCTGGTTCGCCGACTCCGGCATGCTGGCCGCGCTGCACGTGCTGGCCGCGCTGGGCGAGCAGGATCGGCCGTTGTCGCAGGTGCTGGCGCCGTTCGCGCGCTACAGTGCCAGCGGCGAGATCAACAGCACGGTCGCCGACCAGCAGGAGGCCCTGCGGCGGGTGCGTGAGCGTTTCACGGGCCGCGGCGAGTTCGACGAGCTCGACGGCCTGACCGTGACGGGGTCCGGCTGGTGGTTCAATCTGCGTCCGTCCAACACCGAGCCGCTGCTCAGGCTGAATGCCGAGGCGGCCGACCCGAGCCAGATGGCGGCGATCAGGGACGAGGTCCTCGCCGTTGTAAGGAGCTGAAACAGTGAAGATCGACGACTGGCTGCTGGAGATCCTGGCCTGCCCGGCGTGCAAGGCGCCGTTGCGCGCGCAGGACGACCCCGACGGCACGGACGAGCTGGCCTGCACCGGCTGCGGCCTGGTCTATCCGGTCAGGGACGACATCCCGGTGCTGCTCGTGGACGAGGCAAGGAAGCCGTGACCTGGGAGCCCGAGCGGCTCGACGATCAGACCCTGCTCGCCGAGGCCGACCAGGGCGGCATGCTGCCCGTGGTCGCTTCCGCGGCCGCGCAGGTGCGCACCGCCCACCGCGACGCGAGCGAGGCGGGCGTCGCGCGCCTCACCCGTGACGGCAGGCCCAGGGCGATCGTGGTGGCGGGCATGGGCGCGGCCGCGCTCGCGGGCGACATCCTGGCCGCGGTCTGCGGGTACGGCGCGCCGCTGCCGATCATCACCGTGCGCTCCGGCCGGCTGCCCGGCTGGGTCGGCGCGACCGACCTGGTGATGGCGGTGTCGAGCTCGGGCCGGACGGCGGAGACGCTCGCCGCGGCGACCGAGGCCGTACGGCGGGGCGCGTCGCTGCTGGTGGTCAGCGCTCCGGAGTCGCCGTTGCAGGCGATCGCCACGCAGGCCTCGGCGCTGTTCGTGCCGGTGCGGGCGCACGGCCCTTCGCGCGCGAACCTGTGGGGCCTGGCCGTACCTCTGCTGGTGGCGGCCGGGTCGCTGGGGATCGCGCAGGCGGACGCCGACCTGTTCGAGGGGGCGGCCAGGGCGCTGGAGGAGATGGCGCACCGCTGCCGTCCCACGAGCGAGTCGTTCATCAACCCGGGCAAGTCGCTGGCCATGGAGCTGGCCGACAGCGTGCCCGTGCTCTGGGGGACCTCGCCGCTGACGGCGGTCGCCGCCCACCGGCTGGCGCTGCAGCTCAACGAGAACGCCAAGTATCCGGCGATCTGGGGCGAGATCCCCGAGGCCGGGCACAACCAGCTGGCCGTGCTCGACGGCCCGCTGGCCCAGCGCGACATCTTCGCCGACACCGCCGAGCGCACGCTGCGCCTGGTCGTGTTGCGCGAGGCCGACGACCGTCCGCAGGAGCTGCTCAGAATGGCCCAGGACCGCGGGGTCCCGGTCAGCGAGCTGACCGCGGAAGGCGTCACGCCGCTCGAACGGCTGGCCACGCTGATCGAGCTGGGCGACTACGCGAGTGCCTACCTCGCGCTCGGGTACGGCACTGATCCGACCCCGGTGACCTCGATCACAGAGCTAAAGGCGAGACTTTCCCAATAGGATCCCATGTCCGGGAATCCAGTGGCATGAGCGGAGAAGTGCGTTGAGCGCGAGTGGCGGTACCAAGGCAATTGTCGCGGCATTGGGGGCGAACCTCGCGATCGCCGTGGCCAAGTTCGTCGCGTTCGTGTTCACCAGCTCCTCGTCCATGCTGGCGGAGTCGATCCACTCGGTGGCCGACTCGGGCAACCAGGCGCTGCTGCTGGTCGGCGGCAAGCGGGCGCAGCGGGGCCGCACCCCCCAGCACCCGTTCGGCTACGGCAGGGAGCGCTACTTCTACGCCTTCGTCGTCGCGGTCGTGCTGTTCACGATCGGTGCGGTGTTCTCGCTCTACGAGGGCTTCCACAAGATCGCAGAGCGGCATCCCGTCGAGTCGCCGGGGTGGGCGTTCGGCGTCCTGATCTTCGCGATCATCGCCGAGGGCTTCTCGTTCAGGACGGCGATCAAGGAGTCGAACGAGCACCGCGGCAGCCAGAGCTGGTGGGCCTTCATCCGCCGGTCGAAGTCGCCCGAGCTGCCGGTGGTGCTGCTGGAGGACCTCGGTGCGCTGCTGGGCCTGATCTTCGCGCTGTTCGGCGTCACCATGGCCGTGGTCACGGGCGACGGCCTCTGGGACGGCGTCGGCACGGTGATGATCGGCGCGCTGCTGGCGGTCATCGCGATCATCCTGGCGATCGAGACCAAGTCGCTGCTGCTGGGAGAGGGCGCCACCCCCGAGGTCGAGACGCAGATCAGGAACGCGCTGGAGAGCGCCCCCGAGGTCAGCCGCATCATCCACATGCGCACGCTGCACCTGGGCCCCGAGGAGTTGCTGGTCGCCGCGAAGATCGCGGTCGCCCACGACGACACGGCCGCCGAGGTGGCCCGCGGCATCGACGAGGCCGAGCAGCGCATCCGCGCCGCCGTCCCCATCGCCCGCGTCATCTATCTCGAGCCGGACCTGGACAAGGCCGCCGCCAGATGAGCCCCCTCGGCGGCCTCCCCGTGGTGGCCGGCGCGGCTCACTCGTGCCCGGTGATGCAGGAGGTCCCGCGGTCGGTCTGGTCGAACAGGCAGCGGCCGTCCTTGTCGAGGGAAATGACCTTCTTGACCGTGCTGAACTGACGCAGCGTCCTGTCGATGGTGTGCAGGATGCGTGCGTCGCCGCCGACGCCGAGCCCGAACACCGTACGGCAGAAGCGCAGCGTGGCCGTGCCGCTCTTGATCGACAGCTTGAAGTCGGCCCCGCAGTCGGACCTGCCCCTGATCTGCGGGCCGAGCTCGGAGTGCAGGCCACGCTTGCGCTCGGCCTTGGTCGGGCCCTTGATGAGCTGCTGGATGGCGAACGTGGCCACCCCGCGGTCGGGCGCCTTCCTGGTGACGGCGACGACCTTGCCGGGGACGTCGAAGTCGGCGGAGAAGTAGACCTTCACCGTCCCGCCTGAGGAGCCACCTGAGGCGGCGGCTGCGGAGGTCGTCGAGGCGGCCGTCGAGGCCGTGGGGGAGGCCGCTGAAGCCTGCGCGGGCATCAGGGCGAGCGCGGGAACCACCGCCAGCGCGGTGGCCGTGAGGAGAGCCTTCATATCCGGTTGGACGGTCCGTTCGCGCCTCTGGTTTGCAGCAGTCGCAACGCCTTCTCCTTCTCGAAGTCCAGTGCCCTCCTGGGCGCGTGGAGGCGGCCGATCCGCAGGCCCAGGTCCCTGACGGCCTGGGTCACCGCCGGCTCGGCCAGCGCCCGCAACGCGAAGGCCAGCTCGGCGGGTGAGACGTCGAACCGCTTCTCCAGCTCCACGGCCTGGGCCACGGCCGTCAGGTCCTCCTCGGTGAACCTGCGGTGCGCGCCCTGCTCCCTGACCGGCGGCAACAGTCCCAGTGCCTCCCGGTAGCGGAGCATGCGAGGGGACATCCCCAACCGTCTCGCTGCCTCAGTGATGCGCATCCTTACATTCTTGTGGAAGATTCAGCCCCCGCGAGATGCGGCTCGGAGAACCGGCGCCTAAACTCGACGGCGACAACTTCGTGTATCGAGGGGTAATCAGATGGACTTCAAGGTCGCCGACCTTTCACTTGCCGACTTCGGCCGCAAGGAGATCCGGCTCGCCGAGCACGAGATGCCCGGCCTCATGGCGGTTCGTAAGGAGTACGCGGCCTCCCAGCCCCTCCGCGGCGCGAAGATCATGGGCTCGCTCCACATGACCATCCAGACCGCCGTCCTCATCGAGACGCTCGTCGCGCTCGGCGCCGAGGTCCGCTGGGTCAGCTGCAACATCTTCTCCACCCAGGACCACGCCGCCGCCGCGGTCGCCGTCGGCCCCAACGGCACCGTCGACAACCCGCAGGGCGTCCCCGTCTTCGCCTGGAAGGGCGAGACGCTGGAGGAGTACTGGTGGTGCACCGAGCAGGCGCTCACCTGGCCCGGCGGCGAGGGCCCGAACATGATCCTCGACGACGGCGGCGACGCCACGCTGCTGGTCCACAAGGGCGCCGAGTACGAGAAGGCCGGCGCCGTCCCCGCCGCCTCCGACGAGGACCCGGAGGAGTGGCACGTCATCATCGACCTGCTCACCCGCACGGTCGGCGAGGACAAGAAGTGGACGCAGATCGCTGAGCAGATCAAGGGCGTGACGGAGGAGACCACCACCGGTGTCCACCGCCTCTACGAGATGTTCAAGAGC
This sequence comes from Nonomuraea sp. NPDC003727, assembly GCF_053586935.1. NCBI lineage: Bacteria > Bacillati > Actinomycetota > Actinomycetes > Streptosporangiales > Streptosporangiaceae > Nonomuraea > Nonomuraea sp. NPDC003727. Next base: position 411,116 of record NZ_JBSFNE010000005.1, read on the forward strand.
GGCTCGCTGCTGTTCCCGGCGATCAATGTCAACGACTCGGTGACCAAGTCGAAGTTCGACAACAAGTACGGCTGCCGCCACTCGGTCATCGACGGCCTCAACCGCGCCACCGACGTGCTCATCGGCGGCAAGGTGGCCGTGGTCTGCGGCTACGGCGACGTCGGCAAGGGCTGCGCCGACGCGCTGCGCGGCCAGGGCGCCCGCGTCATCGTCACCGAGATCGACCCGATCTGCGCGCTCCAGGCGGCCATGGACGGCTTCCAGGTCACCACGCTGGAGGAGGTCGTCGGCATCGCCGACATCTTCGTGACCACCACCGGCAACTTCGACATCATCACGGCCGACCACATGGCCAAGATGAAGCACCAGGCGATCGTCTCCAACATCGGCCACTTCGACAACGAGATCGACATGGCCGGGCTCGCGAAGACCCCCGGGATCGTCAGGAACACCATCAAGCCGCAGGTCGACGAGTGGGTCTTCCCCGACGGCCACTCCATCATCGTGCTGGCCGAGGGCCGCCTGATGAACCTGGGCTGCGCGACCGGCCACCCGTCGTTCGTGATGTCCAACTCCTTCACCAACCAGGTCATCGCGCAGATCGAGCTCTTCACCAAGACCGAGGAGTACCCGATCGGCGTCTACACCCTGCCCAAGCACCTGGACGAGAAGGTCGCCCGCCTCCACCTCGACGCGCTGGGCGTCAAGCTGACCACGCTGACCAAGGCGCAGGCGGAGTACATCGGCGTCGACGTCGAGGGCCCGTACAAGTCGGACCACTACCGCTACTGACGTTCCTCCCGACGGCGGGCGCCCGGCCGGGCACCCGCCGTCGTCCCATATCCCGGCCGCACCCGTCGGGACGGGTGGGGGTTTCCGTTCTCGCGGGGCCGGGCCCGTACGGCAAGCCGGGCCTGGCGCCTGCGCGGTCACCGGGTCACCGCCCGCCGCGGGCGCGCCGCCCGGCAGGACTCCGGTCCCCGCCGTCACGGCGCCCCGAAGACCTGGCGGCAGGGTTCCGGTGCCCCGTCGCGGCCCCCGACGAGCCGATGGCGGGCGGCCGGCGGGACGGCCGTCCGCGGAAGCCGGTGCACGATACGACGTGACGGTGGCCACCGGAGTCCCGCTGGAGTGCTGTGATGGACGGGCGGTCACCGGTGACCACGGTGGCGCCGGGCCGGCTTGCCGTACAAGAGACTGGAGATGTGGTGGGAGAGCGGAGGATCGCGTGGGCGGGGAGGGCGATGCCCGTCCTCACCGCGATCGGGGAGCGGTTCGGGCGCGAGCGCCCGCTCGACGGCCTCAGGATCGCCGCGTGCCTGCACGTGACCGCCGAGACCGCCGTCCTCATGGGCGCGCTCAAGGCGGGCGGCGCCGAGATCGCGCTGGCCGCCTCCAACCCGCTCTCCACCCAGGACGACGTCGCCGAGGCGCTCAAGGACTACGGCATCGCGGTCCACGCGCGCGCGGGCGTCGACCGGGCGACCTACTACCGCCACATCCATCAAGCGCTCGACCTGGCGCCCGACATCGTCCTCGACGACGGCTGCGACCTGGTCAACATCCTCCACACCGAGCGCACCGACCTGCTCGACGGCGTGAGCGGCGGCTGTGAGGAGACCACCACCGGCATCATCAGGCTGCGCCAGATGGCGGCCGAGGGCGCGCTGAGGTTCCCCGTCGTCGCGGTCAACGACACGCGGACGAAGCGGATGTTCGACAACAGGTACGGCACCGGCCAGTCGACGCTCGACGGCATCATGCGCGCCACGAACGTCATGCTCGCCGGCCGGACGGTCGTGGTGGCCGGGTTCGGCTACTGCGGGCGGGGCGTCGCCGAGCGGGCCAAGGGCCTGGGCGCGCGGGTGATCGTCACCGAGATCGACCCGGTCAAGGCGCTCGACGCCTCCCTGCAGGGCTACGAGGTGCGCACCATGGCGGCCGCCGCGCAGGTCGGCGACCTGTTCATCACCGTCACCGGCAACCGCGACGTCATCACGGCCGAGCACCTGTCGGTGATGAAGGACGGCGCGATCCTCGCCAACGCGGGCCACTTCGACGTCGAGGTCGACGTGCGCGGGCTGGAGGGGCTGGCCGTCGCGCTCAATCCGGGGGTGCGGCCCAACACCGACGAGTACGTGCTCGCCGACGGCCGCCGCCTGCTGCTGCTGGCCGAGGGGCGCCTGGTCAACCTCACGGCCGCCGAGGGGCATCCGGCCGCCGTCATGGACATGTCCTTCTCGGCCCAGGCGCTGGCCGTCGCCTGGCTGGCCGTCGAGCGCGTACGGCTGGCGCCGGGCGTCTACGACGTGCCCGAGGACATCGACATCGAGGTGGCGCGGCTGAAACTGGCGGCGGCGGGCATCGAGATCGACCGGCTGACCGCCGAGCAGGAGGACTACCTCCACTCCTGGCGGACGGGCTCCTGATTTTCGTGTGACAGTTCCCGGACAATCACTTGGTTGATCCACCGACTCTAGGGATAATCCAGGACATTTCCATCTCTGGAGGCTCCATGGGACTGCGTGGCTTATCCTCCCTCCTGGCCGGGATCGTGGTGGCGATCGCCCTTGTTCCCGTCCCCGCCTCGGCCGGCGACGAGGTCACCAAGAGTGACAACATCCGGCACGAAGCCCACCTCGATCTGCCCGCCGGCGTGCAGATCAACACCGACATCGCCTTCCAGGGCGACTACGCCTACGTCGGCAGCTACAGCGGATTCTCGATCTACGACATCAAGCACCCCAAGCGCCCCAAGTTGGTCAGCTCGGTCACCTGTCCGGGTGGTCAGATGGACGTCACCGTCTACGGGGACATCCTGGTCACCTCCGTCGACGAGTCGATGAAGGACGACTCCTGCTCCGGCACGCGGCAGTCGGCCCGCGAGAAGAGCTCGTGGGAGGGCCTGCGGATCTTCGACGTCAGCGACAAGGCCAACCCGAAGTACGTCAAGTCCGTCGAGACCAGCTGCGGCTCCCACACCCACACGCTGGTGCCGGGCAAGTCGCGTGACGCCTTCTACGTCTACGTCTCGTCCTACTTCCCGGCGGCCGACTTCCCCGACTGCCAGCCGCCGCACGACCGCATCTCGGTCGTGAAGGTCCCCGTGCGCGACCCGGCCGCGGCCGCCGTGGTGAACACGCCGGTGATCTTCCCCGAGGGCGGCAACGACCGCACCCAGCAGCCCAACCTCCTGGCAGACACCAGCGGCTGCCACGACATCACCGTCTACGCCGAGAAGGAACTCGCCGCGGGCGCCTGCATGGGCGACGGCGTCCTCCTCGACATCTCCGACAGGGAACACCCCAAGGTCATCGACACGATCAGGGACACGAACTTCGCGTTCTGGCACTCGGCGACCTTCAACAACGCCGGAACCAAGGTGGTCTTCACCGACGAACTCGGCGGCGGCTCGCAGGCCCGCTGCACCGCGGCCGAGGGCCCGACCAGGGGCGCCGACGCCATCGTCGACATCGTCGGCCGCAAGCTCGTCTTCAAGAGCTACTACAAGATCTCCAGGATCCAGACGAGCACGGAGAACTGCGTCGCCCACAACGGATCGCTGATCCCGGTCAGGGGGCGCGACATCATGGTGCAGGCCTGGTACCAGGGCGGGCTGTCGGTCTGGGACTTCACCAACTCGTCCCGTCCACGCGAGATCGCCTTCTTCGACCGCGGCCCGATCAACGACACCCAGCTCACGCTGGGCGGCTTCTGGTCGGCCTACTACTACAACGGCTACATCTACGGGAGCGAGATCTTCCGCGGGTTCGACGTCTTCAGGGTGAGGGATCCGCGGGTGAACTCGGCCGACGGCGTCAGGTTCGACCGGCTGAACGTGCAGACCCAGTCCAGGTACCGGAGCCGCGGCCACTGACCGCGCCTCGCTGGGCCCGCGCCGCGATCGGCGCGGGCCCTCTCTTCCCCATACGGCTCCCGCACGCCGGCGACTTTCCCGTACGGCTCCCGCACGCCGGCGACCTTGTACGGCTCCCGCGCCCCGGTGACCTTCCCCGTACGGCTCCCGCACCCCGGCGACGTGCGTCCCACAGGTGCGTTCCGCCACGGGGGCCCTGACGAGTCGCCGGGACGGCTGTGCGGGCCGTACCGCCAGCCCTCACGGAGCGGTCAGAGGGCTGCCTGCATCTCCCGCATGCGCCGGATCTCCGCCGTCTGCTCCGCGCCGATGTCGGTGGCCAGCTCGGAGATTCGCTGGTGCGAGCCCTCGGTGAGCTGCTTCGTGGACATCGTGATCGCCCCGCTGTGGTGCGCGATCATCAACTCCAGGAACAGCTTGTCGAACGCCGCCCCGGAGGCCGCCTTCAACGCCTCCATCTGCTCGGGGGTGGCCATGCCCGGCATGGTCGCGTGCCCCGCGTGGTGGGCGGGCACCTTCTGGCCCTGCTCCTGCAGCCACGTCGTCATGTACTGGATCTCCGGGGCCTGCGCGTCCTTGATCCGGGAGGCGAGTCCCTTCAGCTTCTCCGACTGGGCCCTGGTCGGGGCGAGGATCGCCATGTCGAGCGCCTGGCGGTGATGGATGATCATGTCCTGCATGAACGTGACGTCCGCCGCGTTGGCCGTGGGAGTGGGAACGGCGGTCGCGGCCTCCGCAGGCGACAGCGTCCGTGCCGGCTCGCCCGGTTTGCCCGGCGCGAGCACCGGTGCCGTCGACGTGTCCGTGGCGGCGACGGGACGGCTGTCACCACTGCAGCCCGAGAGGGCGATCACCGTACCAGTGATGACAATGAGCGCGGCGCGCACCTGACCTCCCTGTGTCGAGAGAGCGAACTGTAAACCATAACCGTGATCATTAAAAAGACGGCAAAGCGCAATATCATCTGACATTCTGGACGCTGGTCATCAGACGGGTCGCGGGCGAAGATTCTCTACATTTATGTCCCCTTTATGGAGGCAACTGAGTGATCACCCCCCGCAAAGCCCTCGTCATGCTCGGAGCGGCAGGCGCCTTGGTCCTGACGGCCCTGCCCGCCCAGGCGTCTGACATCCCCGCCCCCGGCGAGATCGCGATGAGCCCGAACATCGAGCACGTCACCAACGTGCCCAAGCCGGGCGTACTGACCGACATCCACACCGACATGGCCTTCCAGGGCGACTACGCCTACGTCGGCAACTACGCCGGGTTCTCGATCTACGACATCAAGCACCCGAAGAAGACCACCCTCGTCAGCTCGGTGGTCTGCCCGGGCGGCCAGATGGACGTGTCCGTCTACGGCAACCTGCTGTTCGGCTCCGTCGACTCCTCCCGCAACAACGACTCGTGCAACAGCACGTCGCAGAGCGCGTCGATCAAGGAGTCGTGGGAGGGCGTCCGGATCTTCGACATCAGCGACAAGACCAACCCGACGTACATCAAGTCGGTCGAGACCAACTGCGGTTCGCACACCAACACCCTGGTGCCGGACAAGACGGGCGAGAACGTCTACATCTACGTCTCGTCCTACAGCCCGAACGCCAGCTTCCCTGACTGCAAGCCGCCGCACGACCTGATCTCGGTCATCAAGGTGCCGCTGAACAACCCGACGGCCGCCGCGGTCGTCGGCACGCCGGTGCTGTTCCCGCCCAAGGACATCACCGGCGACGGCATCCCCGACGAGGACGGCTACGGGGGCGTGCAGCTGCCGTACCCGAACGGCAAGTCGGCGACCAGCGGCTGCCACGACATCACCGCCTACCCGGAGAAGGACATCGCGGCCGGCGCCTGCATGGGCGACGGCATCCTGCTCGACATCTCCGACCGCGAGCACCCGCGCGTCACCGAGGTCGTCCGCGACACAGAGAACTTCGCCTTCTGGCACTCGGCGACGTTCAACAACGAGGGCACCAAGGTCATCTTCACCGACGAGCTCGGCGGCGGCACCCGTGCCACCTGCAACGCGGCCATCGGCGCCAACCGGGGCGCCAACGCCTACTACGACATCGTCGGCGGCAAGCTGGAGCGTCGCGGCTACTTCAAGATCGCCCGCCACCAGGCGGACACCGAGAACTGCGTCGCCCACAACGGCTCCCTGATCCCGGTCAAGGGCCGCGACATCATGGTGCAGGCCTGGTACCAGGGCGGCATCTCGGTCGTCGACTTCACCGACTCGGCCAACCCGCAGGAGATCGCCTTCTTCGAGCGCGGCCCCGACAACACCGCTCCGCCGCTGTCCGGCGGCTTCTGGTCGGCGTACTACTACAACGGCTACATCTACGGATCGGACTTCAACCTGGGGCTCGACGTGCTGCGGATCAACGACCCGCGCACGAACCAGGCCAACAGCGTCAAGTTCGACCTCCTGAACGCCCAGACGCAGCCGTCGTACGCCGAGCACGGCCGCGACTAGGTTCCTTCCCCTCCTTCCGCAACTCGGCGAGCCGCCAGGGCAGATCCCTGGCGGCTCGCCGCTTTCCTGTGGTGTTGCCCGGGGGTGGGAAGCCGTGTCATGTGAATGTGGTGGGTGGTTCGCCGTCGAAGCCGTCGGCCCAGTACCTCCCGTGAGCCGTTGGCCCAGTACCTCCCGTGAGGAGAGCGCGAGCAGCATCCGCGTGACCGCTTCGGCCGGCAGTCGCGGTGAGCCGGACTCCAGCCACCACAGGAGCACGGAGACCTGTCCGCTCGGGAGCACCTCGACGTCGACGCGGGTGTCGCGTCCATCGCCTCGGTGCGGGCCGGGAACACCGTGGCGGTCGCCTCGCCGAGCGCGTCCACGAACCGGCGCAGCGCCCGGCCGTCCCCTTCTCCGCGCAGGACGACGCGGTAGGCGTCACGCTCTTTGGCGGCGTGAACGGACCGGCCTGTGGGAGGGCGGGGGCGGGCGTGGGTCCGGGTGGCGGGGGCCGGAAGGCGTGCGGGGAGCTGTTCGGCCGGCCGGAGAACCGGCGTGACGGTCTGAGCTGGGGCGACTGGGTGGCCGGGATTGCGGGCGGAGCGGCCTGTGGGAGGGAGGGGCCTGCCGTGGGTCCGGGTGGCGGGGGACCGGAGGGCGTGTGGGGGGCTGTTCGGCTGGCCGGAGAACCGCGTGAGGGTCTGAGCTGGGGGGATGGGGTGGCTGGGGTTGCGGGCGGAGTGGTCTGTGGGAGGGCGTGCCGTACGGGGGTTTGCCGGGGGAGGTGTATCGGCTCGGTATCGGGCCGGATTGAGGGTGATTTGTGGTGACATAGTGGGTCGGTCTGATCGTTTAGTCTCGACAGGAGGTCTCGGTGGCGTCCAGACTCGGCCGCTTGTTCATGATGGCCGGTATGGCCCTGACTCTGGCGGCGGCCACGACGCCGGCGCAGGCGGAGTCGGCTGACACGATCATCAAGAGCCCCAACGTCCAGCACGTGGCCAACCTGCCCAAGACGGGATCGTTCAAGGGCGCTGACGCGTTCAACTCCGATCTGGCGTTCCAGGGCAGCTACGCCTTCCAGGGCAACTACAACGGTTTCACGATCTACGACATCAAGAACCCGGTGAAGCCCAAGGTCGTCAGCCAGGTGAACTGCCCGGGCGCGCAGAACGACATCTCGGTGCACGGCGACCTCCTCTTCCTGTCGGTGGACGACCCCCGCGACGGCGAGTCCTGTTCGAGCGACTACGGCGTGCCCACGAGCAAGGCGTCGTGGGAGGGCATCAGGATCTTCGACATCAGCGACAAGTCCCGGCCGAAGTACGTGAAGGCGGTCGAGACGGCCTGTGGCTCGCACACGCACACGCTGGTGCCCGGTAAGTCGGGTAAGTCGGTCTATCTGTATGTCTCCTCGTACATGCCGGCCCCCGTCTTCGCCGAGTGCAAGCCGCCCCACGACAAGATCTCGATCGTCAAGGTGCCGCTGGACAAGCCGGCCGCCGCGAAGGTCGTCGCGACGCCCGTGCTCTTCCCCGACGGCGGCAACGAGCAGCAGAACGGTCTGCTGCTGCCAACCAGCGGATGTCACGACATCACCGTCTTCCCCTCCAAGAACCTGGCCGCCGGTGCCTGCATGGGCGACGGCGTGCTGATGGACATCTCCGACCGTGAGCGCCCCAAGGTGACGGCGACGGTCACCGACGAGAACTTCGCCTTCTGGCACTCGGCGACCTTCAACAACACCGGGACGAAGGTGGTCTTCACCGACGAGCTCGGCGGAGGCATGTCGGCCACGTGTAACGAGCGGGTCGGCGGGCAGCGCGGCGCGGACGCGATCTTCGACATCGTGGACGGGCAGCTGACGCACAAGGCGTACTTCAAGATCCCCCGCCATCAGGGGGCGGCGGAGAACTGCGTGGCGCACAACGGCTCGCTGATCCCCGTCAAGGGCAAGGACATCATGGTGCAGGCGTGGTACCAGGGCGGCGTCTCGATCTGGGACTTCACCGACTCGGCCAGCCCCAAGGAGATCGGCTACTTCGACCGTGGCGCGCTGAAGCCGCGCCGGGCAGGCGGGTCGTGGTCGGCGTACTACTACAACGGCTTCGTCTACAGCAGTGACATCCAGCAGGGGTTCGACGTGCTGCGGATCTCCGACAAGCGGACGGACGCGGCGGCCAAGGTGCGGCTGAAGGTGCTGAACACGCAGACCCAGCTGCCCTTCTGACCCTTCCGGTGCCGCGCCGTCGCACGGTACGGCGCGGCACCGCCCTTGGCATGGGACGGCGCGGCACCGCCCTTCGCGCAGGACGGCCCGTCCGGAGGCGGTCGGCGGAAGACCGGGGTTCCGGCGATCCCCGCACCCGAGAACACTCCCCGGTGCCGGGGTGCCGGGGTGCCGGGGTGCCGGGGTGCCGGGGTGCCGGGGTGCCGGGGTGCCGGGGTGCCGGGGTGCCGGGGTGTCGGCGAGGCGCGCGCCCGACAAGCAAAGCCGCGCGTCCGACGGCACTCCCGGGATGCCGGGAGGCGCCCGCACCTGGCGACACTCGACGAAGGCAGGGCCCGGTTACTGGGGTGGGGCGAAGCCGCCCGGGGTGGGGCCGGGCGGGGTGGTCGTGTCCGGCGCGGGACCCGACGGCGGAGCGCCCGTGGGACCGGATCGGCCGGGCGCGGGCTGCGCGGAGCCGGGGGCGGACCAGGGCTGCGAGGGGGGTGGTGGTGCGGCCGGGGCATGCGGAGCAGCGTACGGCCCGCCGTACGGCATGGACGGCGGTCGCGGCGCAGCCTGTGGACGACCGGCGGCATGAGGAGCGCCCTGTGGATAACCCAGGCGCGCATGGTCCCGCCGACGGCGTTCGGCCAGCACCGCGCTCAGGTAAGCGTGCGGTGGCACCCCGGGCGGCGGCGGGGGCGTCACGTAGGCCGCGACCTGGGTGGCGATCCGCACCCCCATCTCGTGCTGGACGGCGGGCGACAGGTCATGCCACCGCAAGAGGTACTGCCGGGCCGCCCCCGCCACCTCGTCCGGCAGCTGGGACAGCTCCAGCGTCTGCGCCCATCCCCTCAGCTCGGGCGGCATGAGAACCGGCTGCGACGTCCCGCTCGGCCCGCGCTCGGAGATCACGATCGTGCCGGCGAACGCGTCGCCGAGCCGCTTGCCCCGCTGCGAGACCAGGGAGGCGATGAGCGCGGGCGCGCCGAAGAACGTCCAGAACTCCAGCACCCCGGCCAGCCCCCTGAACAGCGCCTGCCGGAACCGCTCGGGCCCGCCGTCGTCGCTGACCACCCGCAGGCCGAGCGCGAGCTTGCCGAGGCTGCGCCCCCGCGTCGCCGTCTCGAAGACGACCGGGTAGCCGACCATCACCAGGACGCTGATCAGGATCGACACCGCGGCGGCGAGGGCGGGGTCGGACACGACGGAGGCGGAGAAGACCAGTGTCACGGCCCCGACCAGAAGCACGATCTGCACGATCATGTCGATCGCGAGCGCCACGGCCCTGATGGGCGGCTGCGCTACCCGCACCTCCACGACGACCGCGTCGCCGGTTACCACCTCGGACATAAGGGGAGCCTAGTGCCAGAATGTCCCGGTGGACATTGACGCCTTCGTCGCCGCGCATCGCCCGGCCTGGGATCGCCTGGAGCATCTGGTACGGCGACGCAGGTCGCTGACCGGCGCGGAAGTGGACGAACTGGTCGAGCTCTACCAGCGGGTGTCCACCCACCTGTCGATCGTGCGCTCGGACGCCCAGGACGCGATGCTCGTCGGACGGCTGTCGGCGCTCGTGGCCAGGGCCCGCTCGGCGGTGACGGGTGCGCACGTGCCCGTGTGGCGGGAGTTCGTGCGGTTCTTCACCGTGTCGTTCCCCGTGGTGGCCTACCGCGCCAGATGGTGGTGGGCGATCACGGCGCTGGCCTTCCTGGCCCTCTCGTGGATCATGGGCGCGTGGGTGGCGGGCAACCCCGAGGTGCAGGCCGCGATCGGCACGCCTGAGGAGATCAAGCAGCTCGTCGAGCACGACTTCTCCGACTACTACTCGGAGAATCCCGCCGCGTCGTTCGCCAGCCGGGTGTGGATCAACAACGCGTGGGTGTCCATGCAGGTCATCGTGTACGCCATCTTTCTCGGCCTGCCCATCCCGTGGATCCTGTTCCAGAACGCAGCCAACGTGGCGATCTCCGGCGGGCTCATGGCCTCGCGGGGCAAGCTCGACGTCTTCTTCGGCCTCATCCTTCCTCACGGTCTGCTCGAGCTGACGGCGGTGTTCCTGGCCGCGGCCGTCGGCATGCGGCTCGGCTGGACGGTCGTCGCGCCGGGCGCGCGCCGCCGGATCGACGTGCTGGCCGAGCAGGGCAGGGCGGTGGTCAGCGTGGCGGTCGGGCTGGTGGTGGTGCTGTTCGTGTCGGGGCTGATCGAGGCGCTGGTCACTCCTTCGGGCCTGCCGACGTGGGCCCGGGTGGGCATCGGGGTACTGGCGCTGGTGGCCTTCCTCGCCTACATCGGCTGGTTCGGGCGGAAGGCCGAGCGGGCCGGCGAGACGGGCGACCTGGAGCGGGCGCCGGACGTCGTCCCCACGGCCTGACGCGCGAAAAGCCGCCCCCGCCCAGCGGTCCGTCCGGCCTGGCCGGAGCCGTCCGGCCGCCCCTGCGGGTCATGCGGCGCCGCTAAGAGCAGTCCGGCCGCCCCTGCAGGTCACGCGGCGCGGTTAGAGGCGTCCGGCCGCCTTCAGCGCCAGGTAGGCGTCGGCGAGGGCGGGCGCGAAGTCCTCCGGCAGGGCGTCCACGACCTCCACGCCATGGCCCCTGAGCCGGGCCGTGATGCGCCTGCGCTCGGCGACGGCGCGGGAGGCCGCCGCCGCGTCGTAGACCAGCTCGGCCGTACCCCTGCCGGCGGCCATCTCGGCGACGCGCGGGTCGGAGACGGCCGCGACCAGCACCAGGTGCCTGGCCGACAGCTGCGGCAGCACCGGCATCAGGCCCTCCTCCAGCGCGGCGGCGTTGAGGTCGGTGAGCACGACCACCAGGGCGCGCCGCCTGGCCCTGGCCAGGATCGCGGCGACCATCCCCGGCGCGTCGGACTCCACCAGCGAGGCCTCGATCGGCGCCATGACGTTCACCAGCGCCGACAGCAGCTCGGTGCGGGAGGCGCCGGCCACCCACGCGCGCACGGCCCTGTCGTAGGCGAGGAAGTCGACCTGGTCGCCCGCCTTGGCGGCCAGGGCGGACAGCAGCAGGGCCGCGTCCATCGACCAGTCGAGGCGGGGCCAACCGGCGTCGAGGCGGCCCGCGGAGGTGCGCCCGGTGTCGAGCACGATCAGCACGCGCCGGTCGCGCTCGGGCCGCCAGGTGCGCACCACCACGTCGTTGCGGCGGGCGGTGGCCCGCCAGTCGATGGAGCGCACGTCGTCGCCGACCACGTACTCCCGCAGCGAGTCGAACTCCGTGCCCTGCCCTCTGACCAGCGCGGGATGGCTGCCTTCGAGCTCTCTCAAGCGCGCCAGCCGTGAGGGCAGGTGCTTGCGTGACAGGAACGGCGGCAGCACCCTGAGGGTCCACGGCGCGCTGTGGTCGCCCTGACGGGCGCCCAGCCCGAGCGGGCCGAGCGCGCGCACGGTCACCGCGACGGACGAGCGGTCGCCGCGGCGCGTGGGCGTCAGCGCCAGGTCGATCCGCCGCCTCTCGCCCGCGGGCACGTCGAGCGGCACAGATCGGGTCGCGAGCCCGGCCGAGGGCGGCCAGGCGTCGCGCAGGACGCCACGCACCCGGCGCGGCCCCGGGTTCTCCACGACGAGCGAGACGGTGGCCGTCTGGCCGAGCCGTACCGTCGTGTCGCCCGAGCGGGTGAACCTGAGCGCCCGCACCGATCCGGCGAACAGCAGGTCCACCACGACGGCCGCGGCCAGCAGCAGGCAGCAGGCGGCCACCGCGTAGCCGGGGCCGGGCGCGAGCAGGACCACCACGACGCAGAGCGCCGCGACGAGCCCCACACGTCCTGTCAGCGCCATCAGCGGGGAACCGGCACGGCGGCCAGGATGCCGTCGAGCAGGCCGTCGGGGGTCGCGCCCTCGAGCTCCGCCTCGGGCCGCAGCTGGATCCGGTGCCGCAGCGCGGGCCTGGCCAACGCCTTCACGTCGTCAGGTGTCACATAGGTACGGCCGGACAGCCACGCCCACGCCCGCGAGGCCGCCAGCAGCGCGGTCGCGCCGCGCGGCGAGACGCCGAGCTGGAGCGACGGCGACTGCCTGGTGGCCCTGGCCAGGTCGACGATGTAGCCGAGCACTTCGGGCGCCACGTGCACGGCGGCGACCGCGTCGCGTCCGGCGGCCAGGTCGTCGGCGGAGGCGACCGGCTTGACCTGGGTCAGGTCGCGAGGGTCGAAGCCGCGCGCGTGCCGTTCGAGCACCGCGATCTCCTGATCGCGCGGCGGCAGCGGCACGGTCAGCTTCAGCAGGAACCTGTCGAGCTGCGCCTCGGGCAGCTGGTAGGTGCCCTCGTACTCCACGGGGTTCTGCGTCGCGCACACCACGAACGGGTCGGGCAGCGGCCGCGCGTCGCCCTCGACGCTGACCTGCCGCTCCTCCATCGCCTCCAGCAGCGAGGCCTGCGTCTTGGGCGGTGTGCGGTTGATCTCGTCGGCGAGCAGCAGGTTGGTGAAGACCGGGCCCTCGCGGAACTCGAACTCGGCCGTCTTCGCGTCGTAGATCAGCGAGCCGGTCACGTCGCCCGGCATCAGGTCGGGCGTGAACTGCACGCGCTTGAAGTCGAGCGACATGGCCGCCGCGAGCGTGCGCACCATCAGCGTCTTGGCGACGCCCGGCACGCCCTCCAGCAGCACGTGGCCCCTGCACAGCAGCGCGATGACCAGCCCCGTCACCACCGCGTCCTGGCCGACGACGGCCTTGGCCACCTCGGCGCGCAGCGCTCCGAGCGCCTCGCGCGCGACGTCGCCGCGCCCCGCCACGCGGGTGGTCTCCTCAGTGTTCACGTACCTGCCTCTCGATCTCGTCCAAGTATCCAGCCAGGGCCACAAGTTCGGCGTCGCCGGCCGGCGGCGGGCCGTACAGAACCGCCGCGAGCCTGCCGGGGTCCTGCCCCGTCCGTACGGCGAGCGCCGCGACGACCTCGTTGGCGCCCGCGCCCGAGCCGAGCCCGAGCCGGGGGACGAGCCGGTCGAGGGCGCCGCCGCGCAGCGCCTCGGCGGCTTGGAGCCTGGCCCTGCGGGCGTTGTAGAGGCGTCCCCTGCCCTCCACGGTCTCGGCCGCCCTGACGACCACGGGCAGCCGCTCGGCCACCACCGGGCCCAGGCGCCGGGCCTGCCAGAACGCGGTCAGCAGGACCGCGACGGCCGCCATCAGCACCGCCCACGGGACGCTGTCGGGCAGCAGCTCCTCGATGGTCCTGCCGCCGGGTCCCGCCACCGGCTCGCCGCCCGGCGGAACCGGCGCGGGCACCAGCCACGTCACCGCCTTCCGCGTGCCCAGCAGGTGCAGCGCCAGCGCCGCGTTGCCGTCCTCGGCCAGGCGCTGGTTGGTCATGAACTCGCCGCTGCCGACCGCGGTGACCGTACCCGCGACCATGAGCGATCCGTCGTAGCAGGAGGTGCCGCCCGCCTCGAACGTCCGGCCGCCCAGGAAGGCGCTGCCCGCGACGTGGGCGGCGGGCAGGTCGCAGCCGGGCTCCCGCGAGCGCAGCCGCACCTTCTCCTCGGCCACGATGTCGGGCGCGAGCACGTCGAAGTACGGCTGCTCGCCCACCACCACCCGGTCGCCCGGGATCGCGGCCAGCCGCTCGGCCTCGTCGAAGCCGCCGCTCCACGGCGCCGCGACCAACAGCACCCGCTCGCCCTCGCGGCCCAGCGACTCGGCGACCGCCACCGAGTCGACCCTGTCCACGCGCACGCCCTGCGCGGCGAGCAGCCGTGCCAGCGCCTTCGCGCCGCCCAGCGAGGTGTCGGCCGGGTCGAGGTAGTGCCCGGGTTTCTCGCCGCCGGCGATCAACGCGCCCACGACGGCCGTCACGACGACGAGCAGCCCGACGAGCACGGCCGCCCTGGAGCGCCGCCACAGCCCGGCGGCGGTGGGAGAGACAGGAACGCTCACGGTGCCACCGGCCTCGCCGCGCGCAGCCGTTCGTCCAGCTCGCGCAGCATCGCGTAGGCCTCAGGAGTGCCGGGCACGCCGCCGTAGGCGACGTCGTCGAAGGCGCGCGCGGCGGCGGCGAGCTCGCCGGCGAAGGCAGGCAGCGACCGGCCCGCCTCGGCGGCCAGCTCGTCGGCGGTGCGCCCAGGAAGGTTGTCGACCAGCGCGCGGTCCTGCAGATCGCGGGCGATCGCCCGCAGGCGCTCCTGGACGGCCTCGGCCCAGCGGCCTTCCCCGGCCAGCCGTTCGGCGGCCAGCCGGTGCTCGGCGGCGGTCATCGCCCTGCCGCCGAACAGGTCGCCTGGCGCGGCGGCGCGGGTGCGCGCCGACCGGCGCGACAGCCACACCATGGCCGCGACGGCCACCACGACGACCAGGACGAGCAGCACCGCCGCGAGGACGGCCCCGACGGGGTTGTCGCCGGTCTTGAAGTCGGTCAGGTCGCCGAGGAACTGCTGGAGCATGCGCCAGAGCCGGTCGGGGAGCGGCTCGTGGGCGTACTCGGGCCTGGCCAGCTCCTCGGCGGCCCTGCGCTGGGCCTCCTCTCGTCCAGGAGGGGTCACGGCCTGCGCGCGTTCGACGGATGCCAGAGGTCGTCGGCCGAGGCGTGCACCCAACCCTGGCGCTGCTGCTCGAGCGCGGCGGTCTGCAGGACCAGGTCGAAGGCCTCGCTGCGCATCCGCCTGTCGGTGTAGAGCAGGCCGGCCACGCCCGCCTGCAGCGGGTAGGTGATCATCGCGCCGAGCGTGCTGCCGATGGCGAACACCGCGGCTACCAGGATGGTCGCGCCCGTGGAGCCGCCGCCCATCAGCGCGACGACGCCCGCGATCAGCCCGAACGGGAAGCTGATGACCATGCTGACCAGGTAGGCGAGGAGCATCGTGAGGAGGAGGATGCCCAGCACCCGCCAGAAGTCGCCGCTCACCAGCCGCCACGAGCGGCGCAACGCCTGCACGGGGCCGAGCCCTTCGAGCACGACGGCGGGCGCCGCGAAGGCGAAGCGCGCGTTGACGGCCAGCGCGTAGCAGATGTAGAAGAGCAGGGACAGCAGGGCGAGCCCGGCCGCCGCGCCCGGCGACCCCGCCGCCGCCAGCGCGACGACGATCAGGGCGATCGGGACGGCCGGCAGCAGCGCGATGCCCATGATCAGGAACGTCACCCCGAACAGCGCGGGCACCCGCGGCGCGACCAGCCGCCACGCCTCGCCGGCGGTGATCTTCCCGCCGAAGACGGCCCGGCCGAGGATCCTGGTGAGCACGCCGGTCAGGATCGTGACCGCGACGAGGCTCACCACCGCGGAGATGATCGTGGGGAGCGTCTGCGACAGGAAGCCGCCGCCCTCCAGCGTGGCGGCGTCGGCGGCGGCCGGGTCGGTCAGCACGCTGCCCAGCGAGCGGAACGCCAGCGCCTGCCCGATCGAGACGGGGACGGAGGCCACCGCCGCCACGATCGCCGACAGGCCGAGCACCGCCTTCGGGTTCGACCTGATCAGCTTGATCGTGCCGTCGTAGATGTCGCCGAGGCGCAGCGGTCGCAGCGGGATGATCCCGGGACGGAGCGCGGGCGGCGGCGCGTAGCCGTACCCTGGGGGTGGGTGACCGTAGCCTGGGTTGGCGTGAGGCGGGGGCGGCGGCGGGGAAGCCGGCTGCTGCCAGGCGGACGGGGCCGGGCCGCTGTAGGGGGATCCGGGCGCCTGGTAGGGCGGGGGCTGCTCAGCCGACCAGCCGGGCGGCGTCTCGTGACCGTCTGACATACACCAATCCTGGCATGATGGGCGGCTCGTTGGTGTAGTCGGTCTTCGGGGATGGCCGAAACCCACCCTGGTCTTGCAGACTGAGATTACGGGGGTTACCAGGAAGTCTAAAATTCGGCTTTCAATGGTCTGATGGTTATGCCATGAGCCTGGCAAGGGTAACCTTCAGCAACCGTGCGGGTATGTCCCACAATGCGTAGAACGAATGAGGGGCCATGAAAGGTCGCGTGCTGGTTGTCGACGACGACGCCGCTCTCGCCGAGATGCTCGGCATCGTCCTGCGGGGCGAAGGCTTCGAACCGTCCTTCGTCTCCGACGGCGACAAGGCCCTCGACGCGTTCCGGGATACGCGCCCGGATCTGGTCCTGCTCGACCTGATGCTGCCGGGGGCGGACGGCATCGACGTGGCGCGCAGGATCAGGGCTGAGTCGGGGGTTCCGATCGTCATGCTCACCGCCAAGAGCGACACGATCGACGTCGTGCTCGGTCTGGAGTCCGGTGCCGACGACTACATCGTCAAGCCGTTCAAGCCCAAGGAGCTCGTGGCGAGGGTGCGCGCGCGCCTTCGCCGTACCGACGAGCCGACGCCCGAGATCCTGCAGATCGGCGACATCACCATCGACGTGGCGGGCCACTCCGTCAAGCGCGGCGAGGAGACCATCAACCTCACCCCGCTGGAGTTCGACCTGCTCGTCGCGCTGGCCCGCAAGCCGCGCCAGGTCTTCACCCGCGAGGTGCTGCTCGAGCAGGTGTGGGGCTACCGGCACGCCGCCGACACCCGCCTGGTCAACGTGCACGTCCAGCGCCTCCGCGCCAAGATCGAGAAGGACCCCGAGCACCCCGAGATCGTGGTGACGGTCCGCGGCGTGGGCTACAAAGCCGGTCCTGCCTGACCTCCCCTCCGCTCATGCCTCCGTCGAAGACCAGGATCCGTCGCAGGACGCTTCGCCAGATTCTGGGTGGCGTCCGGCGGCGGGCTCGGCGTGCGGCAAGCGCTGTCCGGCGCACCTGGCGGCGGTCGCTGCAGCTCCAGGTCATCACCAGCACGCTGGTGATCTCGGTGACCGTGGTGGCGGTGCTCGGCGTCTTCCTGGTCCAGGAGATCAACACCTCGGTGCTCAACGGCCGCAAGCTGTCGGCGGCCAACGAGGCCACCGCCGACCGGGTGGCCATCGCGGCGGCCCTCGACGCCGAGCCCATCGAACCGCCCAAACAGGGCGAGCGCCCGGCGGTCGCCGAGGGCCCGCTCGACGCGGCCGTCAACAGCATCATCGGCACCGGCGAGAACGGCTGGCGCAAGCGCTACCAGCTGCTCGTGCTCAACCCGACCGAACCGGGGCAGTCGCGCGCCACCGGCAGCGTCCTGCCCACCGACGTCCCCGAGGACCTGCGCAACCGGCTCCTCCTCAAGCGCGACAAGGGCGTGCTCAACGACCCCCTGCAGGGCGTCTACCGGCTCAAGTTCGCCCCCAGCACCGAACCGCAGCTCACCCTGGTCGTGGGCGCCTTCATCGACGACGGCTACGAGATCTACCACTTCTTCCCGCTCACCGACGAGGAGTCGCTGCTCTCCATCGTCAGACAGGTGGTCGTGGTCGTGGGCATCGGCCTGGTGCTGCTGCTCGGCGCCATCGCCTCCCTGGTCACCCGCCAGGTGGTGACCCCCGTACGGCTGGCCCGCCAGGCCGCCGAACGCCTCGCCTCCGGGCGCCTCGACGAGCGGCTCAAGGTACGCGGCGAGGACGACCTGGCCCGCCTGGCCACCTCCTTCAACGAGATGGCCGCCAACCTGGCGCTCAAGATCCATCAACTGGAGGAGCTGTCGCAGGTGCAGCGGCAGTTCGTCTCCGACGTCTCGCACGAGCTGCGCACCCCGCTGACGACCGTGCGCATGGCCGCCGACCTGCTCTACGACGCCCGTGAGGACTTCGAGCCGATGGCCGCGCGCTCGGCCGAGCTCATGCAGGCGCAGCTCGAGCGGTTCGAGTCGATGCTGGCCGACCTGCTGGAGATCAGCCGCTACGACGCGGGAGCGGCCACGCTCGACCTCGACTCCACCGATGTGCGCGACGTGGTGCTGCGCGCCGTGGCCGACTCCGAGGCGCTGGCCGAACGGCACGGCACCCGCTTCGAGCTGCGGCTGCCCAGCGAGCCCTGCATGGTCGAGATCGACAGCCGCAGGGTCGAGCGGATCCTGCGCAACCTGCTGTTCAACGCGATCGAGCACGGCGAGGGGCGCGAGATCGTCGTCACGGTGGGCGCCGACCGCGACTCGGCGGCCGTGGCCGTACGGGATCACGGCGTGGGCCTCAAGCCGGGCGAGGAGCAGATGGTCTTCGACCGCTTCTGGCGGGCCGACCCGTCGCGGGCGCGCACCATCGGCGGCACCGGGCTCGGGCTGGCCATCTCGCGCGAGGACGCCATGCTGCACGGAGGCTGGCTGCAGGCGTGGGGCTCGCCCGGGGAGGGCTCGCAGTTCAGGCTCACCCTGCCGCGCACGGCGGGGGCCGAGCTGAAGGGCTCGCCGCTCTCGCTCGTGCCGCCGGAGGTGGAGATGCGGCGGACGTGGCGCGGGCACATCACGCCGGTCCTCTCACCGGTGGTGGGGGAGGGGGTCTTCCATGCGGAGTAGGAGGATCCTGGCCTCCGTGATGGCGGCGAGCGTGATGTGCGGCGGCTCCGCCTGCTCGGTGATCTCGGTGGGCGGCCCGCCCGAGCAGGTCACCCCCGCCGACGCGGCCGACTCGCTGAGCAAGCCGTTCCAGCGCATGGTCGCCACACCGCCCCAGAAGGAGTGGGACGCCGTCAGGACCGTCAAGGGGCTGCAGGCCTCCATGGCCAGCTTCGACGACGTCGAGCAGAAGATCCTGCGCGAGTACCTCACGCCCGAGGCCAAGCGCGCCTGGAAGCCGGACGGTTCGGTCCTCGTCGTCGAGGACAACCCCACCTACCAGCCGGTGGGCGACGACATCGTGCAGCTCGAGGCCACCCAGATCGCCGTCATCCACGACGACGGCTGGTACGAGCCCAAGCGGGAGAAGCTGACCCTGCAGTTCATGGTGGCCAAGACCCCGGACGGCTACCGGGTCGCCAGGCTGAGGAACGGGCTGATGCTGCTCACCGCCGCCGACGTGCGCAGGGCCTACGAGCCGGCCGACATCTACTTCCTCGGCGGGTCCGGCTCGCTGGACGACCCGGGTGCGCTGCCCGTCGTCGACCACGTCTGGCTGCCGATCAACCCCACCAGGTCGCTGGCGGAGACGATCGTCGACAGGCTGCTCGAAGGGCCGAGCGAGTCGCTCGAAGGCGCCGTGTCCACCGCGTTCGAGGGCATCAGCCTCGACCGGATCACGCCCGGCGAGGAGTCGGTCGTGGTCTACCTCGAAGGGCGGTTCAAGCAGGACCCGCCACCGGCCGAGGCGCTGATGAAGCAGCTGCAGTGGAGCCTGCGCGAGGTGACCAAGGGCCGCAGCATCGAGGTGCGGCTCAACGGCGACACCTTCTACGACTCCACCCCGCTGGTCATCGGGCCCAAGGACAACGACGGCTGGCCGCGCCCGCCGGAGAGCAAGGTCTACTTCGTCCAGAACGGCCAGCTGATGTGGCTCGGCGCCAAGGGCGCGGGCCTGGCCGTCCCCGGACCCGTCGGCCAGCTCGGCGAGGAGTACAAGGAGCCCGCGATCGCGCCAGGCCCCCTCGCCAAGGGAGACCCGACCGAGTACGTGGCCGCGCTGAAGAGCGACGGGCGCAGCATCTGGACCAACCGGCTCTCGCCGGAGAGCCAGTGGCAGGAGGCGATCAAGGGCACCGACCTGACGCCGCCGAGCTGGAACTGGAACGGCACGCTGTGGACGGTCGACAGGATCGACGACCACACCTCCTACGTGCTGCGCCACGACAGCTCCAACCACGAGCAGCCGGTGACGCGCGTCGCCGCGCCCGAGCTCAACGGCAAGCGGGTCACCGCGTTCAAGGTGGCGCGGGACGGCACCCGCGTGGCGGCCGTCGTCTCCGACGGCGGCGCGCTGTCGGTCATGGTGGGTGTGATCGCGGGCGACCGGCTCGACCACTTCCAGACGTTGCTGACCACCGGGGAGACCGAGGAGATCAAGGACCTGGCGTGGAGTGACTCCGAGCACCTGATCGCGCTGGTGGGGAGCAGCTCGGGCAGCACGCCGACGGAGATCGACATCAGCAACGGGCAGCTGCGGCAGCTGGCGGCGGACAAGCGGATCACGTCCATCTCGGCCCTGAACGAGCGGCTGGTCGCCGGCACCGACGGCGAGGACGGCGGCAAGGTGCTGGAGCTGGTCCAGGACAAGTGGGTGGACACCAAGGTCCAGGCCGGCACGCAGTCACCGACCTTCCCCCTGGACTGACGCGCTCCTCCGGAGCCGCCGGCATCCGCCCTGACCGGCGGTTCTGCCGGTGCCGGCCTCGACCTTCCACCCCGGAGGCCCGGCCGCCCGCGCCGGGATTCTGTCGGTGCCGGTCTCCATGCTGGACCCCGTGCTGGACCTCCTCCTGCCCACCCGCTGCGTCGGCTGCGACAGGCGCGGCAGCCTGCTGTGCGACGCCTGCCTGGTCGTCGCCCCCGCCCTCCGCGCGCCCCGTCCCGCCCCCGCCGGCCTGCCCGCCTGCTGGTCGGCGACCCTCTACGAGGGCGCGGCCCGCCAGGCGATCCTCCATTACAAGGAGCGCGGCCGTACGGCGCTGGCCGTCCCGCTGGCCCACGCCCTCGCCTTCACCCTGGCCACGGCCGTCCCCGAGGGCGCCCTGGCCGTCGTGCCCGTGCCGAGCGCCGGGCGTGCCGTACGGGCCAGGGGGCACGACCCGGTCCGCCGTCTGGCCGCGCTCGCCGTACGGCAGCTGAGCGGGCTCGGGCGGGAGGTCACTCTCCGCACCGACCTCCGGCACGGCAGGAGGGTCGCCGATCAGGCGGGCCTGAGCGCCGCGCAGCGGGCCGCCAACCTCGCCTCCTCCCTGCGAGCCGACCCCGTGGGTAAAGGCCGCCTGAGCGACCACTCAGGCGCGTCCATGGTCATCGTGGACGACGTCGTCACCACGGGGGCGACGCTCGCGGAGGCGGCCAGAGCGGTACGTGCGACGGGAGCGGAGGTGGCCGCCGCGGTGACCGTCGCCGCGACACGCCGACACGGTCCACCGGATTTCCTCACGGAGGGTAAAGAGAATGCCAAAGCCGTGGGCTCCCCGGTTCGCCACATGTCCCTTCCTTCTGCGCAGCTCATCCGTCTGGAGAGGCAGGTCGAAAGGTGTGTTCAACCGTCAAAGGGGGCATCTTCTACCCCTTGAGGAGCCGAAGAAAATCACGGAAAGTGATCTTTTGGGCGATCCTCAGGCTGACATTCGGTCCTGATGCGGATAGCGTTCTGACATGGCACCCGTTCGGGTCCGTGGTTGCGCAGAGCCGGGGGTCCCGGCTCTGCTAGCCGATGCCAGCCGCAGGCGAAACGGTCCACGTAAAGCGACTTTTTGTCGACTGATCACGGTGCGGCTTAGAGGTAAGTCCTGCCTTCCCGAGGGTCCAGATGTCCCTCGCCAAGAAGAGAAGGGCAGTAGTGGCACGGAGCCGCGAACCCCTCAGCAGGCGGATGTGGGGTCGAAGACCAGGTCGGCCGAACGGGTGCCACTGGAGCCATTGGTGACGACGTGTCGAAAGAGGGTAACGGTGAAACTAGACCACGCCTGGCATGCACGTCGCCGGGCGCTCTGTCTCAGTCGTTAGACGAAGGGGGGCTGTTGCATGGACATCATCGTCAAGGGACGGCACACAGGAGTGAGTGACCGGTTCCGAGACCATGTGACGACCAAGCTGGCCAGGATCGAACGTCTGGACAACAAGCTCATCCGAGTGGATGTGGAGGTGTCGAAGGAGCGCAACCCCCGCCTCGCCGACCAGCGCGAGCGTGTCGAGCTGACCATTCACTCCCGCGGACCGGCGGTCCGCGCCGAGGCCTCGGCCGACGACCGATTCGCCGCCCTCGACCTCGCTCTCGACAAGCTGGAAGGTCGCCTGCGGCGCATCGCCGACCGGCGCAAGGTGCATCACGGCAACCACGCGACCCCTTCCGTGGCGGAGCTGACAGCCGCACTCGCCGATGTGTACGAAGCGACGCCGGAGGCCATACCCGCCCCCGCCCCGGCGGAGTCCGAAGAGGAGTTCCTGCCCGACGACAAGGCCTATGACGACATCGTCCCCATCGAGATGGACGGCGACGGGCCATGTGTCGTCCGGGAGAAGTTCCACAAAGCCGAACCCATGACCATCGACCAGGCCCTCCTCGAGATGGAACTGGTCGGGCACGACTTCTATCTGTTCCGCGACAAGGAGAGCGGCCAGGCGAGCGTCGTCTACAGCCGGCGCGGCTACAACTACGGCGTGTTGCGGCTCGTCGAGCCCTGAACAACGCCAACGAAGATCCTCTCGACCACCCCAGGACCGCAAAAGCCTGGCATCATGGCGGTTCAACGGCTCTGGCCCCCCACGAGGAGGAGACGTGAGCGAGCGCAGCGAGCGAGCCGGGGCGGCGCGCCTCGGCCACGTGAGCGAGCGAGCCATCAGGCAGATGCGGTCCGCTGAGGAGGCCGCATGAGCGACCCGATCCGCGTGATGATCGTTGACGATCACGAGCTGATCAGGCGCAGCCTCGCGCTGGCTTTGGCCGCCGAGGACGACATCGAGGTGGTCGGCGAGGCCAGCGACGGTCAGGAGGCGGTCGAACTCGCCGATCGTCTTCTGCCCGACGTGGTGTTGATGGACGTCAGGATGCCCCGCCAAGGCGGCATCGAGGCGACCCGCGGCATCAAGGCGTCGGTGCCCAGCACGCGGATCATCATGCTGACGGTCAGCGACGAGGAGGAGGACCTCTTCGAGGCCATCAAGGCGGGGGCGACCGGCTACCTGCTCAAGGACGTCCAGATCGACGAGGTGCCCGACGCGGTGCGCGGGGTGTACGAGGGGCAGTCGCTCATCAACCCCGCCATGGCGGCCAAGCTCATCACCGAGTTCGCCAACATGAGCCGCAAGGAGGCCGAGCGGCCGCCGCAGCTGCCCGTACCCCGGTTGACCGACCGGGAGATGGAGGTGCTGCGGCTGGTGGCCAAGGGGATGAACAACCGCGAGATCGCCAAGCAGCTGTTCATCTCCGAGAACACGGTGAAGAACCACGTGCGCAACATCCTGGACAAGCTACAGCTGCACTCCCGGATGGAGGCGGTGGTCTACGCCGTCCGCGAACGCATGCTGGAGATCACCTGAGGCTCCGCCCTCACCCTGCGTGACCAAACGGGGCGCCCCTTTCCGGGGCGCCCCGCTTCGTCCGGGGCTGCCGTCAGCGGGCCGCCCGGCTTCGTCTGGGTCTGCCGTCAGCGGGCCGCCCGGCGCGTCAGCGGAGGTTGGGCAGGGCGAGAGGGAATGCGTCGAGCAGCGGCTTGGCGTGCGCCTCGGAGGTGACCCGCTCCACCCGTACGTCGGTGCACCCCACCCAGCTCGCCGCCGACCAGAGCGCCTCCCGCACCCCCGCCAGGTCGCCCGGCCGCACCCTCGGCGACTCGAACGACACGTGCCTGGCCACGAACGTCTGCCCCTCGCGCGCCGGATCGACCCGCGCGATCAGCTTGCCGCCCGACAGCACCGGCATCGTGAAGTACCCGTGGACCCGCTTCGCCTTGGGGACGTAGAGCTCCAGGGTGTAGTCGAAGCCGAACACCCGCGACGTGCGGCCCCGGTGCCAGATCAGCGAGTCGAACGGCGAGACGAGCGTGGTGCGGTGCCGCCCGCGCGGCTCCGACGCGAGCGCCTCGGGGCTCGCCCACGCGTCGGCGGCCTGCCCGTTCGGCGCCCAGCCGGCCACCTTGACCGGCACCAGCCCGGCCGCGCCGCCGGCCAGAGCCTGGTCGAGCAGCGCGGCGTAGGAGCCCCTCAACCTGAGGAAGTCGATCAGGTCGGCGCGCGTGGCCACGCCGAGGGAGGCGCCGGCGACGGCGGCCAGCCGTACGACGCACTCCTCGTCGGTGAGCTCCTGCCCGAGCAGGTCGGCGGGGACGGCACGCTCGGCCAGGTCGTAGACCCTGCGCCAGCCGACGCGCCTGGTGCAGACGAGCTCGCCGATGTCGAGCAGCCACTCGAGCGCGATCTTCGAGTCGGACCAGTCCCACCATTCGGCGCTCTTCTTGGCGCCGCCGATGTCGGAGGTGGTGACCGGGCCGCTGTCGCGCACCTGGTGAAGGACCTTCTCGTAGTCGGCGGGCACCTCGTGCCAGCGCTGCCGGCGCGCGCGGTAGGCGCGGCGGCGGAAGCCGTACAGCGGCCAGTGCTCGATCGGCAGGATGCAGGCGGCGTGGCACCAGTACTCGAAGCTGCGGGCGGGGTTGTGCCAGTAGGCGCGCTCGACGGTGGTCCTGCCGACGGCGCCCAGCCTGCCGTAGGCGACCAGTTCGTGGGAGCGGGCCAGGACGGAGACCGTGTCGAGCTGGACGGCGCCCAGCCTGCGCAGCATCCCCTGCACGCCGCCGCGCCTTCCCTCGGCGCCCAGGAAACCCTGGGCGCGCAGGATCAGGCGGCGCGCGTCGTCGGCGCTCAGCTCGGTCATGTCGTGGATCCGGGGGTACGGCACAGCATGCCGCGATCGTAACGGCGGGCACCGACAGAAAACCGCGCCCGGGGGACCGCGGCGCCGTTCACCCGTCGCGCCACGGATCGCCACCACGACCGGCGCCTCGACATGGACCGCCCCGGCCTCCACCGGTCAGGGGCACGTCCACCGGTCAGAGGGCACGTCCACCGGTCAGCGAGCACGTCCACCGGTCAGCGGGCACGTCCACCGGTCAGGGGGCACGTCTGCCGGTCAGCGAGCACGTCCACCGGCCGGGGATGCACGTCTGCCGGTCAGGGAAACGCCGGTCGGGAGGTGTCCGCGCGGGGTGACCACCCGCCGCACAACGGTCGGCCGGCACCGGCACCGGCACCGGCACCGGCACCGGCACCGGCGTCGGCATCGGCGTCGGGCGGACGCCGGGGGCGACGCCCGGGTCCGGTCCTGGAACGGCGACGGCGGGCGGCGGGGTCTGGATCCCCTGCCGCCCGCCGTCGGCGGAGTTCGTCAGCGATGGTCCTCGGCGCGCATGCCGACACGGGGCGCGTCGATGACGACGTCGGAGAAGATGTCGAAGACAAGGGCGAGGACCCCGCCGAGCACGAAGATCCCGACACCGACCCAGACGATCATCCAGTTGGCTGTCGTCAGGCCGACACCGCCCACGGTGAACCCGGCCAGCATGATGCTGACCGCCAGCCACGAGGACGCCCGTCCGGCGTGGTTGCCAAGGTTGTGACCATCTGCCATGGCCTATCCCTCCTGAAGATGTTTCCCGCCGAGCCATGTCAATGGTGCGAGATCAAACCAGATCGGCATACGCTCTGCCGAAAGACCATTCTCCCAGACGGGTGTTGCGGCCTCCTAGTCGCGGTGGCTGTGTCTGGTGGCGGAACCGCCTACGATGGCCATGGGGAAGTTTGTCTCAGCCTCTCCTCCTGGCGGCCGCCGGGGTAGACCTGCGAGGAGCTTTACACAAAGTGCCAGCCATTCTCGACAAGATTCTGCGCGCCGGCGAGGGCAAGGTCCTGCGCAAGCTCAAGCGGATCGCCGACCAGGTCAACTCCATCGAGGACGACTTCAAGAGCCTGTCCGACGCGGAGTTGCGCGCGCTTACGGACGAGTTCAAGCAGCGACACGCCGATGGGGAGTCGCTCGACGATCTGTTGCCCGAGGCTTTCGCCGCGGTGCGGGAGGCGGCGCGGCGCGTGCTCGGCCAGCGCCCGTACGACGTCCAGATCATGGGCGGCGCCAACCTTCACCTGGGCAACATCTCCGAGATGAAGACCGGTGAGGGCAAGACCCTGACCTGCGTGCTGCCCAGCTACCTTAACGCGCTGACCGGCAAGGGCGTCCACGTCATCACGGTCAACGACTACCTGGCCCAGCGTGACGCGGAGAAGATGGGGCGGATCCACCGCTTCCTCGGCCTCGAGACCGGGGTGATCATCGCGGGGCAGAGCCCCGAGGAGCGGCGCAAGATGTACGCCGCCGACATCACCTACGGCACCAACAACGAGTTCGGCTTCGACTACCTGCGCGACAACATGGCCTGGTCGCTGGACGAGTGCGTCCAGCGCGGCCACAACTTCGCGATCGTCGACGAGGTCGACTCCATCCTCATCGACGAGGCACGTACGCCGCTGATCATCTCGGGTCCCGGCGAGCAGTCGGGCAAGTGGTACACCGAGTTCGCCAAGATCGTGCCGCGCCTCCGCAGGGGCGTCGAGGCCAAGAACCCGGGCGAGCCCAGCACCGGCGACTACGTCGTCGACGAGAAGAAGCGCACCGTCGGCGTGCTCGAGTCCGGCGTGGAGAAGGTCGAGGACTGGCTCGGCATCGACAACCTCTACAAGCCCGAGCACACCCACCTGGTCGGCTTCCTCAACAACGCGTTGAAGGCCAAGGAGCTCTACAAGAAGGACAAGGACTACATCGTCGCCGACGGCGAGGTCCTCATCGTCGACGAGTTCACCGGCCGAGTCCTGCACGGGCGCCGCTACAACGAGGGCATGCACCAGGCCATCGAGGCCAAGGAGGGGGTGAAGATCAAGGACGAGAACCAGACGCTCGCCACGATCACCCTCCAGAACTACTTCCGTCTCTACAGCAAGCTCGCCGGCATGACCGGCACCGCGGCCACCGAGGCGAACGAGTTCCACCAGACCTACAAGCTCGGCGTGGTCCCGATCCCGACCAACCGGCCGATGATCCGCAAGGACCAGTCCGACCTCATCTACCGCACCGAGGACGCCAAGTTCACCGCGGTCGTCGAGGACATCAAGGAGCGCTACGCCGCCGGCCAGCCGGTCCTGGTCGGCACCACCTCGGTCGAGAAGTCCGAGCGGCTGTCGAAGATGCTGACCCGCCAGGGCGTCAAGCACGAGGTGCTCAACGCGAAGAACCACGCGCGTGAGGCGTCGATCGTCGCCGAGGCGGGCCGCAAGCACGCCGTGACCGTGGCCACCAACATGGCCGGTCGAGGCACCGACATCATGCTCGGTGGCAACCCCGAGTTCCGCGCCGACACCGAGCTGCGCCAGCGCGGCCTCGACCCCGTCGAGACGCCGGAGGAGTACGAGAAGTCCTACGCCGAGGCGCTGGAGAAGGCCAAGCAGGCGGTCAAGACCGAGCACGAGGAGGTCACCGAGCTCGGCGGCCTCTACGTCCTCGGCACCGAGCGTCACGAGTCGCGGCGCATCGACAACCAGCTGCGCGGCCGTTCCGGACGTCAGGGCGACCCCGGCGAGTCGCGCTTCTACCTCTCGCTCGGCGACGACCTCATGCGGCTGTTCAACTCGCCGCGCGTCGAGGCGATCATGGTCAGGATGAACATCCCCGACGACCAGCCGATCGAGTCGGGCATCGTCACCAAGGCCGTCGCCTCCGCCCAGCACCAGGTCGAGCAGCAGAACTTCGAGATCCGCAAGAACGTTCTGAAGTACGACGAGGTCATGAACCGGCAGCGCAAGGTGATCTACGCCGAGCGCCACCGGGTGCTGGAGGGCGCCGACCTGCACGAGCAGGTCCGCGGCTTCGTCACCGACGTGATCGACGAGTACGTCGGCGCCGCCACGGCCGAGGGCTTCTCCGAGGAGTGGGACCTCGACAAGCTGTGGAAGGCGTTCGGCGAGCTGTACCCGATCTCGATCAGCCTCGAGGACGTCGTCGAGGGGGCGGGCGGCCGCGAGGAGCTGTCGGCCGACGTGCTCCGCGACAAGATCAAGACCGACGCCCTCGCCGCCTACGACCGGCGCGAGGAGGAGCTCGGCTCCGAGGCCATGCGCGAGCTGGAGCGGCGCGTCATCCTGTCGGTCCTCGACCGCAAGTGGCGCGAGCACCTCTACGAGATGGACTACCTCCAGGAGGGCATCGGCCTGCGCGCCATGGCGCAGCGCGACCCCCTGATCGAGTACCAGCGCGAGGGCTTCGAGATGTTCTCCGCGATGCTCGACGGCATCAAGGAGGAGTCGGTCGGCTACCTGTTCAACCTCGAGGTCGAGGTGCAGGAGAACCCGATCGTCGAGGAGTCGGCGGAGATCGCCGAGACCCGGTCGATCATCGCGCGTGGCCTGCGCGGGCCGCAGCGGCCGACCGAGCTGGAGTACACCGCTCCCGGTGAGGCGGGCGAGGTCGAGCACACCAAGGTCCGCACGACGGCCGCCGAGCGTGCCGCCTACGGCAACGTGGAGCGCAACGCGCCGTGCCCGTGCGGGTCGGGCAAGAAGTACAAGCGCTGCCACGGCGACCCGAAGCACGTCGAGGCGTAGCGGCCGGCGTTTCGAGGCCCCGTCCCCACGTGGGGGCGGGGCCTTTCGCATGCGGCCCACCGACCGCACACCGGAGGGGTAGCGGAAGCGCGGGTCGGTTCCGACGTGATGCCGAGGGCACGGTACTGCCGGGGCGCCGGGGTCCTTACCGGGCGGCGGCCTGCGGGGAGCGGCAGGTTCCGGGGTGGTGGGCTGCGGGGGGCGGCAGATTCCGGGGTGGTGGGCTGCGGGGGGGCGGCAGATTCCGGGGTGGTGGGCTGCGGGGGGCGGCAGATTCCGGAGTGGTGGGCTGCGGGGAGCGGCAGATTCCGGTGGTGGGCTGCGGGGGCGCCGGGTTCTGGGGGGTGGCTGAGGAAGCGGGGGCAGGTCGGGTGTGGAGGGTCGTCGGTGGGGTAGTGGCGCGGGGCGTCGGTAGAGGGCGGTACGGCGGGCGGGGAGGCCCGCCGTACCGGCGTGTCCGGCGGTTTCGGACTACCGGGGTGTCAGGCGGTCTCGAAGTCGGTGCACAGCCACTGGACACCGCGCCGTTCCAGCCGGAGCGCCAGCACGTGGCTGCGTTCGCCGCAGTGCACCAGCAGGCACATCTCCACCACCCCTTCCCCGGGCTGCGTCACGCGGGGGACGCCCGCGAACGGCCGGCCGCCGGTGGTGATCATCTTTCCGGCGCGGACGAGTTCGGCGTAGGCCCGTTCGGTGAGCCGGTCGCTGACCGTTTCGGGTGGCCGGCGGCCGGCCAGGATCTCGGCGAGCGCCTGGCCGAGGTGGCGCAGGTGGCGCTCGTCGGGGATGGAGCCGGGCGGCCCCCAGACCAACGGGAGCGGGTCGGGGGCGAGGGCGAGCGACCCCTGGGTGGTGGGCTCCGGACCGTGGTGCTCCCCGTCGTACGGCGGGTCGGGGACGGGGGTGAGGGTGACGCGGGGGAGCGGAGCGGGACGCAGCCGTGATGCCATGAAACCTCCAACCTCATGCGGGAGAACGTCGGTATAAGGAGTTTTCGGTCCCAAGCCCAGATACATCAGTCGCCAACTTTTCCGCTTCTCCCGATCTTTTTGCGGGGATCAACGAAGAAGATCACGACGAGTTGGATCGGTTGGTCACCAGCCTGTCGTGCATTTCGGCGGACGCGCATGGCGTGCCTGCCGTTCCGAATCCATTCCGGCCGGTATTTGGCACCGATTGCCGGCCCGTCGAATGTCAGCGAGCGGGCTGCTCGGTGTCCTCGTCGGGCTCCCGGCCCGGGGTGAGGATGTCGAACTTGCGTATCAGGAAGCTGAAGAGCGCGTAGTACAGGACGAAGTAGACCAGCCCGATCGCGATGATCAGGACCAGGTTGTGGGTGTTCGACTTGGTGGCGTTGAGCAGCATGTCGATGCCGCCCGCCGAGAAGCTGAATCCGAGGCGGGTGTCCAGCGTCGCGAGCAGGGCCATGGAGACCCCGGTGAGCAGCGCGTGCAGGACGAACAGCAGCGGCGCCACGAAGATGAACGCGAACTCCACCGGCTCGGTGATCCCGGTGACGAACGCGGTGAGGGCGGCGCCGACCATGATGGAGCCCACCGCCGCCCGCTTGTGCGAGGGCGCCGCCCGCCAGATCGCCAGCGCCGCACCGGGGACGCCGAACATCAGCACCGGGAAGAAGCCGGTCATGAAGATCCCCGCGCCCTGCTGGCCGATGGCGTAGCACTTGAGGTCGCCCGCGGCGTGCACGCCGTTCACCGTGCACTCGGGGATGACGGTCCAGACGATCGAGTTGATGAAGTGGTGCAGGCCGAGCGGGATGAGCAGGCGGTTGGCCACGCCGTAGACGCCCGCGCCGACGGTGGAATGGGTGGCCAGCCAGTCGCCGAAGGCGGTCAGCGCGGTGCCGATGGGCGGCCAGATGATGCCGAACACGACGCCGAGCCCGAGAGCGGCGACGGCGGTGATGATGGGGACGAACCGTCTGCCGCCGAAGAAGGCCAGCCAGGTGGGCAGCTTGATCCGGTAGTAGCGCTGCCAGAGCACCGCGGCCACCAGGCCGATCACGATGCCGCCGAGGACGCCCGTCGGCTGGGCGGAGGCGGCCTGGTTGATGACCGTGCTGTGGTCCTGGAGGGTGAGGGTGACCTTGGCCCTGACCGCCTCGCTGGTGGAGTAGAAGAACATGCGGCGGGTGACCTGGTCGAACACCAGGTAGCCGACGACGGCGGCCAGCGCGGTCGAGCCGTCGGCGCGCTTGGCGAACCCGATGGCGACGCCGACCGCGAACAGCAGCGGCAGGTTGTCGAAGAGCGCGCCGCCGGCGGCGGCGAAGATGACGGCCACCTTGTCGACGAAGGCGTTGTCGGTACGGCCGAGCAGGTCGTCCTGGCCGAAGCGGAGCAGCAGGCCGGCGGCCGGCAGGACGGCGATGGGCAGCATGAGGGATCGGCCGATCCGCTGCAGCACGGCGAGGACGGCCGACCAGAAGGACGTGCGGCCGTCGGCGGTCGTTTCGCTCATCCCGACACCCCCGGCAGATCGTCACGGGGGATGCGGGGTATCTACCACGCCCCGTCCTGCGGAAACGCCTTCCGCAGGGCGGCGGGCGCGCGGCCGGCGCCCGGGCGGGATGGCCCGAGGACGGCGGGTCCCGAGGGGTGGGTCATGGCCTGTGGCGGGTCTCGGGCGGGGATTCCCGAGGGCGACAGGTCATGAGGACGACAGGTCATGAGGGCGACGGGTCATGAGGGGCGGGCATAGGGGGTGGGTCATGGCGTGTGGGGCTCGGACGGGGGGCCAGGGGTGGGTGGGGAGGAGGGGACGGTGGCGGTCTCGCCGGAGTCGATGTCCACCTCCGGCTCCCGTCCCGGCGTCATGATGTCCAGCCGCCTGATCAGGAAGCTGAACACCACGTAGTAGACCGCCCCGTAGATCACCCCGATGACCAGGATCCCGATCACGTTGTTCGTGTTGGACTTGCCGGCGTTCAGCAGCATGTCGAGCAGCCCGGCCGAGAAGCCGAACCCGAGCTGCCCGCCGACCAGCGTCGTCACCGCCATCGCGATCCCGGTCAGTACCGCGTGGACGACGAGCAGCACCGGCGCGACGAAGATGAACGCGAACTCGATCGGCTCGGTGATGCCGGTGACGAACGAGGCGAGCGCCGCCGAGAGCATGATGCCGCCGACCGCGGTCCGCTTGCCCGGCAGCGCGGCGCGCCAGATGGCCAGGGCCGCGGCGGGCAGCGCGAACATCATGACGGGGAAGAATCCGGCCATGAACTCGCCCGCGCCGGGGTCGCCGCCGAAGTAGCAGTTCCAGTCGCCGGCGAAGGTGCGC
This sequence comes from Nonomuraea sp. NPDC003727, assembly GCF_053586935.1. NCBI lineage: Bacteria > Bacillati > Actinomycetota > Actinomycetes > Streptosporangiales > Streptosporangiaceae > Nonomuraea > Nonomuraea sp. NPDC003727. The sequence continues at coordinate 443,024 of NZ_JBSFNE010000005.1, forward strand.
CCGCCGACCTGGCACTCGGGGACGACGTACCAGACGATCGAGTTGACGAAGTGGTGCAGGCCGAGCGGTACCAGCAGCCGGTTGAAGAACCCGTACAGGCCGGTGCCGAGGGCTCCCGCGTCGGCCAGCGCCCGGCCCGCCTGGCCGATCCACTCGCCGAGCACCGGCCAGATCCAGCCGATGAGCACGCCGATCAGCAGCGCCGCGATCGAGGTGATGATCGGCACGAAGCGCCGCCCACCGAAGAAGGCCAGCCACGAGGGCAGCTTGATCCGGTAGAAGCGCTGCCAGAGCACCGCGGTGACCAGCCCGATCAGGATGCCGCCGAGCACCTTGGTCGGGTTCTGGATGCCGTAGTTGATGATCTCCTTGATCCCCTGGCTCTCCGCCTGGCGGATCATGACGGTGTCCCTGATGGCGGACTCGAAGAACATCACCTTGGTGACGCGGTCGAAGACCAGGTAGCCGACCACGGCGGCCAGGGCGGTGGAGCCGTCGGCCTTGCGGGCGAACCCGATGGCCACGCCGACCGCGAACAGCAGCGGCAGGTTCTCGAACAGGGCGGCTCCGGCGGCGTCGAGCACCTCGGCGACGTGGGTCATCCACGCGAAGGCCGCCACGTCGGCCAGTCCTCCGGGTTCGGCGCCGTTGGCGCCCAGCATGTCGGGCTGGCCGAAGCGCTGCAGGAGCGCGGCGGCGGGCAGGGCGGTGATGGGGAGCATGAGCGAGCGGCCCATGCGCTGGAGCACGGCCATGAAGCGGGCGAACGGCGAAGGGATCGCGGCGGACTCGGTCACCGGGAGTTCCTCCGGAGTGTGGGGGGTAAGGACCAGGCCCGGCCGGGGGACCTGGCGGGGCGGGGTGACGAGCAGGACCCAAGCATGCCGTACCCCCTGCGAGCCGGTCAGCCGCGACGGGCGGGGATCTCCAGGACGGTGCGCAACTGGTACCGATCGGCCCGGTAGGTGGACACGCCCAGCTCGGCGCAGACCCCACCGGAGAAGGAGCGGCGTTGCAGCAGCAGCACCGCCCCGCCACGGGGCAGCTTCAGCAGGTCGGCGTCGCTGGGGTCGGCGATCCCTCCGTCGATGGTCAGCTCGCCGGCGTCCATCACGATGCCGTAGCGCGCCTCGAGCAGCTGGTAGAGCGACTTGCCCGTCAGGTCGTGGTCGGCCAGGTCGGGCGCCAGCGAGACGGGGATGTGGGCGCGCTCGATCGACAACGGCTCGCCGTCGGCGGTGCGCAGCCGTTCGATGAAGTGGACCTCCTCGCCCGGCTGGATGCCGAGTTCCTTCGCCAGGTGGGCGCTCGCGCGCACGATGCGCCGGTCGAGGTCGCGGGAGCCCGGTTCGAGGCCGCGGGCGCGCATGTCGTTGGTGAAGGAGGTGAGCTGGAGCGCCAGCTCGATCTTCGGCCTGGCGACGAAGGTGCCCTTCCCGGGCACCCTGTGCAGCCGGCCCTCCGAGACCAGGTGGTCGACGGCCTGGCGGACGGTCATCCGCGACAGGCCGAAACGCTGGCAGAGCTCGCGCTCGGACGGGATCGCCGCGCCGATGCTCAGCTCGTTGCTGTCGATGAGATCCAGCAGGATCTCGCGGAGCTGGAAGTACTTGGGCACCGGGCTGTCCGGATCGATGTGCGCCACGGATCCTCCCCTCGATCTGACCTGGGCGATGAGTTATGGTTCGTACTGGTCTAGTCCGGACTAGACCACATGCCGGAACAGCCAGTCAAGCGATGGGGACACGATGACCACGAAGATGCGCAGCGAGATCGCCGAGCAACCGGCCGCGTTGCGGGCCACCCTGGACTCATTGCTTCCCCGGGTCGACGAGGTGAAGGCGCTCGGCGAGCAGACCAGGCAGCTGCTGTTCATCGCGCGCGGCACCTCCGACAACGCCGCAGTCTACGGCCGTTATCTCATCGAGTCGCACGCCGGACGCCTGTCCGCCCTCGCCGCGCCGTCGATCGCCACCACCTACCGGCGCAAGCTCGACCTCGACGGCGTGCTGGCCGTCGCCATCTCCCAGTCCGGCAGGACGGAGGAGATCGTCGAGACGCTGGCCTGGGCCAAGGACTGCGGCGCCAAGACCGTCGGCATCACCAACGGCGGCGAGGACAGCCCGCTCGCCCAGGCGGCCGACATCGCCCTGGTGACGCTGGCCGGCGAGGAGAAGGCGGTGCCCGCCACCAAGACCTACACCACGCAGCTCGCGGCGCTGGCCGTTCTCGCGCTGGGGCTCGGCGCGGAGGTCGACGCCGCCGACCTGCAGCGGGTGCCGGAGGCGGTGGAGAAGCTGATCGCCGAGCCGGGCGACCTGGAGGCGGTCGTCGAGGGTCTGGCCGACAAGCCGGGCGTGGTCGTCTCGGGGCGCGGCATGGCCTTCTCGACCGCTCTGGAGACCGCGCTGAAGCTCAAGGAGGCCTGCTACCTGCACGCCATGGGCCTGTCCTACGCCGACCTGCTGCACGGCCCGATCGCGGTGGTGGACGAGGACACCCCCGCGCTGCTGGTCGCCGCCGAGAACAGCCCGACGCTGGCCGGTACGGTCGCCCTGGCCGAGCGCGTGGTCGGCGCGGGCGCGGCGGCCTACACCGTGGGCGGCGGCCAGGCGCTGGCCCAGGCGGGTACGGCCGCGCTGAACGGCCCCGACCTGCCCGAGTGGGTGGCCCCGATGGGCCTGATCGTCCCCGGTCAGCTCCTCACCGAGGCGCTGGCCCGGCGCCTCGGGATCGACCCCGACGCCCCGCGCGGGCTCAACAAGGTCACCCAGACCGACTGATCGCTCGCGGTCGCCCACTCATGAGAAACCTGGCCGCCGGACTGCCGGCACGGCGCTGAGCCGCGCAAAGAAACGGTCTGCGGGCTGATGGCCGCTTTCTCATGAGTAGCCTGGTCAGACAGACGTATCGACGAGGGAGGACCACATGGCGGCGGACGCTGACGCGATCATCGCCGGGCTCGGTGGTGCGGCCAACATCATCGAGATCGAGCCGTGCATCACGCGGCTGCGCACCGAGGTGCACGACGCCTCCAAAGTCGACCAGGCGGCGCTGAAGGCAGCGGGGGCCCACGGAGTGATGGCCGCGGGAAACGTCGTCCAGGTCGTGGTCGGTCCCGAAGCCGACACGATCGCCAGCGACATCGAGGACATCATCGGCTAGGTCGCCGGCGGCGGGGTTCTCCCGCCGCCGGCGCTCTGGTTCAGGGGGGACCAATGACCAGCGTTCTCGCCCCGGTCGAGGGGGCCGCGGTCGGCCTGGGCGCCGTGCCCGATCCGGTGTTCTCGGCGGGCATGGTCGGGCCCGGTGCGGCGATCGACCCGGCGCGCGGGCCAGGGAAGGCCGTCGCCCCGATCGGTGGAAAGATCTTGAAGCTGCATCCGCACGCCTACGTCATCGTGGGCGACGACGGCAGGGGCGTGCTGGTGCACCTGGGCATCGACACCGTGCAGCTGAAGGGGGAGGGCTTCCGGCTGCTCGTGGCCGAGGGCGACCGGGTCGACGCGGGCCAGCCGGTCGTGGCGTGGGACCCGGCCGTCATCGAGGCGGGCGGCCGCTCCCCGGTCTGCCCGGTGGTCGCGCTGGACGCGCGGGCCGAGGCGGTGACCGTCGTCGCCCAGGGCCCCGTCCACGTCGGTGACGAGCTGTTCCAATGGGCGTAGGGACCGCGCCGCGCCGTCCGGCGCACGACGTCCTCGGGGGCGCCGCGCCGTCCGCCCGACCCACCTCCCGGCGGTTCGCGGCGATTGCGTAGTCTTCGAGGATCCGGTGGCGGGGATAGCCGCGGCCAAGGCGGCGGGTATGAGAGGGATGGCGGTGGCCACCCGCCCACGCCGGCGAGGACCTGGCCGGCGCCGATCGATCGGCCGGCCGCTGTTTCGTGAGTCCAGCTGGTCTGGACCGGCACACCTAGGAGGAGCCCCGATGGCCGAGCGCAAGGTGACCGTCGAAGCGGAGGTAGGGCTGCACGCCCGTCCCGCGGCGACGTTCGTGACGGCGGCGGCGAAGGCCCCCATCGACGTCACCGTGGGCAGGCTCGGCGGCGAGCCCGTCAACGCCAAGAGCATCCTGATGGTGATGGGCCTCGACGTCCGTCAGGGCGAGATGATCGTGATCAAGGCCGACGGGGAAGGCGCGGAGCAGCTCGTGGACGAGCTGGCCGCGATCGCATCGGCGCCATGACCATCTCGGGGGTGGGGGTCAGTCCCGGCATCGGGCAGGGCCCTGTCTACGTGCTGACCGTCTCGGTGCCCGAACCCCCCGAGGGCGCCACCTACGAGGGAGAGGCGGATCAGGAGAAGGCGCGGGCCCACGCCGCGCTGGAACAGGTCGCCGGCGAGCTGGAGGCGCGCGGCGTCAAGGCGGGCGGCGAGGCCAAGGACGTGCTCGCCGCCCAGGCGCTGATGGCCCGCGACCCCGGCCTGGCCATCGGCGTCGACGCGCTGATCGAGACCGGGACGGCCGCGCCCAGGGCCGTCTACGAGTCCTTCGGCAAGTACCGCGACCTGCTCGTCGCCGCGGGCGGCTACATGGGCCAGCGGGTGGTCGACGTCGAGGACGTCAGGGACCGGACGATCGCCGTGCTCACCGGGCATCCGGTGCCCGGCGTGCCGACGACGGCGGCCGAGCCGTACGTGCTGGTGGCGCGGGACCTGGCGCCCGCGGACACGGTGCTGCTGACCAGGGACGTGGTCGCCGCCTTCGTGACCGAGCAGGGCGGCCCCACCAGCCACACCGCGATCCTGGCGCGCGCGATGGGCCTGCCCGCGGTCGTGGCGGCGCGCGGCGCGACCGCGCTGCGCCCCGGCGTGCGCGTGCTCGTCGACGGCGGCCTCGGTACGGTCACCGTCGAGCCCAGCGAGCAGCAGGTGGCCGACGCCCGGCGCCTGTCGGCGGCCAGGGCGCGAGCGCTCGACGCGGCGACCGGCCCCGGCAGGACGGCCGACGGGCACCCGGTGCCGCTGCTGGCCAACATCGGCGGGCCCGCGGACGTGCAGGCGGCCGTGGACAGCGGCGCCGAGGGGGTCGGCCTGTACCGGACGGAGTTCCTGTTCCTCGACAGGGCCAGCCCGCCCACGCGCGAGCAGCAGCGCGACGCCTACCGGGCGGTGCTCGAGGCCTTCCCGCAGGGCAAGGTCGTGGTCCGCACGCTCGACGCCGGCGCCGACAAGCCGCTCGCCTTCCTGCCGGCCACCGGCCGCGAGCCCAACCCGGCGCTCGGGCTGCGAGGGCTGCGGATGTTCAGGGCCTTCCCCGAGGTGATGACGGACCAGCTCCAGGCGCTCGCCGACGCGGGCGCGGGGATGTCCGACCGGCTCCAGGTGATGGCACCCATGGTGTCCACCGTCGATGAGGCCACCTGGTTCGTCCACGAGTGCACGGTCAAGGGGCTCGGCTCGGTCGGGGTGATGATCGAGGTCCCGGCCGCCGCGCTGCGCTCGAAGGACCTGGCCGCCACGGTCGGCTTCCTGTCGATCGGCACCAACGACCTGGCCCAGTACGCCTTCGCCGCCGACCGGCAGGTCGGAGCGCTGAGCGCGCTGCAGGACCCGTGGCATCCGGCGCTCCTCGACCTGATCGCGGCGGCGGTCGGCGACCACGGCGTGCCGTGCGGGGTGTGCGGCGAGGCGGCGGCCGATCCGGCGCTGGCATGCGTGCTGGTGGGGCTGGGGGCGGCCACGCTGTCGATGAGCCCGGCGGCGCTGCCGGCCGTACGGGCGGGGCTGGCCGCGCACTCGCTGGCCCAGTGCCGCAGGGCGGCCGCGATGGCGCGGGGGCAGGTGACGGCCGCCGGCGCCAGGAACGCGGCCCGCGCGGCGCTGCCCGGCCTGGCCGACCTCGGCCTGTGATCCCGTCCCGCCGGTGAGCGACGGGCGGCCGACGCGCGGCGGGACCGGAGCGGCCCGGCCGCCCGGCCGCCCGGCCGCCGCGTCGGTGGCCCTCGCGAGGGTGCGGGGCCGTTGCGGCGGCGGCCGTCGCGCGGGAGGTGTGGGGCCGTTGGGTCGGCGTGACACCGGCGGGCCGGATAGCTTGGGGGGCATGGTGAGAGGCATCCGTACCGCAGGCGTCCTGGCGATAGCGACCTCCCTCGCGGCGTGCGCGAGCTCGGCGGGCGCCGCGGGCTCGGCGCCCCAGATGCCTCCACCAGCGGCGAAACCGTCCACGCAGGCCCCCGCCACGCCCCCGGCGGCCACAGAGGCCGGCACCGCGGCAGGCACCGAGACCGCCGGGGCGGGCGCCGTCCAGCGGGTGCTGGCCCGGATGAGCCTCGAGGAGAAGGTCGGCCAGCTGTTCATGCCGGTCCTCCACGGCACCACCGCCGACAGCGCCTCCGACGGCAACCAGAACGCCTTCGGCGCCGCCACCCCCGCCCGGGTGGTCGCCAAGTACCACCTGGGCGGCGTGATCCTCTTCCCGGAGAACATCAAGAGCGTCTCCCAGGTCGTCTCCCTGACCAACGGCCTGCAGAAGGCCTCGAAGGGTGTGCCGCTGCTCATCGGCACCGACCAGGAGAACGGCCTGGTGTCCAGGATGTCCGCGCTGGTCACCGACCTGCCGGGGGCGTCGGTCGTGGGCGCCACCCGTAACACCGGCCTGGCCCGCAAGGCCGCGGCGGCGACCGGCGCCGAACTGAAGGCGCTCGGCGTGAACCTCGACTTCGCGCCCGTGGCCGACGTCAACCTCGACCCCAGGAACCCGGTCATCGGCAAGCGGGCCTTCGGCGACGACCCGGCCCGCGTCGCGCGGATGGTCGCCGCGTCGGTGAAGGGCTTCCACGACGCGGGCGTCGCCGCGACGGCCAAGCACTTCCCCGGCCACGGCGACACGCGCATCGACAGCCACACCGGCCTGCCGCTGATCAAGCACACCAAGGCGCAGTGGGCGACGATGGACGCCCCGCCGTTCAAGGCGGCGATCGGCGCGGACGTCGACGCGATCATGAGCGCCCACATCGTCATGCCCGCGCTCGACCCCTCGGGCGACCCCGCCACCCTGTCCAAGCCGATCCTGACCGGGCTGCTGCGCGACAGGCTGGGCTTCGACGGCGTCGTCTCCACCGACGCGCTCAACATGGCGGGCGTCAGGAAGAAGTACGACGACGGCGAGGTCGCCGTGCGGGCCGTCCTGGCCGGGGCGGACCTGCTGCTCATGCCGCCCGACTTCGCCAAGGCCCACGGCGCGGTCATGGCGGCGGTGAAGTCGGGCCGCATCTCGCGGCAGCGTCTCGACCAGTCGGTGACCAGGCTGCTGGAGCTGCGCCGGAAGCGCGGCTTCCTGGAGAAGGCGCCGGTCGCCTCGGTCGCGGCGGCCGCCGACGTGCTGCGCTCGGCCGAGCACCGCAGGCTGGCCGCCACGATCGTCCGCGCGAGCCGTTAGTCGCGTTCGTGGAGTCCGGCGAACCGGTCAGCGTGGTTCACCGGACTCCTCTGGTGGCTCAGCGGTCGCCCTCGATCGCGTCCCCGATGAACATCGCCGCCAGCAGGGTGAACAGGAACGCCTGCAGGAACATGATGAACAGCTCGAGGGCGGTCACCAGGACCGTCATCACCACGCCGAGGAGACCGACGACCGAGCCCGCCGGGGTGAACTGCTCGAACGGCTCCATTCAGGGGATATAGGCTGCTCCTCATGGTCAAGGGAGTCCTGATCGACTGGGGTGGCGTGCTCACCACGAGCATGTCCGAGGCGGTCGCCGGCTGGATCGCGGCCGACCGCCTCGACGGCGACCATTACCGGGCGGTCATGCGCGAGCTGCTGCTGCAGGAGAGCGTCGTGCACGCCCTCGAGCGCGGCGAGATCAGCGCCGCCGACTTCGAGCGCGACCTCGCGGCCAGGCTCCGCACCATCGACGGCACCTCGCCCGTGGCCGAAGGGCTCCTCTCCCGGATGTTCCTCGGCTTCCAGCGGGTCGACGCGATGTACGACATGCTGCTGCGGGTGCGCGGAGCGGGGATCAAGACCTGCCTGCTGTCCAACTCGTGGGCCAACGAGTACCCGCGCGACGGCTGGGACGAGGTCTTCGACGCGGTCGTCATCTCCGGCGAGATCGGCATGCGCAAGCCCGAGCCGCGCATCTTCGAGCACGCCCTCGACCTCATCGGGCTGCGCGGCCCCGAATGCGTCTTCATCGACGACTTCGAGATCAACATCGTCGCCGCCCGGGAGCTCGGCATCGGCGTCATCCACCACACCACCCCCGACACGACGATCGCCGAGCTGGAGACGCTGCTGCGGCTGCCCCTGCGATGATGGTCCCCCTAACGTCGTGAAAGGTTCCCGATGCGCGTATACCTGCCGAGCACCCTTCCCGCGCTTGCCAGGGCGGCGGCCGAAGGGCAGCTCGGCCCCGCCCCGCTGACCGGCTACGCGGTCACTCCCGCGCTGACCGAGTGGTACGCCTCGGGGGACACCGAAGAGCTGGAGTACGTGGCGCTGACCGACGCCGCCCGCGCCTCCCTGCGCATGCTCGCCGCCGACCGCGCCGACGGCGTGGCCGCCGCCCCCCGCCGGGTCGTCGTGGCGGCCGAGGTCCCCGACGCGACCCTGTCCATGAGCGCCGACCTGGAGGAGCGGGCCAGGGTACGGCTGGCCGAAGCGGTGCCGATGGCCAAGGTGGCCGCCGTGCACGTCGACGACGTCTCCGCCGCCGCCGACATCGAGGCCGCCATCGCCGCCCTGCCCGCCGCCGACGGCGGGGACAACGACGCCTTGTTCGTCGTCGACGGCGCGGAGGCGCACGAGCTCATGTGGTACGCCACCCAGGAAATCCCCGACCTGCTGGCCTGATGCCCGACAATAGGGGCATGACGCAGCACATCGTCTGGGACTGGAACGGCACCCTCTTCCACGACATCGATGCCGTCGTCGGCGCGACGAACGAGGTCTTCAAGCCTTACGGCCTGCCGATGATGACCGCCGACGGATTCCGTTCCGTCTACACGCGACCCATCTGGCTGGCCTACGAGCGGTTGCTGGGCCGCCCGTTGCGCGAGGGCGAGTGGGACGTGCTCGACAAGGGCTTCCACGACAACTACTTCCGGCTCATGACCGCCTGCGGTCTGGCCGCCGACGCCGAGGCGTCGCTGCGGAGCTGGACCGGCACCCAGTCGCTGTGCTCGATGGCGCCGCACGACCACCTGGTGCCGACCGTCACCTCGTTCGGCATCGACATGCACTTCGCCAGGGTCGACGGGCTCACCGGCACCACGGGCGGGGAGAAGGCCGAGCACATGGCCGGCCACATCGCCGCCATCCAGGTCGACCCCGCCGAGGTGCTCGTCATCGGCGACAGCGTCGACGACGGCATGGCGGCCACCCACGTGGGCGCCAGGGCGGTGCTCTACACCGGCGGCATGACGCCCCGCAAGGAGCTGGAGGCGACCGGCTGGCCCGTGGTCGACACCCTGACCGAAGCGCTCAAGCACGCCTGAAACCGGGCCGCTGAGCCGTACCCTGGGCATGGACTTCAGGGAGGCCGCCATCAACCGCCTTGTGCTGTGGAACGTCGATCTCACGCTGGTCGACGTCGCGATCGTCACCAGGGATGCGTACGCCGAGGCGTTCCGCCAGGTCACCGGGCGCCCGCTGGTCAAGCTCGCCCCCGCCATGGGCAGGCCCGACTCCGAGATCGTCTTCGAGACGCTCGCCGTCAACGGCATCGTCGCCGAGGACGACCACCTGCCCAGGTTCCTGGCCGCGCTCGCGGTCGCGTTCGCCGACCGGCGCAAGCGGCTGGCCAAGGAGGGCCGGACGATGCCCGGCGCCAAGGACGCCCTGAAGGCGGTCTCCCGGCTCGACGGGGTCGTCCAGTCGGTGCTGACGGGCACCATCAGGGGCAACGCCGTGCACAAGCTCAAGGCGTTCGGGCTCGACAAGTACGTCGACTTCGACCTCGGCGGCTACGGCGAGGAGGTCTACCCCAAGGCGACGCTGCTCCAGGTCGCCCAGGGCAGGGCGAAGCAGCGCCACGGCACGCCGTTCACCGCGGCGAACACCGTGCTGATCGGCGATTCCACCCGCGACGTGCAGGCGGCGCGGATCGGCGGCGCGGCGATGGTGGCGATCGCGTCGGGACGGTCGACGGCGGCCGAGCTCAGGGAGGCGGGGGCCGACATCGTGCTGCCCGACCTGTCGAACGCGTCGGAGGTCGTGGCCGCGGTGGCGAGCCTGACCTCGCCGGTCGACCGCAAGGCGGGCTGACCCGGGCACCGTGAGGCGGGCTGACCCGGGCACCACGCGCGGCCGGCCGGGAACGGCAAGGCGGGCTGACCCGGGCACCGCGCGGGCCGGCCCGGGGAACGGAAAGCGGGCTCATCCGGCGGTCGCGGGGACACCCTTGACGCCGTTTTTCACCGCAGCGGCGATTCGGGCGAATCGATCACGCGGTAGAACCACCGAGGCGGCTCCGTGGCCGCCGTCTCCCCTCGACCCACCACATGCCATCGAGGAGGAGATCTGTCATGCGTTCCACCCGCGCCGTCCTGCGCACCATCGTCACCATGGCGGCCGTCGGACTGCTGGGCCTGGCCGTCGCGCCCGCCGCCCACGCCGCCCCCAAGGACCCCGAGCACTGCACCCTGGTGAGCTGCCACGACCTGGCGGAGGCGATCGACAACGAGATCCGCGCGTGGCTCCGTCCGTACCTGCCCCTGCTCCCGCCGGACGAGCCGGGCAGGACGAGCGTGCAGGCCTCGTGGTCGTCGTCCGACGCCCGCGCGGACGCCACGCCGTAGCCGATCCCATGGCATCGGCCGGGCACCGCGGGTACGCACCCCGCAGCGGTGCCCGGCCGATCGTCCTAGCGTACGAATCTCACGTCCGGGTGGTCGGGCGACTCGCCGCGCAGCAGCGGGCGCGTCCGGTGCTTGAGCGACTGGTCGAAGAAGGCGCCCAGGTAGGCGCGCTGGGCGGCGACGCTGCGCGTGGGGTCGACCGTCCCGATGCGCTTGGCGCGGACCTCCGGCACGACGTCCAGCCGCTCGTCGAGCTGCGGCAGGAACGACTGCAGGTCGGTGAAGCTGTAGTGCATGGCCTCCGGCATCGACAGGTCGCGCTTCCAGCCGGAGGACCGCTCCCAGAACGACTTCCACGACGGCGAGGTCAGGTGGCTCCTGCCCTGGCCGTCGCGGGTGCTGCCGGGTGAGCCCATCAGCAGGAACGGGCGGGCGGTGCCCTCGACGGCGGCGCGCGTGGGGGCACGGCCGTCGACGTCGTAGGCGAGCCAGCCGTCCAGGTCGGCGCCGGCGTCGACGCGTCCGTCGGCGACCATCACCTCCGCCGCGGTGTCCCCGCCGAAGGAGTGGCCGAACATGCCCACCCTCGACAGGTCCATCGCCCGCGCGAGGCCGTCCAGGGTAGGCAGCCGATCCAGGACGAACCGGATGTCGCGCAGCCTGGTCTCCATCCTCGCGCGCAGGCCCTGCGACGGCTTGGCGACCTCCAGCCGGCCGCCGGGGAACTCGACGACGGGCGCCTCGTGGGTGTGGTCCACGGTCACCACGACGTACCCCCTGCTGGCCAGGTCCTCGACGGTGGCGGTCCCGAGCGCGCGCAGCGAGCCCGCGCCGGGGGAGTAGAGCACCACCGGCCACCGGCCCTTCGGCCGCGCGTCCTGGCGGGCGTGGGTGCGGACCGCGGCCCAGTCCACCTGCCCCGGCCGCAGGCCCATGGCCGGGGCGCCCTGGTCGAAGTATCCGGCCGCGCCGGCCCGCAGGTACGGCGCCCGCGGTTCCGCCCCGGGCCCGGCCGGATACCACACGCTCACCATCAGCTCCCGGTCACGCTCCGCGTCCACCAGGTGGACCTCGCGTACGCCGATCTCGTGCGCTCCCGTGGGGTCGGGAAGCTCGAAGGTCACCTTGGCGGGGGAGGCGGTGTCGGCCCGCGCCGTACCGGCGGGAACGGTCAGCAGGGCGGTGGTGGTGAGCAGGGCGGTCATCGTGTTTCGCATGGCCCCAATCTGGCCGCCGGACCCACGCCGGCACCTCTGCCGTCCGTATCGTCCCGACCCTGACTTTCGTCAGGTCGACCGGGTGCACCTACCCCCACCCCTGCCGGGGGCCTGAGCCCATTCTCGCGCCACGACCCCGCCTCTACCGTCGAGGAACAGCACGTCACACGCACACCAGGGGGTTGTCGACCATGGGTGAGGTCACCCGCAGGGGATTCATCGGCACCACGGCGGCGGTCGGCGGCGGGGCGGTCACGGCGGCCCTCGGGTCCGTCGCGTCCGCCGCGGCGCTCGATCCCGTCGCGTCCGCCATGTCCGCCGCGACCACGGGCGGGCCGCCGTTAGGACCCGTCGTCGTACGGCCCGGCGACCCGCGCTACGAGGACCTGGCGGTCCGCCGGACGAACCAGCGCTTCACGCCCAGACCCGAACATTTCCACGTCGTGGGCTCGACCGAGCAGGTCGTCAAGGCGGTCGGCGACGCGGTCCGCGCGGGCCGCCGCGTCACCGTCCGCAGCGGCGGGCACTGCTACGAGAACTTCGTCGGCGAGGGCGCGCAGGTCGTGATCGACCTGTGCGAGATGTCCGGCGTCTCCTTCGACGAGCGGCGCGGCGCGTTCGCCATCGAGGCGGGCGCCACGCTGATGCGGACCTACCGCACGCTCTACCTCGGCTGGGGCGTCACCATCCCCGGCGGCCAGTGCGGGGGCGTGGCCGCGGGCGGCCACATCGCGGGCGGCGGCTACGGCCCGCTGTCCAGGCGCGACGGCCTGACCGTCGACTACCTGCACGCGGTGGAGGTCGTGGTGGTCGACCGCGGCGGCAGGGCGCGCGCGGTGGTGGCGACCAGCGACCCCGCCGACCCCAACCACGACCTGTGGTGGGCGCACACCGGCGGCGGCGGGGGCAACTTCGGCGTCGTGACCCGCTACTGGATGCGCGACCCGGGGGCCAGGGGGAACGACCCGAGGCGGCTGCTGCCGCGCCCGCCCGCCGAGGTGCTGTCCGGCGTGGCCATCTGGTCGTGGGACGGCATGACCAAGGAGTCGTTCCGCAGGCTGCTGCGCAACCACGGCGAGTGGCACGAGCGCAACAGCGCGCCCGGTACCCCCGCCGCCTCCCTGTGGGGCTCGCTGCTCATCCCCGGCCGCAAGGCGGGCGCCGACCCCGGCGGGATCATCCTGCCCACGCAGGTCGACGCCGCCGTGCCGGGCGCCGAGAAGCTGCTGCGCGACTACTTCGCGGCCGTCGCCGACGGCGTCACCCCCGGGGTGATCGTCCCGCCGTTCCAGCGGATGCCGTGGTTCCAGGCGGTCCGCACCCTGTCGCTCGGCGAGGCCACCGAGTCGGGCCGGTACAAGGGCAAGTCGGCCTACCTGCGCAGGCGCTTCACCGACGAGCAGGCCGACGTCGCCTACGACCACCTCGGCACCGCGGGCGAGGTCTCCTCGAACGGCTTGCTGTGGCTCCTGTCGTACGGCGGGCGGGTCAACACGGTGGACCCGGCGGCGACCGCCACGGCGGAGCGCTCGTCGATCCTCAAGATGATCCACCTGGCGGCATGGGACGAGACCCAGGACGGCGCGGACCACCTGGCGTGGGTGCGTCGGCTCCACCGCGAGACGTTCGAGGCCACGGGAGGCGTGCCGGTGCCCGGAGGCAACTGCGGCGGCGCCTACATCAACTACCCGGACATCGACCATGCCGACCCGGCGTGGAACACCTCGGGCGTGCCCTGGTCGACGCTCTACTACGGGGACAACTACGCCAGGTTGCAGCGGGTGAAGGCGCGCTGGGACCCGCGCGACGTCTTCCACCACGCGCTGTCGGTCCGCCCTCCCGGCGGCTCCTGACCGCTCACGCGGCCCGTCCCGCGAGTGGGGGGCGCCCGGCTGGGTAGGTCACGCTCCCCGGCCGTCCCGCGAGCGGGCGGGGCTCCTGACCGGTCACGGCCCCGGCGTCCCGCGAGCGGGCGCCGGGGCGGGTCCGCCGGCGGGTCAGCCGCTTCCGTCCAGGTTCTGCAGGAAGCGGGCGGCCACGGGCGCGGCCACGGCCGCTCCTGCCCCCGCACCCTCGACGATCACCGCGAACGCCAGGTCGCCGTGATACCCCACGAACCACGAGTGCGCGGGCGGCTCCTTGCCCGAGCCGTACTCCGCCGTCCCGGTCTTCCCCGCCGACCCGGCGGGGAACCGTACGGCGTGGGCGGTCCCCTCGGAGACCACCGCCGGCATCAGGTCGCGCAGTGCCCGCACCACCTCGGGCTCCAGCTTGCGCGGCCCGGAGCCGCCCGGAGGCACCAGGTCGGCCGGGACGAGCCGCGGGGGCCGCCAGGTGCCGTTCGCGATGGCGGCGGCGACGGCGGCCATGTTGAGCGGGCTGGCCAGGACCCGGCCCTGGCCGATGGCGGCGGAGGCCAGGTCGGTGTCGTCCTTGGGCTCGGGGTACTCCGCCCGTACGGCCGGCACGCCCGGCATGATCGGCGCGCCGAAGCCGAAGCCGGCCGCCACCTCGCCCAGCCGTCCGCCCTTCAGCGACGAGACCGCCATGGCGCCGAAGGTGGTGTTGCACGAGTGGGCGAAGGCGTTCCTGAACGACAGCGTCCCGTAGTCGTGGAATCCGGCGTTGTGGAAGGGGAAGCCGCCGATGTTCTGCTCGGGCGGGCACTTCACGGTCTTGTCGGGCGCGACGCCGTCGGCGACGAGGGCGGAGGCGGTGACGACCTTGAAGGTGGATCCCGGCGGGTACTTGCCGAGCAGCGCCCGGTTGAAGCCGCCCGGCTTGTTGACCGCGGCGAGGATCTCGCCGGTCGAGGGGCGCAGCGCCACCAGCGAGGCGGGCTTGGCGACGTCGTCGAGCGCTTCGGCGCCGGCCCGGTGGACGCGCAGGTCGATGGTGGTCTTCAGCGGCGTGCCCTCGGTGGCGCCCTTCTCGGCCACCGTCTCGACCCGCCTGCCGTCGCGGTAGAGGTCGAGCCTGGTGGAGGAGCTGCCGGTCAGCCGGTCCTTGTAGGTCTGCTTGAGCCCGTCGACGAGCTGCTGGACCGAGCCGGGCGCGTCCGTGCCGTCGATGCGCCTGCCGTCGGCGGAGCTGATGGCGGCGGTCTCCGGGTCGGAGACCTCCAGCTTGAAGACGGCCCCGCGGCCGAGCTCCGGGTGGACGGTCGTGGGCGACCAGTCGACCTGCCACGTGCCGTCCCATTCGCCGACGTGCAGCCGGCCCTGGTAGGTCCAGTCGACGGCGCCCTTCAGCCGGGCGGTGAAGGGGACGACACGGCCTTCCTCCAGCTCCTTCACGTCCTCGCCCACCTCGAAGGCGGCGGAGGTGATCCGGAGCTCCTTGAAGAAGCTCTGGTAGGTCGTGGTGAAGTCGGGCGGGGGCGCGTGGACGAGGGCCTGCATGGCCGGGTAGTCCCGCCTGGACCAGGCGGCGAGGAACGACTCCGCGGTCTCCTCGGGGGAGCCCGCGGTGCGCGTCACCCAGATCACCCCGCCCCCGACCAGGAGCGGCACCAGGAGCCCCGCGGTGACCAGCGGCCACCGTCTCCTGCGCCTCCGCTCCGATCTGAGGTTGCTGAGTTCGTGCATGCGGGCGAGCAGACCAGACGCCGGACCGTCCTGTCCAATAGGGATATCAGCCCTGTATTCATTCGATTTGCGATATGGTCGCAGGTCGTGGACCTTGTGCGGCACCTCTACTACTTCACGGTCGTCGCCGAAGAACGTCACTTCGGCAACGCCGCGATCCGCCTCGGCATGGCCCAGCCCCCGCTCAGCCAGCGCATCAAGCGACTGGAGGAGGAGCTGGGCGTGCGGTTGTTCGACCGTTCGTCCCGTCATGTCCGGCTCACCGAGGCGGGGCGGCTGCTGCTGCCCGAGGCACGCGAGGTGATCGCCCGCGTCGAGCGCCTGCGCGAGCTCGTCCGGCACGGCGAGGCCCGCACGCTCAAGGTGGCCCTCCCTCCCGACCTGGGAGCGACGGCCATCGCCGCTCTCGTGGCCCGCTTCCGCGAGGAGAACCCGGAGCTCCGGCTGGCCCCCGCCGAGATGTGGACGGCCGACCAGGTGGCCGCGCTGGCCGAGGGCACGATCGACGTCGGCGTGGTGCGCCATCCCGTCACCGCGCCGGGTCTGCGCTTCGGCGAGGTGCTCGTGCAGGCTGCCGGCGTGCTGCTGGCCGAGGCCGACCCGCTGGCCGTCGCCTCCAGCGTGCACCTGCAGGACCTGGCCGACCGGGAGCTGCTGCTGTTCCCGCAGGAAGGCGAGCCCGGCGCCCACGCCGAGACGCTCGCCGACTGCCGCAGGCACGGCTTCGTCCCCGCGGAGGTGCATCATGGGATCGGGCTGGGGCTGGTGCTCGCGGGCTCGGCGGTGGCGTTCGGCCCGCGCGAGGCCGAACGGCTGGCGCCGGAGGGAGTGATCTGGCGGCCGCTGCTGGGCTCGCCGCTGATCTGGCGGGTCTCGACGGCGTGGCGGGCGGGGACGCCCGAGGTGGCGGCTTTCGCGGCGGTGGCCGTACAAGCGCTGAAGGAGAGTGGCGGGATGGCCGAGGAGGGCGTCGCGCCCGCACGGCAGGTCAGGAGGCGTCCGGCGATGGGTTTCCTGGCATGAACATGGAGGAGGTCTTCCGCCGGGCGGGCGTGGCCGGCTGGCTGCACGCGACCGACATCGACGGCGACGCCGAGGTGTCCTACCGCGCCGACGAGCTGGTGCCGATGGCGTCGGTGTTCAAGCTGCCGGTGCTGGTGGAACTGGCCAGGCAGGCCGACACCGGCGTGCTCGACCCGCGCCGGCACGTGACCGTCACCACGCGTACGGCCGGCGACACGGGCGTGGGCGCGATGCTCGACGACGTCACGATGTCGCTGCGCGACCTGGCCTACCTGATGATCGCGGTGAGTGACAACACCTCGGCCGACGCGGTCGTGGCCGGCATCGGGCTGGAGAGCGTCAACGCCATGCTCGACGCGTTCGGGCTCCGGCGGACGCGGGTGATCGACGACTGCGCCGCGCTGCTGGCCAAGCTGAAGGAGGACGCCGGCTCCGAGGTGCCGATCGCCGACCCCGAGACGCTCGCCCGGCTGCGGGTGCTCGACCCCGCCGCCACGAACCGGACCACGCCCGAGGAGATCACCAGGCTGCTCGCCATGATCTGGCGCGACGAGGCCGCCTCGCCCGCGCAGTGCGCGTGGATGCGGCGGCTGCTCGGGCTGCAGGTGTGGCCGCACCGGCTGTCGTCGGGCTTCCCGTACGACGACGTGGCGGTCAGCGGCAAGACGGGCACGCTGCCGACGATGCGCGCCGAGGTGGGTGTGGTGGAGTATCCCGACGGCGGCCGTTACGCGGTGGCCGTCTTCACCCGTTCCTTCAGCCCCGCGCTCAACCAGCCGCGCGCCGACGCGGTCATCGGCACGGCCGCGCGTATGGCGGTGGACCACCTGCGCGCGTAGGGGGATGTGTGGGCGGCGATGATGACTTTCCACTCTCGCGACGACAGGATGGGACACATGGTTGCTGAAGGTGCACTGCTGTGGGAGCCGACGCCGTCCGTGGTGGCGAACGCGAGGATCACCCGTTATCTGTCCGGCGTCGGGCGCGCGGACTACGACGACGCATGGCAGTGGTCCGTCGAGAACCCCGAGGAGTTCTGGACGTCGATCTGGGACTACTTCGGCGTGATCGGTGAGCGTGGTGACGGGCCCGTCATGACTGGGACGATGCCCGGCGTCGAATGGTTCACCGGCAGCTCGCTCAATTACGCGGAGAACGCCCTCAGCCGCGAGGACGGCACCGCCGTGATCTTCCACGCGGAGGACGGCACGCGCCGTGTCATCACCATGGCCGAGCTGCGCGAGGAGGTGGCACGGGTCAGGCGGGGCCTGGCCAGGCTGGGTGTCGGCAAGGGCGACAGGGTCGCCGGCTACCTGCCGAACATCCCGGAGGCGCTCGTCGCCTTCCTCGCCACCGCCTCGCTGGGCGCGATCTGGTCGGCCGGATCTCCCGATTTCGGGGTGCCCAGCATCGTGGACCGTTTCACCCAGATCGAGCCCAAGGTGCTGATCGCCGTCGACGGCTACCGGTACGGCGGCAAGTCCTTCGACCGGTCGGCCGCCGTCGGCGAGATCGTGGCCGCGCTGCCGTCCCTGCGCGCGACCGTCTGGATCCCCTACCTCGCCGCGGCACCGGGCGGCCGCCCCCCGCGGCCGGCCGCGCCCGCCGCCGAGCACCCGGCGCCCGCCGCCGCGCTGCCGCAGGGCGAGGTGCTCGGCTGGGAGGGGCTGCGCGCGGAGGAGGGGCCGCTGGAGTTCGAGCGCGTGCCGTTCGGCCACCCGCTGTGGATCCTGTACTCCAGCGGCACGACCGGGCTGCCCAAGCCGATCGTGCACGGGCACGGCGGCGTCGTGCTCGAACACCTCAAGTCGCTCTCCTTCCACCAGGACCTGGGGAAGGGCGATGTGTTCTTCTGGTACACCACCACGGGCTGGATGATGTGGAACTACCTCATCGGCGGCCTCCTGGTCGGATCCACCGTGGTGCTGTACGACGGGGCGCCCACCGACCTGTGGGCGATCGCGGCGGCCGAGAACGTCACGTACTTCGGCACCGGCGCGCCGTACATCGTCTCGTGCATGAAGGGCGACAAGCGGCCCGCGGGCCTGACGGCGCTGAAGGGCATAGGGTCCACCGGATCGCCGCTGCCGCCCGAGGGGTTCGCCTGGCTCACCGAGGTGCTGCCCGGCGTGCCGGTGGGCTCGTTCTCCGGCGGCACCGACGTGTGCACCGGCTTCGTGGGCGCCACGCCGCTGCACCCGATCCGCGCGGGCGTCATCCCCTGCCGGTCGCTGGGCGCGCGGGTGGAGTCGTTCGACCCCGCCGGCGAGCCGGTCATCGGTGAGGTGGGCGAGCTGGTGCTGACCCGGCCCATGCCGTCCATGCCGGTGATGTTCTGGAACGACCCGTCGGGCGAGCGGTACCGCGACAGCTACTTCGACGTCTACCCGGGCGTGTGGCGGCACGGCGACTGGATCAAGATCGACCAGGACGGCAGCTGCGTGATCTACGGGCGGTCCGACTCCACCCTGAACAGGGGCGGCGTGCGGATGGGCACCAGCGAGTTCTACCGGGTGGTCGAACGCTTCCCGGAGATCGCCGACAGCCTGGTCATCGACACGGGACAGCTCGGGCAGGAAGGGCGGCTGCTGCTGTACGTGACGCTGGCCGAGGGCGAGGTGACGCCCGAGCTGGAGGCGCGGCTGAAGGCGGCGCTGCGCGAGGAGCTGTCACCCCGGCACGTCCCCAACGAGATCATCGCGGTGCCCGGCATCCCGCGCACGCTGTCGGGCAAGAAGCTGGAGGTGCCGGTACGGAAGATCCTCCTCGGGACACCCGTCGAGCAGGCCGCCAACCGCGACGCGATGGCCAACCCGGAGGTGCTGCAGCACTTCAAGCCCTGACCGGGCGGGCCGTGGCGCGGTGCCGTTCCCTGAGGCCCGCGGTCAGGCGCGGGCGGCACCGGTCCCGCGGTCAGGCAGGGGCGGCGCCGGTCCCGCGGTCAGGCAGGGGCGGCGCCGGTCCCGCGGTCAGGCCGGGGCGGCGCCGGTCCCGGGGTCAGGCAGGGGCGGCGCCGAAGAAGGGCAGGCACGGCTCGAGGCCGTGGATCGAGACGTCCCCGGCAGGAGTCCAGTCGGCGCGGGACAGGCGGAACCGGAGCTGCGTGGCCGTCGTCCCCTGCCGGTTGAGGATCGCGATGCCGTCCTCCCGGTAGCCGAGCTTGCGCGTCACCCCCAGCGACGCCGCGTTGTCCTCGTACGCCCCGGTCGTGGCGTACCGCGCGCCCAGCCCCTCGAACGCGAAGTGCAGTGCCGCGCGCCGCATCTCGGTGCCGATGCCCTGCCCCTGGAAGCGCCGCCCGAGCCACGACCCGGTCCCCACCTCGCGGGTGATCGCGAAGTCCGTGGCCGTCACGCCCTGCACGCCGATCACCTCGCCGTCGAGGAAGACGCCGAACTCGCACGCCCACGACTCCGGGGTCCACGCGCCCCACACGCGGAACTGGTACTGGACAGCGGCGCGGGCGCGCTCGGCGGGCGGCGCGTCCGTCCACGGGACGAAGAACGGCATGAACCCCGTCTCGTGGACGCCCTCGGCCGCCCGGTCGCCCAGCGCGTCGAGCTCAGCGATGCTCGGCAGGCGCAGCTCCAGCCTGGGTGTACGGACGGCCAGGTCGAAGATCGGCAGGTGGCGCATGCCGGTCATTATCGCGCCCGGGCCCGATGAAGATCATCCCATTATCGAAGATCGCCGGTCACACCCCTTGGGGCAGGGCGAACAGCCGGCCGGGGTCGTAGGCCGCCTTCACCGCCGCCAGCCTGGCCGCGTTCGCCCCGTAGTAGGCCTGCCGCCACTGCGTGATGTCGGGGTCGATGTAGTTCACGTACGCGTGGTCGCCGAGGTAGGGCCCCATCGCCTCGCGGGTGCCGCGCAGCCACGCCCGGTCCGAGCCCTCGGCGTAGTACTGCACGCTGAACAGCGCCTGCCGGTGGGGGAAGGCGGTCGCGTCGGACCGCACCCTGCCGATCGCCCCGCCCATGGCGTCCAGCAGCACCGAGTGGCCGCCGGGGCGCGCGACGCGTGCCGCCAGCTCCTTGGCCCCCTCGGTGGACAGCTTCGCGTAGCCGAGATGGGAGGTGGCGACGAACGCCTCGCGGGGCATCCGGCGGCACTGCGCGACCGTCTTGCCGGCGCAACCTGCCATGATCATGTTGGCCTGCATGGTGGTGCGTTCCACCACGTACCGGGACGACGGCGTTCCCGCCGCCCTGACCAGGCCGTCGAGCAGCTTCGCGCAGGCCGTCCTGCCGCCCACGTAGAGCCCGGCGACCTGTACGTCGAGGTCGCCGCCCGCGCGGGTGAGGTGGAGGGTCGACCACATGGCGTCGGGGGCCGCCGGCGCCCACGACTGCCACGCCTTCACCACCGACACCGCCTTCGACCAGGGCCAGTGCAGGAAGAACACCGTGACGTCCCCGACCGGGTGGGTGCGGAAGGTGAAGGAGACCGCCACGCCGAAGTTGCCGCCCCCGCCGCCCCTGCACGCCCAGAACAGGTCGCTGTGGTTGTTCTCGTCGCAGGTCAGCACCCGCCCGTCCGCCGTCACGATGCGCACCGACTCCAGCGCGTCACAGGTCAGGCCGTACTTCCTGGACACGACGCCGATGCCGCCGCCGAGGGTGAGCCCGGCGATGCCGACCGTCGGGCAGCTGCCGGCGGGGATGCCGACGCCCCTGGCGTGCAGCCCGTCGTAGACGTCGATCAGCTTGGCGCCCGCGCCGACGGTCGCCAGGCCCGAGCGGTAGCTGACGGTGTTCATCCGCGACACGTCGACGACCAGGCCAGGGCCCGTGGACCAGCCCGCGTAGGAGTGGCCGCCGGAGCGGGAGGTGAGCGGGACGCGCTCCCTGCGCGCGAAGGCCAGGCACGCGGCGACGTCGGCCGGCGTGGCGCAGTAGGCGACGCCGCGCGGCCTGACCGTGTCGAAGGTGGGGTTGTAGAGGCGGCGGGCGGCGTCGTAACCGGCCTCGCCCGGCCGTACCAGCCGACCGTCGAGGCTCCTGCCCAGCGCCGTCCAGTCGGGCGCGCTCGCGGCCGGAGCGGCCACGGCGGAGGACGTGCCCAGCGCGCCGAAGGCGGCGGTGCGGAGGAAGCTGCGGCGGTCCATGTGATCTCCCTGTAGTCCTGCTGAACCGAAGGGTGAGACGCACGAAAGGAGCGGCCGGTTGGTCACGTTCCTATCACTGGCCCGGCACCAGCCGGAGGGCGAGAGCAGGACACATCTCCACGGCCCTCCGTGCCTCCCTGCCCATCCACCCTGGCACCTGCCGGAAGGACGGGTAGCCGTGGCCGTCCAGCTCCACGAACTCCGGCAGCAGGTGCGCGCACAGGCCGTGGCCCTGGCAGCGGGTCCAGTCGACGTCGAGCCGGTAGCGCGGCTCCTGCCCGGCCTCCTGCAGCGGCAGCGCGCCCCGGACGGGCCGCCCGCACGAACCGCGCTCCTCGTGCCGCTCGACGTCGGCGGCGAAGGCCTCCAGGGCCGACAGCACGAACCTCGCGGTCCCGTCGGGGTGGAAGCAGGCGCCCCTGCGCTCCACCGTGCGGACGGCGCGCCGCACCTCGTCGGCCGAACCGGCGCCCTCGGTGAGCGCGCACAGCGCCCTGGCCACCTCGGGCAGCCCGAGGCGGCACGGGCCGCACTGCCCAGACGACTGCGCGGACAGGTAGGCGGCGACCCTGGCCACCTCGCCGAGCGGGCAGGTCGTCGCGGGCAGCGGCACCACGATGCCGGCTCCCAGCACGCCGCCCGCCAGCCGCATCCCCTCGCGGGAGACCACGGCCGCCTGCGCGGCCCGCGCGCTCAGCCACGCCCCGTGGTAGCCGCCGACCAGCACCCCCTCACCCGGGTCGAGCCCGCACTCCTCCAGCACGGTGGCCAGGGGGACGCCGGTCATCACCTCGACGACCGCCTCGCCGCCCACGGTGAGCAGGACGGTGCCCGGCTCGCGCGGCGTGCCCACCTCGGCGTACCCGATGGGGCCCAGCTCGGCCAGGACGGCGAGCTGGGCGAAGGTCTCCGCGTTCGACAGCAGCGTGGGCAGGCCGCCGACGCCCTCCTGCGTCGCCCTGCGCCGCCGCCCGGCGGGGACGGCGTCGAGCCCGTTCACGCCGCGGACGAGCGCGCCGCCCTCCCCGCTGATGAACCGTTCGGGCAGGCCGGCCACGCGCATCCGCCCGCCGTACCGCTCGGCCGCCCCCGACACGGTCGCCGCGCGCCGTTCCTCCATGGCCGCGATCATGGACGCGTGCGCCACCTCCCCCTCGACGGCGGCGACGACCACCTCGCGCGCCCCCAGCGCCTCGGCCGCCAGGAGCGCGCCGTCCAGCACCAGATGCGGGGCGCGGACCAGCAGCATCGCGTCCTTGGCGCTGGCGGGCTCGCCCTCCACGGCGTTGACCAGCACCACCCGCTCGCCGGGCGCCACCGCGCGGAGCTTGCGCGCGAAAGGGAAGGCGGCCCCGCCGCGACCGCGCAGGTCCACTCCCTCGGCCATGGCGATCAGCGCGTCGAGGTCGCGACGTGCCGGCTCGCCGTGCAGCGCCCGGTGCGCGGGCAGGTCGAGCCGCCTGCAGTGGTCGAGGCCCGCGGTGAGCCTGGCGGGCGCCAGCCGCAGCACGCGCGGCACCCGGTGCGGGATCATCCCGCCCTCCTTCGGCGCAGGTCGTCGAGGCTGACCAGCTCGCCCACGACCAGCTCGCCCGCCACCCGCTCGCCCACCCTGGGCTCGGCCACGGCCTCCGGAACGGCAGGCGGCCGGCGCAGCGTCGCCACCGCCCTGACCAGCAGCGCGGACACGACCGCCGCCAGACAGCCGACGTAGGACCACGCCACCCACCCGGCAGGCGTACGGCCCGCGGTCAGCCCGTGCAGGACGGCGACCGGCCAGGCCAGGTAGGCGGCGCCGTGCAGCACCCGCCACAGCCACGGTCGAGGCGTGCGGGCGAACCAGCCGCGTGCCATCCCCGTCGTCGCGGCCAGCGCGAACAGGGCCAGCGCCGCCAGCCCGGTCAGCGAGGACGACTTCAGCGCGGCGTGCGCGAGCAGGAAGCCCATCCCCGCCGCCGCCGCGACCCGGTGGACGAGCTGGGCGCGGACCCGGTTGGGCGGGGTGAGGAAGACGCGCTCGGTGGCGACCAGCCCGAGCGCGACGGTGGCGGTCAGCGTGACGAGGGCGAACACGCCCACGTAGAACTCCAGGAAACCAAGGCCGCCGGCGAGCAGCTGGATCCCGCGCTCGGTGCGGGCCAGCGCGACGGCCGACAGGATCAACGCCGTCAGCGACGCGGTGGCGCCCAGGCGCAGCCGCCTGGTGTCCAGCCCCGCGTGGCGCGGCTGCTTGCGGTGAAGCATCGATTCCCTCCCAGGAGATGGGTGAGGTGTGCCGCCCGGGAAGTCGTCGACAGACGAGCTAGACGGACGAGCTAGCAGCGCCGGCCGCGGTTGATGCAGTTCACGGCGAAGGCCATCAGCCGGTCCGGCATGACGTTGGCGAAGTCGGCATGGTCGGTGACCGGGTTGTGCAGCTGCTCGGGAAAGGCGTCAAGGGCGTAGGACGGGCCCTGCGGGACGCTGTAGGCGAGGATCATCCGCAGCTGCGGGATCGCCCTGGCGCCCTGCGGGCAGGCACCGCCCTGACCGGGGAAGACCACGTGGGTCCGGTGGTTGGCGCTGTCGGTGTTCTGCCCGTCCCAGCAGCTCGGGAAGTCCAGCACGCGCAGCACCAGGCTGCCGCGCGGGCACAGCGGGTACCTGGTGGTGACGCGGTCGGTGAAGCCGGCGCACGTCCACGCGGCGCGCGCGTTGGCGCCGCCGTTCGTGGCCGCCTTCGCGTCACCGGTGATCATCCGGAGGAAGCGGGGCATGACGCTGACCCGGCTCGCCGCGTTGCCGCGGAACTGCATGATCACCTGGCGGGGGCGCAGCACCTGGCCCACGTTGCCGTCCGGGTCGCCGACGTTGTCGTCGATCTTCCTGTTCCTGAGGACGGGCCAGAAGTAGGTGGACCTGTCGCCGAAGCGGCACGTGGTGCCCGCCGCGGCCAGCGACTGGTCGGTGGAGAAGGCGTCGGTGGACAGGTTGCCCACGTAGTCGTGCAGGTGGTGGGCGCCGTTGGAGACGCCGGGCGCGACGATGAAGTTGTCGGGGTTGTTGTGACGGTTGCCGTTCGTGCCGCACTGGGAGACGAACGTGCCGCGCGAACCGGACCTGGGGCCCGCCAGGATGTCGCCGCCCGGCGGCACGGCGCGGATGTCGACGAAGTCGGTCACGAACGGGCCGAGGTCGGCGCAGTCGTCGCCGCCCTGCGACGCGGTGGGGGAGGGTGCGGGGCGGGAGCGAAGCTGGTCCTGCCGGTTCTGTTCGGGGTGTCCGGCGGGGTCGCAGTGGTCGGCGAAGGCGGGAAGGGCGGGGATGACGGCCGCGGACACCATGCCGCCGGCCACCAGGGCCAGCGACGACATGGCCGCGGCCAGCCGTCTGGATGCGATCACTGGTTCTCTCTCCTTGAATCGGCCGCCGCCATGGCGACGGGAGCGGGCGAAGGCGTCGGAGGTTCGGGCAGCGCCTCGTAGTCGACGAGCCCCGTGCTCTCCAGCAACGTCATGTGCTTGAGCACGAACGCGTTGGCCGTCGTGGCGAACTTCCTGATCTCGTCGTTCCTGGTGCCGGCCCGGACCAGGGCGATCACGCTGAAGACCTTGCCGTGGGCGGCCCGCAGCAGGTTCGCGAAGTCCTTGTCGTAGGCGGCGCCGCTCTCGGCGGACAGCTGGGCCATCCAGCGCTGCTGGTCGGGTGTGGGCTGGCTGGGCAGCACCACGCCGAGGCGGGAGGCCACCGCGATGACCTCCTTGTCGAGCTTCAGATGGTCCTCGACGAGGTGCTTGCCGACGTCTTTCACCCGCCGGCTGAGCGCCCGTTGCTGGGCCTGCTGCCCTGTGGGGATCTCCCACAGTCCCGCCTGCCGTACCTTGATCAGCAGATCCTGGTCGGAGGTGGTCGGCGCCACTGGCGAGGTGAGGGCGGCGGGCCCCGGCACGACCAGCAGCACCGTGACCGCGGCCGCCACGGCGAAGCCGCCCAGCAGGAGCAGCTCGCCGGCGGCGGGCATGCGGCGTAGAAGCCTGTGCATGGTCGGAGGTACGCGCTTCCGACCGCCGGAGTTCACGGCAAGTGACGAGATAGTCAGAAATGACTGGAGTTATCGGAGTGGCTACCGAGGCGATAACGAAGGTGTAAAGATGTGCCCCGTGCTAGGTCACCTCGACGACATGGAGCACCGAATACAGGCGCTCTATGAGCAGTTCGGCGGGCCTTTGCTCCGCCACGTGCGCAAGACCACAGGAAACGACCTGCAGTGGGCCGAGGACGTCGTGCAGGAGACGATGGTCAGGGCCTGGCGTCATTCCGACCGGCTGCAGTGGGAGCCCGGTCTTGTCTGGGCGTGGCTGCTCACCGTGGCCCGCCGCATCGTGATCGACGGAAGGCGCCGTAGAAGCGCCCGGCCGCCCGAGGTCGAACCGCCCGAGGCGGACACCGTCGCCGTCTCCGACGGCTGCGATCGGGCGCTGTCGGCGATCGTGGTCGCCGACGCGCTGCGCGGCCTGTCGCGAGAACACCGTGAGGTCATCGAGCAGACTTATCTCAGGGATCGTACGATTAGTGAGGCGGCGGAGATTCTGGGGATCCCGCCGGGCACGGTCAAGTCCAGGCTCTATTACGGGATCAGGGCTCTGCGGGGGCTGCTGCGGGACAAGGGGGTTGCCGGCTGATGCATCCAGAGGTGGCGGCGTACGTGCTCGGAGTCCTTGACGAGGCGGACCTTCCGTCGTTCGAGCGCCACCTCGACTCGTGCGCGCGTTGTCAGGCCGAGCTGCGGGAGCTGCAGGAGGTTCCCGATCTGCTCGACAGTCTCAAGCTCCAGGCCACGGCGTCAGAGGACGACGACCCCCCGATACCGACGTCACGTTGACGTCTGTGGGCTTTTCGGGTGATATCGGGTACGTCCGGTCAACGAGGACCGGGCTTGTGGGGGAGGTGCCCGGTGGTGGGGACAGGAGCGATGCCTCCTGACCGGAGTTTCGGCGAGGAGGGCGCACGCCTGTCCTACGGCGGCTACCTCCGGCTCCCCAGCCTGCTCGAGCAGCAGCAACCCCAGTCGTCCGTGCCTGACGAGCTGCTGTTCATCACCGTCCACCAGGTCTACGAGCTGTGGTTCAAGCTGCTGCTCCACGAGCTGGAGGGCGCCAGGACGGCGATGACGGCGGGTGAGCTCTGGCATGCCAGACATCTGTTCAAGCGGGTTCACGCCGTCGAGCGTGTCCTCGTCGAGCAGGTGGAGGTCCTGGAGACGATGACCCCCCAGGACTTCCTCGAGTTCCGCTCGAAGCTGGCACCGGCCAGCGGCTTCCAGTCGGTCCAGTTCCGCGAGCTGGAGTTCCTGTCGGGAGTCAAGGATCCCCGGTTCCTCGAGCGGGTACGCGCCGGCGACGGCGAACTCGCCAGGCTGCGCAGGCGGCTGGAGGAGCCCACCCTGTGGGATGCTTATCTCACCGCCCTCTCCCAGCGCGGCCTCCCGGTCTCCGACGAGGAGGTCATGGCCTCGTTGCTGGTCGTGGCGAGGGACCGCCGGTCGTACGACGACCTGTGGCAACTGGCCGAGGATCTGCTCACCCATGACGAGACGTGCGCGCTGTGGCGCATGCGTCACGTCCAGATGGTCGAACGGCAGATCGGCACCAAGTCGGGCACTGGCGGCTCGACAGGCGCGCCGTACCTGCGGGAACGTACGCGCTTGCACTATTTTCCCCTGCTTTGGGAACTAAGAGGCTGGTTGTGACCAGCATCCGATATGGCGAACCCTCACAAAGGAGTGAGAGCGAAATGCCGCTCGACGAGGCCAAGGACGAGCTGCTCCAGAACGCCGCGCAGATCTGCGCGGCGGGCAGCGGAGACCACGGGAGCCCCGAGGAGGCTCTGGCCTACCTGCGCGTGTACTACCGGCACGTGGCGGCCGAGGACCTTCTCGACCGTGATCCTGTCGACATCTACGGCCCGGCGATGTCGCACCGGCAGCTTGCCGAGGTGCGACCGCAGGGCAGGGCGCTGGTGAGGGCCTACACGCCCTCCGTCGAGGAGAACGGGTGGGACCCCGGCCACTCCGTCGTCGAGGTGGTCACCGACGACATGCCGTTCCTCGTCGACTCGGTCACCATGGAGCTCGACCGGCACGACATCGGCGTCCACCTGGTGGTCCACCCGCAGCTGCGGGTCCGCCGCGACATGACCGGCCGCATCCTCACCCAGGAGCAGGAAGCCGTCACCGGCATGATGCTGGTCGAGTCGTGGATGCACATCGAGATCGACCGGCAGGCCGACCCCGCGGTGCTCAAGTCGCTCGAGACCGAGCTCCAGCGCGTGCTGTCCGACGTACGGCACGCCGTCGAGGACTTCCGCAAGATGCGGTCGGTCGCCGTGCAGACGGCCGAGGACCTGTCGATGAACCCGCCGCCGCTGGAGCCCGCGGAGGTCGAGGACAGCATCGACCTGCTGCGCTGGCTCGCCGACGGGCACTTCACCTTCCTGGGCTACCGCGAGTACCGGCTGGAGGCGTCCGAGCAGGGCGACGCGCTGCGCGCGGTGCCCGGCGCCGCCCTCGGTATCCTGCGCGACGACAAGCCCGGCTCCCAGAGCTTCTCCGCCCTGCCGCCCGAGGTGCGCGCCAAGGCCCGCGAGAAGCAGCTGATGATCATCACGAAGGCCAACTCCCGTGCCACCGTGCACCGGCCCGCCTACCTCGACTACGTCGGGGTCAAGGTCTTCTCGCCCGAGGGCGAGGTGATCGGCGAGCGCCGCTTCCTCGGCCTGTTCACCCACGTGGCCTACAACGAGTCGATCTCCAGGATCCCCGTCCTGCGGCGCAAGCTCGCCGAGGTGCTCGACAAGGCGGGGCTGACCCCCGAGAGCCACGACGGCAAGGACCTCATCGAGATCCTCGAGACCTACCCGCGCGACGAGCTGTTCCAGACGCCGGTGGACGAGCTGCTGCCGATCGCGCTCGGCGTGCTACGCCTGCGCGAGCGCAAGCAGGTCAAGCTGTTCATGCGGCGCGACGACTACGGCCGCTACATCTCGTGCATGGTCTTCCTGCCGCGTGACCGTTACACCACCAAGGTCAGGCTGCGGATGCAGGACGTCCTGCTCAAGGCGCTGGGCGGTTCGTCCCTCGACTACAGCGCCATGATCGGCGAGTCCGCGCTGGCCCGGCTGCACGTCGTCGTCCGCGGCGAGCGCGGCACGCCGCTGCCGCACTCCGGCGTGGACCTGGAGGAGCTGGAGTCCAGGCTCGCCGCGATCACCAGGTCCTGGGAGGACGACCTCGCCGCGGCCATCGGCGAGATGACCTCGGAGGAGGAGGCGCCGCGGCTCGTCAGGCGCTACCACGCCGCCTTCCCCGAGGGCTACAAGGCCGACTTCCCGCCGAAGATGGCCGTGGCCGACCTGCGCCGCCTGGAGGAACTGGCCGGCAAGCCCGACGACGAGATCGGCCTCAACCTGTACGAGCCCTTCGACGCGGGCGAGGGCGAGCGGCGGCTGAAGATCTACAAGCTCGGCGCGCCGATCTCCCTGTCCCACATGCTGCCGTTCATCCAGCGGCTCGGCGTCGAGGTGGTCGACGAGCGGCCGTACGAGATCGACCGCGACACCGACCCCGCCACCAAGAACGCCTGGATCTACGACTTCGGGCTGCGCTACACACCGTCCCCGGACGTCGACCGCAACGACTTCAAGCGGCTGTTCCAGGACGCCCTGCGCGCGCTGTGGACCGGCGCCGTGCAGGCCGACAACTTCAACGCCCTCGTCCTGGCCGGCGGCCTGACCTGGGAGCAGGTGGAGATCCTGCGGGTCTACGCCAAGTACCTGCGCCAGGCAGGCAGCACCTTCAGCCAGCGCTACATGGAGCGCGTGCTGGTCAACAACGTACGGCTGGCGCGGCTGCTGGTGCGGCTGTTCGAGGCCAGGCTCGACCCCAAGCGCTCCGACGACGTGCGGGCCGACCTCAGCGCGGCGCTGGACGAGGAGATCCTGGGCGCGCTCGACGAGGTCGCCTCGCTCGACGAGGACCGGATCCTGCGGGCCTACCTGGAGATGATCCAGGCGACGCTGCGGACCAACTACTACCAGCGCACGCCCGACGGGCAGCGCAAGCCGTACATCTCGCTGAAGGTCGACCCGCAGGCGATCAGCGTGCTGCCGTTGCCGCGTCCGCGCTACGAGATCTTCGTCTACTCGCCGCGTGTCGAGGGCGTCCACCTGCGCTTCGGCAAGGTCGCCCGCGGCGGCCTGCGCTGGTCCGACCGCATGGAGGACTTCCGCACCGAGATCCTCGGCCTGGTCAAGGCGCAGATGGTCAAGAACACCGTCATCGTGCCCACGGGCTCGAAGGGCGGCTTCGTCGTCAAGCGCCCGCCGGCCTCCGGCAAGCGCGAAGAGGTCATGGCCGAGGGCATCGCCTGCTACCGGATGTTCATCTCCGGCCTGCTCGACCTCACCGACAACCTGGTCGACGGCAAGGTCGTGCCGCCCGCCGACGTCGTACGGCACGACGGCGACGACCCCTACCTGGTCGTCGCGGCGGACAAGGGCACGGCGACGTTCTCCGACATCGCCAACAGCGTCTCGGCCGAGTACGGGTTCTGGCTGGGCGACGCCTTCGCCTCCGGCGGCTCCATCGGCTACGACCACAAGGCCATGGGCATCACCGCGCGTGGCGCGTGGGAGTCGGTGAAGTACCACTTCAGCACCACGGGCGTCGACATCCAGAGCACCGACTTCACCGTGGCCGGCATCGGCGACATGTCGGGCGACGTGTTCGGCAACGGCATGCTGCTCTCGCAGCACATCCGCCTCGTGGCCGCCTTCGACCACCGCCACATCTTCGTCGACCCCGACCCGGACGCCGCCCGTTCCTTCGCCGAGCGGCAGCGCCTGTTCGAGCTGCCGCGCAGCTCGTGGGCCGACTACGACCCCGAGCTGATCGCGGCCGGCGGCGGCGTCTTCCCGCGTACCGCCAAGTCGATCCAGATCACCCCGCAGATGCGGGACGCGCTGGACATCCCGTCCGACGCGATCTCCATGACGCCGAACGACCTCATCAGCGCGATCCTGCGGGCCCCCGTCGACCTGCTGTGGAACGGCGGGATCGGCACCTACGTCAAGGCGTCGTCCGAGTCGAACGCCGACGTCGGCGACAAGGCCAACGACTCGCTGCGCGTCAACGCGAACGACCTGCGCTGCAAGGTGATCGGCGAGGGCGGCAACCTGGGCTTCACCCAGCTCGGCCGCATCGAGTTCGCCCTGAACGGCGGGCTGGTCAACACCGACTTCATCGACAACTCGGCAGGCGTCGACACCTCCGACCACGAGGTCAACATCAAGATCCTGCTCGACCAGGTGGTGCGCGACGGCGAGCTCACCGACAAGCAGCGCAACCAGGTCTTCACCTCGATGACCGAGGAGGTCGCGGGCCTCGTCCTGCGCGACAACTACGCGCAGAACGTCGTCCTCGCCGCCGCTCGCGCCCAGGCGCCGGAGATGCTCCACATCCACGCCCGCTACCTGCGCCGCCTGGAGCGCGACGGGCTGGTCAACAGGGAGCTGGAGTTCCTGCCGTCGGACAAGACGCTCGCCGAGCGCCGCCAGCAGGGCATCGGGCTCACCGCGCCCGAGTTCTCCGTCCTGCTCGCCTACACCAAGCTGGTCGCCGACGCCGAGCTGCTCGGCACCGACCTGCCCGACGACCCGTACCTGGCCTCGTGGCTGGTGTCGTACTTCCCGTCCGCCCTGCGCGAGCGCTTCCGCAGCTACATGGACGCCCACCCCCTGCGCCGCGAGATCATCACCACCTGCGTGGTGAACGAGCTCGTCAACTCGGCCGGCACCACGTTCATGTTCCGCTTCGGTGAGGAGACCGGCGCCTCCACCCAGGACATCGTCCGCGCCTACCTGGTGACCAGGGAGGTCTTCGACCTGGCCAGCTTCCAGCGCGGCGTCGAGGCGCTGGACAACAGGGTCGACACCCGTACCCAGCTGGCCATGCTTCTGGAGGCGCGCAAGCTCGCCGAGCGCGGCACCCGCTGGCTGCTCAGCAACCGGCGTCCGCCGCTCGACCTGGCGGCCTCGGTGAACTTCTTCGTCAAGGGCGTCGACGGCCTGCTCACCCACCTGCCGAAGCTCCTGACCGGGCCCGACCTGCTGGCCTACGAGGAGCGCCGCGACAGCTTCGTGGCCCGCGGCGTCCCGCTGGAGCTGGCCGAGAGGGTGGCGGCCATGGTGCCGGCCTACTCCACCTTCGACCTGGTCGAGATCTCCTCGCTGACGGGCCGCCCCGTCAACGAGGTCGCCGAGGTCTACTTCGACCTGGCCGACCGGCTCCAGCTGGCCCGCCTGCGCGAGCGCGTCATCGCGCTGCCCCGGGACAACCGGTGGAACTCGATGGCCCGCTCGGCGCTGCGCGACGACCTGTACGCCGCGCACGCCTCCCTCACCCACGACGTCCTGGCGCACAGCACGCCGGGATCGTCGCCCGAGGAGCGGCTGGCCGCCTGGACCGAGGTGAACTCGGCGGCGGTCTCCCGGGCCAAGCAGACGCTGTCGGAGATCTGGGAGAGCGACAACTTCGACCTGGCGACGCTGTCGGTGGCGCTGCGGGCGGTCCGCACGCTGGTGGCCACGAGCAGCCTGCCGCCGCACGCCGAGCCGGAGTCCTGACGGGCTGCGGTCATGTGCCCGGGGCGCGTACCCGCGTCCCGGGCTGCTGCCGGCCGGGCCGTACGGGGTCGGGGACGTGTCCGGTCGGCGCTGTGGTCAGGGGTGCGCCGGGGGCCGACGTTCGGCCCTCAGCTCGGCCAGCACACGGGCCAGCTCGTCGCGCTCCCGCGTGACCTCGATGAGCCGGAGCTGCAGGTCGAGGATGAGGCGTATGGCCGGCAGCGTCATCCCCTGGTCCATCATCACCACGACCTGCTGGATGCGGCCGATCTCATGGCGGCTGTAGCGGCGTTGCCCGCCGGCCGAGCGCTGGGGCGAGACCACCTGGTGGTCGTCGATGCGGCGCAGGAACGCCTGCTGCACCTGGAGCATCGAGGCGACCTGACCCACCGTGAACAGCGCCGCGTGCTCGTCGTCGAAGGGCAGGTTCATGGTCGTTCCTCCTGGTGCCGACTGGCCGCGGGCAAAGACGGGCGGCCCCGCCGCGGTGCCGTTCACCGCGACGGGGCCGCGCCCGCTCCGTCCCGTGTGTCAGCTCTTGATCGCTTTGTAGGTGTCGCCGGTCTGCTGGACGGCGACCTTGCGCGGCTTGGCGCGCTCGAGCACCGGGATCCGGACGGCCAGCACGCCGTTGTTGTAGGCGGCTTCGACGGTCTCGGCGTCGAGGTGCTCCGACAGGTAGACGCGCCGGGTGAAGGTGCCCATCACCCGCTCGCGGACGAAGACGCGCTCGTCCTCACCGAACTCCTCCTCGCGTCGCGCGGTCACCGTCAGGACGCCGCGGTCGACGGTGACCTCGATGGAGTCGGGATCGATGCCGGGCAGGTCGAACCGCAGCACCACATCGTCGGCGCGGCGGATCCCGTCCATCGGCATGATCGCACCGCTGCCCTGGGCGGTCTGGCGGGTCAGGCGGTCGAACTGGCGCTCGAACTCCTGCACGAACGGGTCGATCGACGTGAGCAGCATCGTGTCCACCTCCGAAGATCCCCGGGGCCTCCTGGTCACCCGGGATGCCTGTCCTCCAAGAGGAAACCTACAACTCCGATTGTATCTTTTCTCCATGTGTCGTTGTCAATAATGGGGCGTTCGGCCGCCGTCAAAAAGGACATGAGCGCGACCGGGCGCCCCGATAGCCTGGCGGGCGTGGACCACACTCTCGTGACCGATCGCCTCACCCTGACCCCGGTGCGCCCCCAGGAGCACGCGGAGCTGCTCGTCCACTGGACCGACCCGGACGTGCGGCGGTTCCTGTTCGACGGGGCCGTCCTGTCGCCGGCCGAGGTCACCGAGGTCATCGAGGAGAGCGTCCGCGGCTTCGCCACCGACGGGTACGGCCTGTGGCTGGTGCGGGAGAAGGGCAGAACCGATCTGGTGGGTACGGCAGGGCTCCGGCCGCTGGAGGACCTCGGCCCCGAGATCGTCTACAGCCTGGCACCCGGCGCCTGGGGCAAGGGTTACGCCACCGAGGCGGCCCGCGCCGTCGTCGAGCACGCGCTCGGCGACCTCGGCCTTCCCGAGGTGCTGGCGGAGATCGACGAGGGCAACGCCGCCTCCGTCGCGGTCGTCGAACGGCTCGGCATGACCGCCTTCGAGTCGGTGCCCGGCCTGCTCGGCCCGATGACGCGCTACCGCAGAACCCCCTGACCCGCGCCCATCCCCGGAGTGGAACACGGGTTTGCCGGTGTCCGGCTCGCCGTGCTGTCATGACAGGCTGTGACAGCGCTTCGCGCCCTCGTGCGCCCCGACGACTACCCGCTCTCTTCCCGCTACGACCCCGCATGGCTGGTCGGCCTGGACATGGGCCCCAACCCGCTGTGGCTGCTCGAGGACCTGTCCCGCGACCTCGACCTCAAGCCCGGCATGCGGGTCCTGGACCTCGGGTCGGGGATGGGGGCGACCTCGGTGTTCCTCGCCCGCGAGTTCGGCGTGGACGTCGTGGCCGCCGACCTGTGGATCGCCCCGGAGAAGGCCGAGGCCGTCTTCGCCGAGGCGGGCGTGGCCGGCCAGGTGAAGGCGGTCGGGGCGGAGGCGCACGCGCTGCCGTTCGAGAAGGAGTCCTTCGACGCGGTCGTGAGCATCGACGCCTACGAGTACTTCGGCACCGCCGACAGCTACCTGGCCTACATCACCCGCTTCCTCAAACCCGGCGGCCGGCTGGGGATCGCCACCCCCGGCATGACCCGCGAGGTCCGCGACATGGGCGCCATCCCGCCGCACATCAAGGAGCTGGTCGGGTGGGAGGCCATCGCCTGGCACACCGCCGAGTGGTGGCGCTTCCAGTGGGAGATCACCGAGCTGGTCACCGTGACCTCGGCACGCCTGCAGCCCGGCGGCTGGCACGACTGGCTGCTGTGGACACGCGCCTGCCTGGAGCACGGCGCCACCGACAGGGACGCCGCGGAGCGGACCATCGCGATGCTGGAGGCCGACCAGGGCAGGTATCTGTCCTTCGCCCTGGTGACGGCGGTCGTCACCCGTTGACCGTGGCGACGGCGCGGACGAGCTCAGCTGCCGGTGGCCCGCGTGATCGCGCCGTCGTAGCCCACCACCGTGGCCGCGGCGGCGCGCGGCACCACGGCGACGTACTGCTGCGTCTCGTAGATCTTCAGGGTCTGCCGGTAGGAGCCGGTCAGCGCCCACCGTCCCGAAGGCGGGACGGGCAGGTACGGGCTGACGAACAGCATGTTGTTCATCGACGTCGTGCGCAGCAGGGAGTACTGGACCAGCGCGCCGCCGTCGGCGGTCCGCAGCGCGTAGACGGGGTACTCGGCCGCGCTGAAGATCGAGTCGTAGCGGAACCCGTCGGTCTTGGCGGTCCTCCGGTTGTCGGCGATCGCCGTCGCCGTCTCGGTCGTGTAGGGGCCGGGCGCGACGAGGTTGGCCGCGATGCCCGCCGGGCCGCGTTCGGCGATGGTGGCGTGGAGCGGGGCGACGTATCGCGGGCTGATCTGGACGCTCTGGTCGTCGAGACCGACGACCTCGGCGTAGCCGGCCGCGTCGCGCTTGACCTCGGGCAGCTTCTGCCCGGGGAACAGCAGTGACAGCGAGCTCAGCCGCCAGTCGGTGCCCTTGGCGAAGGTGAGCACGGCGGTCTGGTCACCGCGCGGGACGACGGCGGTGAACCACAACGGCTCGTCGGGACGCAGCCGGGGCACGAGGAAGGACGGCGTGCCCCAGGTGTAGCGGACCGGACTGTCGCGGGTGGAGGCGTACTCGGCGTTGACCAGATCGGTGCGGCCGTCGCGGGTGATCTCCCTGGCCAGCCGCCTGTCGCCGGCGGCGCGCAGCAGGTTGTCGGTGAGGACGTACTCGTTGAAGGCGTTGGCCGCCTCGCTCAGCGACACGCCGGGAGCGGTGGTGGGAACGGCGCTGACGGACGAGGTGGCCGCCACCGGCGAGGGCTCGGGAGCGGCAGAGCCGGAACAGCCCGTCACCGCGGCCAGCAGGCCGACGGCGAGAGCCGGCCATCCCCGCCACCCGTATGCACGCACCTGGCCATGTTATGGGGTGCGCACAGGTCGCGTACCCTTGGTAGACGTGGCAGACATCGATCCGGCAGAAGAGATCAACGCGCTCGCGGGCACGCTGCGGAGCATTCAGGACGTTCTCGACCTCGACTCCATGCGCAAGCAGATCGAGGAGCTGGAGCAGCAGGTCGCCGCGCCCGATCTGTGGGACGACCCTGAGCAGGCGCAGAAGGTCACCAGCAAGCTGTCCCACCTGCAGGGCGAGCTCAACCGCGTCGAGGCGCTCGGCCGCAGGATCGACGACCTGAGCGTCCTGTTCGAGCTGGCCGCCGAGGAGGACGACGCCGACACCAGGGCCGAGGCCGACAAGGAGCTGGCCGCGCTGCGCTCCGACATCGGCGCGATGGAGGTCCGCACGCTGCTGTCGGGCGAGTACGACGCGCGTGAGGCGCTCGTGACCATCAACTCGCAGGCGGGCGGCGTCGACGCGGCCGACTGGGCGGAGATGCTGCTGCGCATGTACCTGCGCTGGGCCGAGCGCAAGGGCTACGCCACGGAGGTCTACGACACCTCCTACGCCGAGGAGGCGGGCATCAAGTCGGCGACGTTCACCGTCAAGTCGCCCTACGCCTACGGCACGCTGCGCGGCGAGCACGGCACCCACCGCCTGGTCCGCATCAGCCCCTTCGACAACCAGGGCCGCCGCCAGACCTCGTTCGCCGGCGTCGACATCGTGCCCGTCGTCGAGCAGACCGACCACATCGAGATCAACGAGGACGACCTGCGCGTCGACGTCTACCGCTCCAGCGGTCCCGGCGGCCAGGGCGTCAACACCACCGACTCCGCGGTGCGCATCACCCACATCCCGACGGGGATCGTGGTCTCCTGCCAGAACGAGCGCTCCCAGCTGCAGAACCGCGCCTCGGCGATGAACGTGCTGCAGGCCAAGCTGCTCGAGCGCAAGCGGCAGGAGGAGGCGGAGAAGATGTCGGAGCTGCGCGGCGCCTCGACGACGTCGTGGGGCACCCAGATCCGCAACTACGTGCTGCACCCGTACCAGATCGTGAAGGACCTGCGCACGGGTCACGAGGCGGGCAACCCGTCGGCGGTGCTCGACGGCGACCTCGACGACTTCATCGAGAGCGAGATCCGCTGGATGCGCCGCCAGGAGACCGCGGAAGCCTAGCCGCCCGCGTTCCCGTGGCTGCGTCTTCACGGCACGCACGGGAGGGCGCCCCCGTGCTCACCGGCGGGCGCCTGTCCAAGGGACGCTCCTCGAGCGGCGCCCCTTCCCGCCGTCACGGCGCCCCTCAACAGGCGTCGATCCTCACGCGCGTCGATCCTTACGCGCGTCACTTCACGTGCGTCGATACGGGTGTCTGCTCACGCGCGTCGGTCCTCACGCGCGTCGGTCCTCACGCGCGTCGATCCCCACGCGTGTCGCCTCACATTCGTCGCCTCGTGGGCCGAACTCACGGCGCGTGACTCGCTCGGACGGGGACGCGCGGGCGAGTGGTGCGGCGCCTGCCTTCGTCCCGCCCAGCCGCCTCGGGGCCGTGCGGGCGCGAGTGCATGGGTGGCGGGTGCGTGGCGGTGGCGTACGGGCGCGGCGGCTCGCAGGCCGCGCGGTGCCGGCACGGTCGCGGTGAGGCCCGGTAGAGCCGTCTCAGGCGTGCCGAAGGGGTCGTGCGAAGCGTGGCGAAGGGGTCGTGCGTAAGCGTGGCGAAGGGGTTGTGCGTAAGCGTGCCGAAGGTGCCGGGCGGAAGCATGGCGAAGGTGCCGTGCTGAAGCGTGGCGCGTCCGCGCATGCGTCGGGCGATGCCGCGCGCCCGGGGCGGCCTGCCGTACCGGAGGGTCAGCCGACCACGTGCTGGAGCGCGAGCGCGAGGAACAGCAAGGTCAGCAGGGCGATGAGGATCAGCATCGGAGAGATCCCGTGCTGGTGCATGCGCTCACGATTGGCGCGGCACAGCGCGCAGCGTCCCTCGATGACGGGGTGCGCGCACTGGGCGCAGACGAGGTGTTCGCAACTCATGTCACCATCCACTGTAGACGGTTCTCAGGCAACGAAATCGTTTTGTTTCCGTTATGGACGTTCCATGCCAGTCTTCCCCCTAGACTGTCCTGCAGCCAAGCGGAACGTCGATCATCAGTAAAGACGGGCGTCCCCGCTGGCGGGCGGCAGGAAGTGGGTATGTGCCACCCTCGCTTCCGTCCCGACCCCTAGACTGGCACGTCGTGATGCGCTCGTGATCCATTTCGAAAATGTGACCAAGGTCTACGCGAACCAGAACAGGCCCGCTCTCGACCACGTGTCTGTAGACGTGGACAAGGGCGAGTTCGTGTTCCTCGTCGGTCCCTCGGGATCCGGGAAGTCCACCTTCCTGCGGCTGATCCTCAAGGAGGAGAAGCCCAACTCCGGCGCCATCCATGTCGCCGGGAAGGATCTCGCGAGGCTGTCCAACTTCAAGGTGCCGCACCTGCGCCGCCGTATCGGCTGCGTCTTTCAGGACTTCCGGCTGCTCCCGAACAAGAACGTCTACGAGAATGTGGCGTTCGCGCTCGAGGTCATCGGCAAGCCGCGGCGGTTCAT
The DNA here is from genome assembly GCF_053586935.1 of Nonomuraea sp. NPDC003727. Classification (NCBI taxonomy): domain Bacteria; kingdom Bacillati; phylum Actinomycetota; class Actinomycetes; order Streptosporangiales; family Streptosporangiaceae; genus Nonomuraea; species Nonomuraea sp. NPDC003727. Next base: position 481,416 of record NZ_JBSFNE010000005.1, read on the forward strand.
CCGCAAGGTGGTACCCGAGGTGATCGAGCTGGTCGGTCTGGAGGGCAAGGCACACCGCATGCCCGACGAGCTGTCCGGTGGCGAGCAGCAGCGGGTCGCGATGGCTCGCGCGTTCGTCAACCGGCCCATGATCCTGCTCGCCGACGAGCCGACGGGCAACATCGACCCCGCCACGAGCATCGGCATCATGAAGGTGCTCGACCGGATCAACAGGACCGGCACTACTGTCGTCATGGCGACGCACGACGCCGCCATCGTCGACTCCATGCGGAAGCGGGTCGTGGAGCTGGAGGACGGCAAGATCGTCCGCGACCAGTCGCGTGGCGTCTACGGCCAGGCGTACTGACAGGAGTTATAGGCAGAACATGCGGGCGAACTTCATCCTCTCCGAGGTCTGGATCGGCCTCCGTCGCAACCTGACCATGACAATCGCGGTGATCGTCACCGTGGCTGTCGCCATGGCGCTGCTAGGCGTCGGGTTGATGATCAGCGCGCAGGTCTCCCTGATGAAGGACTACTGGTTCGACAAGGTCGAGATCTCGGTCTACCTGTGCAAGAAGGACTCTCCCTTCCCCAACTGCAAGGCGTCGCCGAAGGGTGTCAGCGCGGCCGAGCGTGAGCAGTTGCAGCAGCAACTGAAGGCGCTGCCCGACGTGCAGGAGGTCACCTACGAGACCCAGAAGATGGCCTTCGACAACTTCAAGCGGACCCAGTCGGCCTCGTCGATCCTGGCGCAGGTCGTCGACGTCAACGACATGCCCGAGTCGCTGCGGGTCAAGCTGAAGGATCCCGAGAAGTACCAGCCGGTGATCGCCGCCGCGCAGGGGATGAAGGGCATCTCGACGGTCGTCGACCAGCGGGCCCAGCTCGAGAGCTTCTTCGGGATGCTCGAGAAGCTCCGCTACGCCGCGCTGGCGGTGGCGCTGATCCTGGTGCTCGCGGCGATCCTGCTGATCGGCAACACGGTGCGGCTCTCGGCGTTCAACCGGCGCAGGGAGACGGGCATCATGCGGCTGGTCGGCGCCTCCAACATCTACATCCAGCTGCCGTTCGTGATGGAAGGCATGATCGCGGGCCTGGTCGGCGGCGTGGTGGCGGCCGTCATGCTGATCGTGGCGAAGGTCTTCCTGTTCGAGGGGACGACCTCGGCGTTCGCCGCCAACAGCCAGCTCGGCTGGAACGACGTGGCGTGGGTCATCACGCTCACGATGATCATCGGCGTGGTGATCTGTGTGCTCGCGTCCTTCGTAACGCTTCGCCGTTACCTGAGGGTCTGACGAACCCGGGTAAGGTCGAAGCATGCCACGTGAGACCGGGCGCAAGCTCATCGCCCAGAACAAGCGTGCCCGCCACGACTACCACGTCGAGGACACCTTCGAGGCGGGTCTGGTGCTGCAGGGCACCGAGGTCAAGTCGCTGCGCGCGGGCAAGGCGTCGCTCATCGACGGCTACGCCTCCATCGACGACGGCGAGGCGTGGCTGCTCAACGTCCACATCCCCGAGTACTCCCAGGGGACGTGGACCAACCACGCGGCCCGCCGTAAGCGCAAGCTGCTGCTCAACCGCAAGGAGATCGACAAGCTCGCCGCCAAGGTCAAGGAGGGCGGGCTGACGATCGTGCCGCTGTCGCTGTACTTCAAGGACGGCAGAGCCAAGATCGAGATCGGGCTCGCGCGCGGCAAGAAGGACTGGGACAAGCGCCAGACCTTGAAGGAACAGCAGGACAAGCGGGAGATGGCCCGGGCGATCCGCCAGCGCAACCGATGAGACCTCAGGTTCGCAGAGTCCTGGCCGCGGCTGTCACGATGGCGGTCGCGAGCACGACGCTGACCGGGTGCTTCGAGGAGCCCTCGGCGCACGAGGCCGTGCGTGACTTCCTCGTCGGCTGGCAGTCGGGCGACTACGCGCTGGCGGCCGGCCGTACCGACGGTGACCCCAAGGTGGTCGCCAAGGCGCTGGAGGACACCCGCGTCCACCTCGACGCGGCCTCCTTCCGGTTCAAGATCAAGAACTTGACCCAGAACGGCGAGGAGTCCACGGCCGACTTCACCGCCGAGGTCGACCTGGGCGAGAACAACTCGCTGTGGGAGTACACCAGCCGGCTGCCGCTGCACCTGGTCGACGGTGTGTGGAAGGTGCGCTGGTCGCCCAGTGTCATCCATCCGCAGCTGCACGAGGGGCAGCGGTTCGCGGTCAAGCCGGAGCCGGAGTCGCGCCGTTCGGTGCTCGACCGCACCGGCGACCCGCTGCAGAAGAACGCGACGCTGTACGTCGCGGGGGTGACGCCCGCCACGCTGGGTGACAACGCGGAGAAGGTCGGCGAGCAGCTCGCCAAGCTCACCGGCTTCGCCCAGGACCGGCTGCTGAGCCGGATCAGGTCGGCGCCGCCGAGCGACTTCGTGCCGCTGGTGCACTTCGGCCGGGTGAAGTACCTCCAGCTCCAGTCGAAGCTGGAGGCCATCCCCGGCGTGACCATCGACGAGCAGGAGATGCCGGTCGCGCCGGCGCCGCCCGAGCAGGTCGTCGGCATCGTGAGCGCGCTGACCGCCGAGACCGAGCAGAAGCTGGGCGGCCCCCAGCGGGCGGGTGACTCGGTCGGCCTGACCGGGCTGCAGAAGGCCTACCAGGACCACCTGACCGGCTCCACGCAGACGTCGGTGATCACGCTCGATCTCAAGACGGGCGAGCAGGTCGCCGAGCTGAAGAAGTGGCCGGGCCGGCCGAACGCCCCGGTCGAGACCACGATCGACAGCTCGGTCCAGGGGGCGGCCGAGACGGCGCTGGCCGGCACCAGGTCGGCGGCCCTGGTCGCGGTCAAGGCCTCCACCGGCGAGGTGCTGGCGGTGAGCGCCTCCTCCAACCTCAACGAGGAGAAGGACGCGCTGGCCGGCAAGTATCCGGCGGGCACGGCCTTCTCGATCATCGCGGCGCAGGCGCTGCTGAAGAAGGGCGTCAAGCCGAGCCAGCGGCTCGCCTGTCCCGCCGAGCGCACGGTCGGCGGGGCCAGGTTCGAGCAGGCGGGGCTGGCGGCCGCCACCACGCAGAACTTCCAGTCGAGCTTCGCCAGGAGCTGCGTCACCGCGCTCGCCTCGCTCGCGCGCCGGGTCACCGAGGCCGACCTGGCCAAGGCCGCGTCCGACTTCGGCATCGGCAAGCCGTGGAAGCTGCCGCTGAAGTCGTTCAGCGGCAAGATGGCCAAGCTCGACTCCGACGCCGACAAGGCGAAGGCCATCGCGGGGCAGAACGTCGAGGTGAGCCCGCTGGCGATGGCGCTGGTCGCGGGGGCCGTCGCGAAGGGCACCTGGCATCCGCCGCTGCTGGTGGTCAAGCCGGCCACGCCCGACCCGGCCGCCGAGGTGCTGCCCGCCACGCCGCCGCCCAGCGTGGCGATCGACCCGAAGACGCTGCCGGCGCTGCAGGCGATGATGCGGGCCGGGGTCACCTCGGGTACGGCGACCGCCGCGGCCACCGGCGGCGAGCCGGTCGCGGGCATCACCGCCCCCGTCACCGGCAAGGACGAGAAGCAGGCGTGGTTCGTGGGATGGCAGGGCGATGTCGCCGTGGCCGTCCTGGCCGAGAACGCCGACCCGGCCGCCTACGCGGGCCGCTTCTTCTCGGCGATGCGCGACCCTGCGTAAAGACTTAGTCACGCAGAGCAACCATGGGGGGGCCCGGCTGCGTCTTCCTGAGTGACCAGGCCTGATCGGGGGGTTGCGGACCTGGTCGTCGCGATGAGAAGGACTTCATCTCGGGGGAAGTCCTGCCGTCCGGACCGGCGCTACCCTGCCGGTCACCCCCGGGGGTGTCTCGCATTGTGCGCGCCTCCGGGGGTTCGCCCGGGAATTGGGTTGGCGTTCGCCGTGTTGTCACATGTATCTTCATGTTGCACGGCCGTTCGCGGCCGTGTTGACAACTGAACAGGGGGGTGATCGGTTTCGACTTTGACCTTGCAAGTCAGGAGAAGCGGGCCGAGGACTGCGGACATAACCTCGTTAATCCTGTGACCGCAACCAACAAGTGCCAACTCTAAGCGCACTGAGGTCAGCCAGGGTTCCCTGGCTCTCGCTGCCTAAGTAGCGAAACCTCTGTCAGCCCGGGCATGCCTTCGGCTCGGGATCTGGCATCGTGAGAAGGCTCAACCGCTCGACCCGGCCACGGGGGAGAGCGGGAAACCAAACAGTGGCTGAGCCTGTCGGCGACGCGCCTGCGTGAGCGCCGGGGCTGAGAAAACGTTAAGCAGGCTGCGCCCGGAGAAGCCCTGCCTTGGGGTTGAAGGACGCGGGTTCGATTCCCGCCACCTCCACCGATCTGGCGTCACGCGGCCACGGCTCTCGGAGAGTCGTGGCGAGTGACGCGCTGCTGAGCGACGGCGGTGTCCATGTGGACACCGCCGTTTCGCGTTTCCGCCCCTGGGTCCCGCGTGAGGGCAGAGCCCCGCCGGCCCGGTTCCCGATGAGGGGACCGGGCCGTTTCCGTTCCAGGCGCCAGGTGTGTTGCCCCGTCGGCTCTCATTGGATAGCATCACTATCCAATGAGAGAGGAGCTCATCGTGATCGTCCTGATCGTTCTCGCCGCGAGCACGCTTGTCTTCCGCCTGCTGGGCGCCCTCGGCGTCAGCCGCTTCCACACCTGGGCCGCGTCCGCCGCGCACGGCATGGCCGTGATGCTGGTGGTGGCCGCCAGCGCGCACTTCGTCCCCGCGGGCGTCACCGTCATGCCCAACCACGCGGACATGGTGGGGATCGTGCCGCCGTTCGTGCCCTTCCCCAGCCTGATGGTCTACGTGACCGGCGTGCTGGAACTGCTCGGCGCGCTCGGGCTGGTGATCCCCTCGACCCGGTGGGCCGCGGGGATCGCGCTGGCGCTGCTGTTCGTGCTGCTGCTGCCGGCCAACATCTACGCCGCCGTCGCCGGCATCCCCTTCGGCGGCAAGGCCGCCACGCCGCTGTGGCAGCGGATCCCCGAGCAGGTCCTCTACATCACGATCGTGCTGCGGGCCGCGGCCACGGCACCGCGCCCGCAGTGGGCGCAGCGGCCCCTCCTGCGCAGGCCGTAGGCGAGGGCGGCGGCGGCGAGGGCCGCTCCCCAGACCGGCCAGAAGCACTCCGGCAGCCACGCGCCCCACATGTCCATGGCGAAGGCGCCCGCGAGCGCGCGCCTGATGTAGGTCAGCCCCGCCATGATCACGATGGCCGCGACGAGGGTGGCGGGGACGATGGCCAGAAGCGGCGGCACCCGCCTGCCCCGCAGACCGATCATCCAGCGCGGGAAGACCTCACCCCAGCGCTGCACCAGGCCCAGCGTGAGCACCGCGCCGAGAGCGCCGAAGGTCGCCAGGTAGGCACCGGCCAGCCAGATGCCGGGCGCGTCCTTCTCACCCTCCACCAGGAAGCTCTCGCTGACGCCCACCGGGATGCCCAGCGCCCACGCCCACCGGGTGGCGCTGTAGATCAGCGGGACGGCCACGGCGACGGCGACGGCCGTCCGCCCCCATCGGGCGGCCGCGGCGGGACCGGTCCAGCCGCCGGCCTGATCGGTGCGGCCGCAGGCCACGCACGCGTCGCGGCGGCGGCGCTGGGCCGCCACGGCCGCCGCGGCGAGCAGGGCCCCGCCGAGGGCGCACAGCAGCTGGTTGAGCACCGGCCACGGCCAGGCGTCGGCGAGGCCGACCTGGCCCCACGGGCCGTCGAGGAAGACGGCCACGCTCAGCAGCGGCGTGTAGGCGACGCCCATCATGAGCCGGGAGTCCGGGACCACCAGGACGAGGAAGGCCGCCAGCGGCCACGCCACCACCAGCGGGATCCCGCCGCGCCCCCGGACGAGCGCCACCGACGTGGCCGCGCACAGCAGCGCGAAGGCGGCGATCCACCAGCCGCCCGGGTCGGGGGTCAGCCCGGCCAGGAGGGAGAGCGCGCCGTCGGGATCGGGGTCGCTCGCGCCCCAGGGAAAGCCGGGCGCGCCCAGCGCCCAGGCCACCCCGAGCACCGCGTAACCGGCGGACCAGGCGGCCGCCGCGTGGCCCGCCTTGGAGATGATCCTTGTCATGCCTCCACCCTCGGGCCGCCACCCGGTGCGGGACCATGTGCCGTTCGGCAGGTCGTGCGGTCCGCGAGGGCGTGCGGGGTGCCGAACGGCACATCCTCCGTATGGTTGCTGCCGTGGAATTCTGGGTGGTGCCGCTGATCGCGGCGGTGGGGGCGCTGGTGTGGACGGTCCCCGGCGGCAGGCGTGCGCACCTGCCGGTGGCGGCCTCCGTCGCCGCGGGGCTCTCCCTGGCGGTCACCTGCTGGTACGCGATCACCGGCCCGCGCCGCGGCGAGGACCTGATGGGGCTGGTCGAGAGCCTCGTGCTGACCGCGCTGGTCGGCCTGATCGCCCGGTGGGCCCCCGTACGGCAGGCCGTGCCGTCCGGCGTGGCGGCGGGTCTGGCGGCCGCCACGTGGCTGCTGCGCTACCTGGTGCCCGTCTCCCCGCTGGAGGGCCTGGGCATGTGCGCGTTCTGGGGAATCGGCGTGTGCGGTGCCGCAGGTGTGGGGATCTACCTGCGCTCGCTCGACACCCGGCGGGTGCGGGCCGTCGAGGAGGAGCGGGCCGGGCAGCGGCTGCGCCTGGCCAGGGACCTGCACGACTTCGTCGCCCACGACGTCAGCGAGATGGTGGCGCAGGCACAGGCGGGGCAGGTGGTCGGGGCCGTCGAGCCCGCCCAGGCGCTGGCGGCGCTCCAGCGGGTGGAGCGGGCGGGGCTGCGGGCGATGGCGACGCTGGACCGCACGGTGCTGGAACTGCACGACAGTCCGGGCCTGACCGGGCTCGCCGACCTGGCGGGCAGGTTCACCGCAGCCGGGCCCACCCGCGTGGAGCTGGCCGTCCCCGACATGGAGGTGCCGGAGGAGGTGGCAGGGCTGGCCTACCGGATCGTCGTCGAGGCCCTGACCAACGTCCGGCGGCACGCCCCCGAGGCCACCAGGGTGGACGTCGCCGTCCGGGTGGAAGGCGGGACGCTCGTGGTGATCGTGGCCGACGACGGAGCCGCGGACCGGCCTGCGCCTCGGGACGCGGGACGCGGCGGGAACCGGCACGCGGCTCGCGACCAGGCGGGACGCGGCGGGGAGCCGGACGCGGGTCCGGGCAGGACGGCCGCCGGCGGGCAGGAGCGGGCCGGGGGTGGTGGGTTCGGGCTGCCGTCGCTGTCCGAGCGGGTCGAGGCGATGGGCGGGACGCTGCGGGCCGCCGCCGTACCCGGAGGGTGGTCGCTGGTGGCGCGCCTGCCTCTGGCACGATGAACGGCGTGCCCACCCGGATCCTCATCGCCGACGACCAGGAAGGCATCAGGAGCGCGTTCCGGCTCGTCCTCGACGCGCAGCCCGACATGACCGTGGTGGCCGAGGCGGCCGACGGCGTCACGGCCGTCGAGACCGCGCTCGCGATCCGCCCCGACGTGGTGCTCGCCGACATCAGGATGCCCCGCGCCGACGGCATCGAGGTCACGCGGGCGCTGGCGGAGACCGGCATCCACGTGGTGGTCGTGACGACGTTCGGGCAGGAGGAGTACGCGCGGGCGGCGCTGCGCCACGGCGCCGCGGGGTTCGTGCTCAAACGCTCGGGGCCCACGCTGCTCGTCGAGGCGGTGCGGGCCGCGATGAGCGGCGACGTGCTGATCAGCCCGCAGCTCACGGTGGGCCTGCTGCGCGGGGCCGAGCGGCCAGGCGCGGTCCTGGACGACGCCGGGCTCACCGGCAGGGAGATCGAGGTCGCCCGTCTCGTCGCGCAGGCCAGGACCAACGCCGAGATCGCCGAGGAGCTCTTCCTGTCGCCCGGTACGGTCAAGAACCACATCGCGAGCATCCAGCGCAAGCTCGACGTGAAGAACAGGGTCGGCATCGCGGCATGGGCCTGGCGCACGGGCCGGGCGCGCACACCGTGATTCGATAGCATCGTCGGGCTATGGCCGCGTTCATGACCGATGGGGCGGGACATCCCCCTTGCCGTGCCCGCTCGTTCGCCCCTGACCTGCCGTACGAGGCCGAGTGACCAGGTTCGGGATCCTCGGGCCCGTCGAGGCGCGGCGAGCCGACGGCGAGGCGATCACCGTCGCCGGCGCCCGCCTGCGCGCCCTGCTGGCGCTGCTGATCCTCGACGCGGGCAGGATCGTGCCCACCGAGCGGCTCATCGAGGGCCTGTACGGCGAGCAGGCCGTGAGCGGAGAGACCAACGCGCTGCAGTCGCAGATCTCCCGGCTGCGCAGGACCCTGGACACCCCGATCGAGTTCCACCCCGCCGGTTACCTGCTGGCCGTGGACCGCGAGCAGGTCGACGCCCACCGCTTCGCACGCCTGGTCCGCGAGGCGCGTGCCACGCTCTCGGCCGCCGAGCGGTCCGAGCTGCTCGGCCAGGCGCTGCGGCTGTGGCGCGGGCCCGCGCTGGCTGACGTGCGCGCGGCGCCGTTCGCGCCCGCCCAGGTGGCGCGGCTCGAGGAGGCGCGGCTCGGCGCCACGGAGGACCGCGTGGAGGCCGATCTCGAGCTCGGGCGACACCGGGGGCTGGTGGCCGAACTGCAGGAGCTGGTGGCCGCCCACCCGGTCAGGGAGCGGCTGCGCGGCCAGCTCATCAGGGCCCTGTACGCCACGGGACGGCAGGCCGAGGCGCTGGCCGCCTTCGAGGACGCGCGCCGGACCCTGGCCGACGAGCTGGGCGTCGACCCCTCGCCGGAGTTGCGGGAGATCCACCTGGCGGCGCTGCGCGGCGAGCTCCACACGCCGGGCGGCGGCGCGCCCCCGCCACGCCAGGCCACCGCGCCGCCGCCCGCCGAGCGGGGCCAGGGCGCCGCGCCTCCCCTCGCCCGGGATTCCGGTGCCGCAGGGCCTCCCGTGTGGGGTCCGCGTGCCGCGCCGCCCTCCGAGCGGGGGTCGCGCGCCGCGCTGCCCGCGCAGCTGACCAGCTTCGTCGGCAGGGAGGACGACCTGACCGCGGTCCGCGGCCTGCTGGAGCGGTCCCGGCTGGTCACGCTGACCGGTCCGGGCGGCGCGGGCAAGACCAGGCTCGCCGTCGAGGCCGCGGCCACGGTGCCCGGCGAGGTGGGCTTCGTCGAGTTCGGCGCGCTGCCCGAGGGCGGCGACGTGGCGCAGGCCGTGCTCACCAGGCTGGGGCTGCGCGTCGGCCAGGACGTCCCGGACCCCGCCGACCGCCTGGTCGGCGCGCTGGCGGGGCGGGCGATGCTGCTCGTCCTCGACAACTGCGAGCACGTCGTCGAGGCGGCGGCCGGGCTCGCGTACCGCCTGCTCACCGCCTGCCCCGACCTGCGGGTCCTGGCCACCGGCAGGGAGGCGCTCGGCATCACGGGCGAGCGGGTCTGGCCGGTCCCCCCGCTCGCCGGCTCGCCCGCCGTCCACCTGTTCGAGGACAGGGCGGCCGCGGTGCGCCCGGGGTTCGCGGTGGGGGAGGGCAACCGCCCCGACGTGTGGCGGATCTGCGCGGCACTCGACGGCCTGCCGCTGGCGATCGAGCTGGCCGCCGCCCGCCTGCGCTCGCTGTCGGTGGCCGAGGTCGCGGCCAGGCTGGAGGGCGGGCTGGGGCTGCTGTCGCGCGGCAGCCGTACGGCCGAGCCACGGCACCGCACGCTGCGCGCGGTGGTCGAGTGGAGCTGGGGCCTGCTGGACGAGAGGGAGCGGGAGGTGGCCCGGCGGCTGACGGTGTTCGCGGACGGCGCCCGGCTGGAGGCGGCCGAGCAGGTCTGCGGCTCGGCGGACACCGTCGAACTCCTCACCGGGCTGGCCGACAAGTCGCTGGTCGAGCTGGTCGGCGACCGCTACCGGATGCTGCAGACGATCCGCGCGTTCTGCGCCGAACGGCTGGACGAGGCAGGCGAGGAGGCCCGCTGCCGCGGGGCGCACGCCGCCTACTTCCGCGGCCTGCTGCGCGAGGCGGCCCCTCACCTGCTGCGGGCCGAGCAGCTGGAGTGGGCGGCCCGGCTCGACCCCGAGCACGACAACCTGCTGGCGGCGCTGGGCTGGGCCACCGAGCACGACCCGGCCATGGCGTTGCGGATCTTCGCGGACCTGTCGACGTACTGGTGGCTGCGCGGACGCCGGGGCGTCGGCGTGCGGCCCGCCCGCGCCCTGCTGGCCGCCGTCGGCACCCGGCCGCCCGACGGGCTCGAGGCCGAGTACGTCATCTGCGTGACCAGCGCGGCCGCGGCCGGCGAGCACCTGGAGGCGGCCAAGCGGCTGATGCGGGAGACGGACCTGATCGCCGAGCGTCCCCAGCTGTCGTTCTTCTGGGGCAGCTTCGCCGGCCCCTCCGTCGAGGACGGCTTCCTCGGCGTGATGATGGAGCGCGTGCAGGCCAGCGCCGACCCCTGGGTGAACGGCCTCAAGCACGTCGGGCGGGGGTTCCTCTGCCATCTGATGGAGAGCGACGTGGAGGGGACCGAGCGGGAGTTCGGGCTCGCGCTCGACTACTTCCGCTCGCTCGGCGAACGGCTCGGCATGGCGATGGCCCTGTCGGAGCTGGTCAGGGTGGCCGCGTGGCGCGGGCAGCGGGAGCGGTTCACCGAACTGATCGAGGAGGCGCTGCGCCTGGTCGGTGAGCTCGGCGCGCAGGAGGACATCGCCGACCTGCTGAGCCAGCGCGGCGAGGGATGGCTGCTCCTCGCCGACCTCGACAGGGCCGAGGCCGACTTCCGGCAGGCGGCCGAGCTGGCCCGCGGGGTGGGCGCACTCGAGGGCACCACGAGGGCCGCCTGCGGCCTGGCCGACGTGTCGAGGCTGCGCGGCGACCTCGATGACGCGCGCCGCCGCTACGAGGAGGTGCTGCGGGACGGGCAGGCGAGCGGGTCCTTCGGCGAGTCGCTGACGGCCGTGCACGTCGGTGTCGCGCTCGGCCGGATCGCGGCGGACTCCGGCGCCGTCGAGCTCGCCGCGTCCAGGCACGAGGAGGCCTTCGCCGCGGCGTTGCGCGTGCAGAGCCTGCCCGCGCTGGCGATCGCGGTGGAAGGGCTCGCGGGCCTGGCCGCCCTGCGCGGCGACCACGAGCGGGCGGCGCTGCTGCTGGGCGTGGGCGAGGGGCTGCGCGGCATGGCGCTGCCCGGCGACAGCGACGTCGCGCGGGTGCGGGAACGGGCGCGCGCGGTGCTGGGCGAGCAGGACTTCGCCCGCGCGTACGCCAGGGGCGTGGCGCTGCCGCGTGAGGACGTGGCGGGGCTGCTCTGACGGCTCGGCTGATCGGCGTCTTGCCGGTCGGGCGGTGAGCTCGGTCAGGCGGTGAGCTCGGTCAGGCGGTGAGCTCGGTCAGCGTCACGTTCACCGTGACGGTGGAGCCGTCCTGCTTGAGCACCTCGACCTTGGTCTGATCTCCCGGCTTCAGCGTCGCCAGCACCTCCGAGAGGGCGGCCATCGACGGGGTGTCGGTCCCGTTGATCGAGAGGATCACGTCGCCCTCCTCGATCCCGGCGTTGGCCGCGCTCTTGCCCCTGGTGACGCGGACCACGCCGACGCCCGCCTCGGCGCCGCCGCGGCCGATCACCGTCCGGCCGAGGATGCCCAGCGCGGCCTTGCGCGAGTTGCTGACCTTGCCGTCCTTCACGATCTGCGCCGCGATGTCGGTGGCGGTGTTGCTGGGGATGGCGAACCCGATGCCCGGCGCGGTGCCGCTGCCCAGCTCGGGGTCGGTCGCGGTCAGCGTCGGGATGCCGATCACCCGCCCGGACATGTCGACCAGCGCGCCGCCGCTGTTGCCGGGGTTGATCGCGGCCGAGGTCTGGATGGCGTTGGCGATCGTCGCGACCGTGCCGCCGGAGTCGCTCTGCGGCTCGCTGATCGTCCGGCCGACCGCCGAGACGATGCCGTTGGTGACGCTGCCGGAGAAGCCCAGCGGATTGCCCATGGCCAGCACGATCTGGCCGACGCGCGCCTTGGCGGAGTCGCCGAACGTGGCGGGGGTCAGCCCCCGGGGGTTGGCCACTTTGATCACCGCCAGGTCGCCCGCCTGGAAGGAGGAGACCAGTCTGGCCTTGCGCGCGGCCCCGCCGGTCGCCGGGGTGACCTCCATCTGGGTCGCCTCGCCCACGACGTGGGCGTTGGTCACGATGTGCCCCGCGGTGTCGTAGACGATGCCCGAGCCGAGGCCGGCGCGCGTGTTGATCTGCACGATGGACGGCAGCACGTCCTGGATGACCTTCTCGTAGGCATGCTCCAGCTCCAGGGCGGAGGCCGTCGTGGGGGCGGCGCTGGGCCGCGGCGACGTCGGTTGCGCAGGCGTCGAGCGCGAGATGGAGCCCGTGCAGCCGGAGATGAGCACAGCTGTCGCTACGGTGCCCACGACGATCATCCTCATGCGCGGTTACCTTCCCCGAATCACCGGGAAAGATACGTCTCCCTGACGTCGCGCCTGCTCAGCTTGCCTGTGGGAGTGCGCGGCAGGCTTGCGCGATACTCGATCACGCGGGGGTGCTTGAGCCGCGCCAGGCGCGGCTCGCAGTGGCGCAGCAGCCGCGCGGTGAGCTCGTCGCCCGGCCGCGCGCCGCGCCCCTCATGCGGGCGACCATACAGAATGACATTCTGTCCAAGGAAGAGTGTCGATCACGTAGCCTCGGAACATGGCTCACAATCCGGGACAGGAGCCGTATCAGCCCTCCTATGACGCGCCCACCACTCCTTTCCAGCGAGTGGAGCTTCCGCCGGCCGACCAGACCGTCAGCGTGCCCATGCCGCCGACGGCCGGACCGTTCAGGCCGCCGCCGGCACCGCCGCGCAGGGGGTTCGTCGGACGGCTCATGACCAGCGTCGGCGACATCCCGATCAAGGTGGTCTACCTGCTGGCCGCGGTGGTCGCCACCGTGCTCGCGGTGGTCGCGATCTTCGCGCTGTTCTCCGGCGACCAGCCGAACAGCGCCGAACAGCAGCGGGCGCAGGACGCCGGGCCCGCCGCGGCGCCGGGGGTGCAGGACGCGGTCACGGCGCCGGCGCCGGACAGCCTCGCCTTCCCCGCGCTGCCGGGCAAGGCGAGCAAGGTGATCGGCACGGTCGTCGACGAGCGGACCGGCATCAGCTACCCCAAGCTCGGCAAGCCGTGGGCGGCCAGGTCGTTCGCGCCCTTCGTGATCGCCCAGCGGGTGGGTGAGGCGGAGGTCCCGCACACCATGGTGGCTTCGGCGCCGCTGCCCGTGACCGCCGACAAGCCCAGGACCAGCGCCGACTACCGGGATCTCGCGGTCAGGGCGGCCCGCTGGTCGCTGCGCACCCAGCACCCCGAGGGCGGCACGGTCACCTGGACGGGCTCGCAGAAGCTGGCCAAGGGCAAGGGCTGGATCGTCGGGTTCAGGGTCGACTACACCCTCGACGGCGAGCGGCGCTCGTCGCAGGCGCTGGCCGCGGTGGTCGAGGCGGGCAAGAAGAAGCCCGCGATGCTGCTGGCGACGATTCCGGAGAGCGGCAAGAGCCACTGGCGCGATCTCAACACTCTGGTGAAGGGCCTACGTTCGGCATAGAAGCATCCTCTAGAATATGGTTCTGGGAACCATAGGAGGCTGACATGGCGATCGGGTTGAGCGAGGAGCACGAGGCGCTCCGCGAGTCGGTGGCAGGCTGGGCGGAGCGCAACGTGGCCGCCGAGGTCGTGCGGTCCCAGGAAGACGGGCGTCCGCCGTTCTGGGCGGGCCTGGCCGAGCAGGGGCTGCTCGGCCTGCACCTGCCCGAGGAGTTCGGGGGCTCCGGCTACGGCCTGCTGGAGACGGCCGTCGCCGTCGAGGCGCTGGCCGAGCGGATGGCGCCGGGCCCGTTCGTGCCGACCGTGCTGGCCAGTGCCGCCATCGCCGCCTCCGCGTCCGAGAAGGCGCGCGCCGAACTGCTGCCGGGGCTCGCCGACGGCTCGCTGACCGGCGCCGTGGCCCTGTCGGCCGCTCTCACCGGCGACGGCCTGCTGTCGGCCGCTCCCACGGAGGGCGGCGACTCCGTGGTCGTCTCGGGTACGGCGACGCACGTGCTCGGCGGCGCGATGGCCGACGTGCTCGTGCTCCCCGTCGGCGACGTGTGGATCGCCGTGGACGCCGCGCAGGCCGAGGTCGAGCGCGTCAGGTCGCTCGACATCACCAGGGCCGTGGCCACCGTGACGCTGGACGGGGTGACCGTACCGGCCCACAGGGTGCTGGGCCGGGTCGGCGTGCGGAACCTGGCGGCGATCATCCTGGGCGCCGAGGCGACCGGGCTGGCGGCCTGGTGCGTGCGCGCGGCGGCCGACTACGCCAAGGTGCGCGTGCAGTTCGGCCGGCCGATCGGGCAGTTCCAGGGCATCAAGCACAAGCTGTCGCGCATGCTCGTGGCGCTGGAGCAGGCGCGCGCCACGGTGTGGGACGCGACGAGGGCCGGCGGCGAGGAGCTCGACTACGCGGCGGCCATCGCGGGCGTCATGGCGCCCGACGCGGCCGTCCAGTGCGCCAAGGACGCGATCCAGACCTTCGGCGGCATCGGCTACACCTTCGAGCACGACGCCCACCTCTACTACCGGCGCGCGCTCACCCTCAGGGCGCTGCTCGGCTCCTCGTCGTCGTGGGCGGCCACCGTCGCCTCGCTGGCCCTGTCCGGCGTGCGGCGGCCCATGGAGATCGCGCTGCCGGACTCGGCGGCGGCCCTGCGTTCCTCGATCGCCGCGGAGATCGCCGAGATCGCCGCCCTCGACGGCGTCGAGCAGCGGCGGGCGCTGGCCGCGGCCGGCTTCGTGATGCCGCACCTGCCCAGGCCGTGGGGCCGTGACGCGGCCCCGCTGGAGCAGATCCTCATCCAGCAGGAGCTCAAGGCGGCCAAGGTCAGGACACCCAACATGATCATCGGCGCGTGGGTGGTGCCCTCCATCGTCGCGTACGGCACGCGCGAGCAGCAGGAGCGCTTCCTGCCCACGACGCTCAGCGGCGAGCTGATCTGGTGCCAGCTCTTCTCTGAGCCCGGCGCGGGCTCCGACCTCGCCTCCCTGCAGATGAAGGCCACGCGGGTGGAGGGCGGCTGGGCCCTGTCCGGGCAGAAGATCTGGACCTCCGTCGCCCACGTCGCCGAATGGGGCATCTGCATCGCCCGCACCTCCTCGGCCGGGTCCAAGCACGAGGGCATCACCTACTTCCTGGTCGACATGAAGTCGCCGGGGGTCACGGTCAGGCCGCTGACCGAGATGACCGGCGAAAACCTGTTCAACGAGGTGTTCCTCGACGACGTCTTCGTGCCCGACGAGCTGGTGGTCGGGCGGGTCGGCGAGGGCTGGAAGGTCGCCAGGAACACGCTGTCCAACGAGCGGGTGTCGCTGTCGTCGGGCTCCGGCGGGACCGGCGCCTCGGTGCCCGACCTGCTCGGGCTGGTCTCCCGGCTGGGCAGGCCGCTGACGGCGGTCGAGGAGCAGGCCGTCGCCGCCGTCGTGTGCGAGGGGCACTCGATCGACGCCCTGTCGCTCAGGGTGACGCTCAAGCAGCTGGCGGGCGCCGAGCCCGGCGCCGACGCCTCGGTGCGGAAGCTGCTGTCGACCTCGCACGCGCAGCACGTGTCGGAGAAGGCGGTGGACCTGCTGGGCGAGGCGGCCACCGTGGCGGCGGACATGAAGCTGGGCGACGCCGGCTACTGGAACAGGGCGGTGCTGGCGACCAGGGCGATGACCATCTACGGCGGCACCACGGAGGTGCAGCTCAACATCATCGGTGAGCGGATGCTCGGCCTGCCCCGCGACCCGGAGCCCGGCAAGTAGACGGTTCGCGCGACCGGCTCCCGCCGGAGGGCGGGAGCCGGTCCGTCGCGTGCCGGAGACCACTCGGTGCGGGGGACCGACCGAAGGTTCTAGAGTAGAACGCGTTGCAGTTTTCCTCGCCCCGATCGTATGGTCAGGCCATGCGGACACGAGTCACCGACCTGTTCGGGATCGAGTTACCGATTTTCGCCTTCAGCCACTGCCGGGACGTCGTCGCCGCGGTCAGCCGCGCGGGCGGGATGGGTGTCCTGGGCGCCCTCTACTTCACCCCGGAAGAGCTCGAGATGGAGCTCAAGTGGATCGACGACCACGTGGACGGCAAGCCGTACGGCGTCGACGTGGTCATGCCGGCCTCCTACGAGGGCGCCGACTTCCCGGCCGAGGAGCTGGTCTCCCGCCTGCAGGGCATGATCCCCGAGGGCCACCGGAGGTTCGTCGAGAACCTGCTCGCCGAGCACGGCGTACCCCCGCTGTCGGACGACGCCGACCCCGGCAAGGTGCTGCTCGGCTGGACGGACGCCACCGCCAGGCCCCAGGTCGAGGTGGCCTTGCGGCACCCGATCGCGCTGCTGGCCAACGCGCTCGGCCCGCCCCCCGCCGACGTCGTCGAGCTGGCCCACGCGCACGGGGTGAAGGTGGCCGCGCTCGCCTCCACTCCCCGCCACGCCGTCAAGCAGGCCGAGGTCGGCGTGGACGTGGTCGTCGCGCAGGGCACGGAGGCCGGCGGGCACACCGGCGAGATCTCCACGATGGTGCTGATCCCCCAGGCCGTGGACGCGCTGCGGGGCGCCGGGCCGGACGGCTCCGACGTGCCGGTCCTGGCGGCGGGCGGCATCGGCGGCGGCAGGCAGATGGCGGCCGGCATGGCCCTCGGCGCGGAAGGCGTGTGGACGGGGTCGATCTGGCTGACCGTCGAGGAGGCGGACACGCCCGAGCTGGCCAGGCGGCGCATCCTGTCGGCCACCTCCAGGGACACCGTTCGCTCGCGCAGCTGGACCGGCAAGCCCGCCAGGCTGCTCAGGAACGAGTGGACCGACGCCTGGGAGGCGGCGGACTCGCCCGGCACGCTGCCGATGCCGCTGCAGTTCATGCTGGTGTCGGACGCCCTGCGACGCATCGGCAGGTCCGACGCGGCCGAGCTGGCGACCTTCCCCGCCGGGCAGATCATCGGGGCGATGAACCAGGTCAAGAGCGCGCGTGACGTGGTGTTCGAGATGGTCGAGGAGTACATCGAGGCCATGGAGCGCCTCGGCCGCATCACCGAGTCCTGACCGGCGGCCCCCGGCCCCCGCTCTCCGCCCCCCAGCCCCGGCTCCCGCTCTCCGCCCCCCAGCCCCGGCTCCCGCTCTCCGCCCCCCGGCCCCGGCCCTCCGCCGACGTTCCGCGGCGGAGGGCGGGCGAGCCCGGGACGGCGGTGCTCAGCGCCCGGGACGGCGGTGCTCAGCGCCCGGGACGGCGGTGCTCAGCGCCCGGGACGGCGGCGCAG